>NZ_JBDPNJ010000007.1:0-146806 GCF_039770665.1 Paracoccus sp. SSK6 | reverse complement strand
CCCTAGGAACCTTGTACGAAAACGGAAAGGGTGTTCCCAAAAATGAAGCGTACGCCGCCTCTCTCTATCGCTCTGCCTGTGCAAGTAGTGATGGAGTTGGGTGTCGCAATATTGGAGAACTATATGAAACCGGAGAAGGTGTAGAAATGGATATTTTTCAGGCGGAATATTTTTTTCAAAAAGCTTGTGAATTAGGTGATAATATTTCATGCCCTCTCCTAGAATAGAATGCCATTTTATCAATTATGTAAGAATACATGTTTGACCTATGTTAATCAAAAAGGCGCCCCGAAGGGCGCCTTTCCGTGTCGCTGCCCTGGTTCAGCAGCTGTAATACATCGCGTATTCGATAGGATGGGGCGTATGCTCATAGGCATAGACCTCTTCCCATTTCAGCTTGATATAGGCTTCCAGCTGGTCGCGGGTGAACACGTCGCCCTGCAGCAGGAAATCCATGTCCTTTTCCAGTTCCTCCAGCGCCTCGCGCAAGCTGCCGCAGACGGTCGGGATTTCGGCCAGTTCCTCCGGCGGCAGATCGTAGAGATCCTTGTCCGACGCCGGGCCCGGATCGATGCGGTTCCTGATCCCGTCCAAACCCGCCATCAGCAGGGCCGCGAAGGCCAGGTAGGGGTTGGCCGAGGGATCGGGGAAGCGTGCCTCGACCCGCTTGGCCTTGGGCGATTCGGTCCACGGGATGCGCACCGCGCCCGAGCGGTTGCGCGCGGAATAGGCGCGCAGCACCGGGGCCTCGAAGCCGGGGATCAGGCGCTTGTAGCTGTTGGTCGAAGGGTTGGTGATCGCGTTCAGCGCCTTGGCGTGCTTCAGGATGCCGCCGATGAAATACAGCGCCTCCTGCGACAGGTCGGCATATTTGTCGCCCGCGAACAGCGGCTTGCCATCCTTCCAGATCGACATGTTGACATGCATCCCCGACCCGTTGTCGCCCTTCATGGGCTTGGGCATGAAAGTCACGCTCTTGCCATAGGCGTGGGCCACGTTGTGGATGACGTATTTGTATTTCTGGATGTTGTCGGCCTGTTCGACCAACCCGCCGAAGATCAGGCCCAGTTCGTGCTGTCCGGTGGCGACCTCGTGGTGGTGCTTGTCCACCTTCATGCCCATCCGCTTCATCGTGGACAGCATCTCGCCCCGGATGTCCTGGCCCGCGTCGATGGGATTGACCGGGAAATACCCGCCCTTCAGCGGCGCGCGGTGGCCCTGGTTGCCCATCTCGTATTCGGTGTCGGTGTTCCAGGCCGCATCGACGGAATCGATCTGATAGGACACCTTCTGCGGCGACACCTGGTAACGCACGTCGTCGAAGAGGAAGAACTCGGCCTCGGGGCCGCAGTAGAAGGCGTCGCCGATGCCGGTGGACTTCAGGTAGGCCTCGGCCTTCACCGCCGTGCCGCGCGGGTCGCGGGCATAGGGTTCGCCCGTGTCGGGTTCCACCACGTTGCAATGCACGCAGAGCGTCTTTTCGGCATAGAACGGATCGATATAGGCGGATGCCGGATCGGCCATCAGCTTCATGTCGGACTGGTCGATCGACTTCCACCCGGCGATCGAGCTTCCGTCGAACATGAAGCCTTCCTCGAACCAGTCCTCGTCGATCAGGTCCACGTCCAGCGTCACATGCTGCAGCTTGCCCTTGGGGTCGGTGAAGCGCACATCAACATAGGCGACCTCCTCGTCCTTCAGCAGCGTCAATACGTCATTGACCGTCATGTCTTCCCTTTCTTCCTTGATGCGGCCCGGCTCGTCCTGGCGGCGGGCGCAGAATGTCTTGTGATGCGCTCAGACCGCGTCGTCGCCGGTTTCGCCCGTGCGGATGCGGATGGCCTGTTCGACGGGGCTGACGAAGATCTTGCCGTCGCCGATCTTTTCGGTGCGGGCGGCGCCGATGATGGCCTCGATGGCGGCATCCACCTGGTCGTCGGGCAGGACCATCTCGATCTTCACCTTGGGCAGGAAATCGACCACGTATTCCGCGCCGCGATAAAGCTCGGTATGGCCCTTCTGGCGGCCGAAGCCCTTGACCTCGGTGACGGAAAGACCCTGCACGCCCACCTCTTGCAACGCTTCCTTCACGTCGTCCAGCTTGAACGGCTTGATGATCGCCTCGACCTTCTTCATCGCAATGATCCTTCCTCGCGGCTTGCCTGGTGCCTGATTGGCGGGTTTCATGGCACGGGTAAACGGGGCGCGGCATGGATTTGGCGCGCAATCGAATGGACCAGCGGTTTGCGCCTGTTTTTTACGCTGGCTGATTAATTATAAGGCAGAAGCCATGCTGCAGGGCACCGAAGTTCTGACAACCGCCCAAATGCGCGCCATCGAATCCGCAGCCATGGCCAGCGGACAGGTGACGGGGCTGGACCTGATGGAGCGGGCGGGGAAAGCCGTTGTCGCCGCGATCCTGCGCAAGTGGCCCGACTATGAAACCCATCCCGAGGGACGGCCGCATCGCGCCATCGTCCTGTGCGGACCGGGCAACAATGGCGGCGACGGCTTCGTGGTGGCGCGGCTTCTGGCTGGCAAGGGTTGGCAGGTTCAGGTGGACCTGCTGGGCGAGGCGGAACGCCTGCCCCCGGACGCACGGGCCAATCACGACCGCTGGTGCGGGATTGGTGCGGTCCGTCCCATCATTGCGGATGTCGGATACACCTATCAGGCCGAACTTATGGTTGATGCCCTGTTCGGCATCGGCCTGTCGCGACCGCTTGCCAATAACCTATGGGGCGTCTTCGATGGCATCCACGATGCCGTGAACAACCTCTTCTGTGGACCGAAATCTCCTGGCGTCGATCACGTCGTGGCAATCGACGTTCCCAGCGGTCTGTGTGCAGACAGCGGCAGGCTGCTTGCTGACAGTGATCTGCACGTCTGGGGCGCCGACCTGACCGTGACATTTCAGACGCTGAAGCCGGGACACCTGCTCTCGGATGGTCCCCCCCTGTGCGGCGAGGTGGTCGTAGCGCCCCTTGGACTTGCCTGGGCGCCAAGCGAACCGCGATGTCACCAAGTCACAAGCGGGCAGGTCGCCAAGCGCGGCGGGCACAAGTTCGACCATGGCTCGGCCTTGGTCATCGCAGGCCCGTCAAGCCATGGGGGGGCCGCACGCCTATCGGCGCGTGCCGCCCTGCGGATCGGTGCGGGCCTCGTGACCATCGCACCGCCGCAAGATGCGCTGCCCGAACATTCCGGTCAACCCGACGCCCTGATGCGCCGCGCCATCAACGACGGGGTAGCCTTGCGCGACATGCTGGCCGACACACGCATCAACGCCATTTGCATCGGTCCCGGCTGCGGCATTGACCGCGCCACCGCCTTGCTGGCTGAAGTTCTGCCCGCGCGGCGTTCAACCGTTCTGGACGCCGACGCCCTGACCGCCCTGTCGCGCGATGCCGGCCTGATGGCCACCCTGCACGGCAATTGCGTCCTGACCCCGCACCTGGGCGAATTCGCCCGCCTGTTCCCCGACCTTGCCGAGCGGCTGGCGGAAACACCGACCAAAGGCCCTGCCTATTCCAAGCTGGACGCCGCCCGAGAAGCCGCCGCGCGCTGCGGCGCGGTGGTGCTGCTGAAGGGCCCCGACACGGTGATCGCCCACCCCGACGGCCGCGCCTGCATCCACTCCGCCTTCGACATCCCCTGGCTCGCCACGGCAGGCGCGGGCGACGTGCTGGCGGGGATTATCACCGGCCTGCTGGCACGGGGCTTTCAGCCGTTGGAGGCCGCCAGCCTGGGCACGCTGATCCATGCCAAGGCCGCCCGCGCCTTCGGCCCCGGCCTGATCGCCGACGACCTGCCAGAGATGATCCCGCAGGTCTTGCGCGACATGGGCGCCTAGAAATCCCAGTCCTCGTCCTCGGTCGCGACCGCCTTGCCGATGACATAGGAAGACCCCGAGCCGCTGAAGAAATCGTGGTTCTCGCTATCCGGGGACAGCGCGGCCAGGATCGCCGGGTTCACCTCGCAGGCTTGGGGTGGGAAAAGCGCCTCGTAACCAAGGTTCTGCAGGGCCTTGTTCGCGTTGTAGTGCAGGAAGGCCTTTACATCCTCGGTCAGGCCGATGCCGTCGTAAAGCTCGGCCGTATATTTCTGCTCGATGTCGTACAACTCGAACATCAGCGAGAAGGCGAAATCCTTGAGTTCCGCCCGCCGCGCCTCGTCCACGCGCTCCAGCCCGCGCTGGAACTTGTAGCCGATGTAATAACCATGCACGGCCTCGTCGCGGATGATCAGGCGGATCAGGTCGGCGGTGTTGGTCAGCTTGGCGCGCGAGGACCAGTACATCGGCAGGTAGAAGCCCGAATAGAACAGGAAGCTTTCCAGGAAGACCGACGCGATCTTGCGTTTCAGCGGATCGCTGCCCGCCTTGTATTCGTCCAGGATCAGCCGCGCCTTGCCCTGCAGATGCGGGTTTTCCTCGGCCCAGCGGAAGGCCTCGTCCACCTCCTTGGTCAGACACAGGGTCGAGAAGATCGAGCTATAGGACCGCGCATGGACCGCCTCCATGAAGGCGATGTTGGACAGCACCGCTTCCTCGTGGGGCGTGATCGCGTCGGGCATCATCGACGGCGCGCCGATGGTGTTCTGCACGGTATCCAGCAGCGTCAGGCCGGTGAAGACGCGGATCGTCAACTCGCGCTCGGCGGGCCGCAGCGTGGCCCAGCTTTGCACGTCATTGGACAGCGGCACCTTTTCCGGCAGCCAGAAGTTCACCGTCAGCCGGTTCCAGACCTCCAGATCCTTCTCGTCGTCCAGGCGGTTCCAGTTGATCGCGCGCGCGACCGTCTGCATCTGCTGATCCTTCATCCCGAAGAACCCCTCTCATCTTCTGTGTAAAAATATCCCACGGGGGACCGGGGGTGTGAAACCCCCGGTGCGACAGCCGTTACAACGTGCAGGACACGCAGCCCTGGACCTCGGTCCCCTCCAGCGCGGTCTGGCGCAGGCGGATGTAGTAGATGGTCTTGATGCCCTTCTTCCACGCGTAAATCTGCGCGCGGTTGATGTCCCGCGTCGTGGCCTCGGCCGGGAAGAACAGCGTCAGCGACAGGCCCTGATCCACATGCTCGGTCGCGGCGGCATAGGTGTCGATGATCGCCTCGGGGCCGATCTCATAGGCGTCGCGATAGTAGTCCAGGTTGTCGTTCGACATGAAGGCGGCGGGGTAATAGACGCGGCCGATCTTGCCTTCCTTGCGGATCTCGATCTTGGACACGATCGGATGGATCGAACTGGTCGAGTTGTTGATATAGCTGATCGACCCGGTCGGCGGCACCGCTTGCAAGTTGCGGTTATACAGCCCGTGCTTCATCACGTCGGCCTTGAGCGCGGCCCAGTCGTCGCGCGTGGGCAGGGTCACGCCCTCGAAGACCCGCGCCACGTCGGGCAGCGTGGGCAGCCAGTCGCGGGTCGTGTATTTGTCGAAGAACGTGCCGTCCGCGTATTTCGACTTCTCGAAATCCTTGAAGGTCCGGCCATGCTCCTGCGCCAGCAGGTTCGACGCGCGGATGGCGTGGAAGGCCACGGCGGCGAAATAGACGGACGTGAACTCGACCCCCTCGGGGCTGCCATAGTGGATGCGTTCGCGCGCCAGGAACCCGTGCAGGTTCATCTGGCCCAGGCCGACCGCATGTGCCTCGTCATTGCCGCGCCGGATCGAGGGCACCGCCTCGATGGCCGACATTTCCGACACGGCGGTCAGGGCGCGGATCGCGGCCTCGATGGTAGCGCCGAAGTCAGGGCCGTCCATGGTCGCCGCGATGTTCAGCGAACCCAGGTTGCAGGAAATATCCGTGCCCAGGTGCGAATAGCTCAGATCCTCGTTGAACTCGGACGCCTCGTTCACCTGCAGGATCTCGCTGCACAGGTTCGACATGGTGATGCGGCCATGCACGGGATTGGCACGGTTCACCGTGTCCTCGAACATGATGTAGGGATAGCCGGATTCGAACTGGATCTCGGCAATGGTCTGGAAGAACTCGCGCGCGCTGATCTTCTTCTTCTTGATGCGCTTGTCGTCCACCATCTCGGCGTATTTTTCCGTGACGGAGATCTCGGAAAACGGCACCCCATAAACCTTCTGCACGTCATGGGGCGAGAACAGGTACATGTCGGCGTTCTTCTTGGCCAGTTCAAACGTGATGTCGGGGATCACCACGCCCAGCGACAGCGTCTTGATGCGGATCTTCTCGTCCGCGTTCTCGCGCTTGGTGTCCAGGAAGCGCATGATGTCGGGGTGGTGGGCGTTCAGATAGACCGCCCCGGCCCCCTGCCGCGCGCCAAGCTGGTTGGCATAGCTGAAGCTGTCTTCCAGCAGCTTCATCACCGGGATGACGCCGCTGGACTGGTTCTCGATCCCCTTGATCGGCGCCCCCGCCTCACGCAGGTTGGTCAGCATCAGCGCCACGCCGCCGCCGCGCTTGGACAGTTGCAGGGCCGAGTTGATGGACCGGCCGATGGACTCCATGTTGTCCTCGACCCGCAGCAGGAAGCAGGAGATCAGCTCGCCCCGCGATTTCTTGCCCGCGTTCAGGAAGGTCGGCGTGGCGGGCTGGAAGCGGCCCGACAGCATCTCTTCCATGAAGCGCATGGCGAGCGCCTCGTCCCCGCGTGCCAGCGTCAGGGCGACCATGACCACGCGGTCCTCATACCGTTCCAGGTAACGCTGCCCGTCGCGGGTCTTCAGGGTATAGCTGGTGTAGTACTTGAACGCGCCCAGGAAGGTCGGGAAGCGGAACTTGCGCTTGAAGGCGGCGTCCCAGATCGCGCGTTGAAAATTCTTGGAATACTGGTCCAGGACTTCCGGCTCGTAATAGCCTTCCTCGACCAGGTAATCCAGCTTCTCGTCCAGCGAATGGAAGAAGACGGTGTTCTGGTTCACATGCTGCAGGAAATACTGCCGCGCGGCCATGCGGTCGGCCTCGAACCGGATGCGCCCGTCGGCGTCATACAGGTTCAGCATCGCGTTCAGCGCATGGTAATCCAGTTCTGGCTTCAGACCGTCAAGCATTCCAACCCCCGGAATTGATGAAGGCCCGTGCGGACCTTTTGAATGTCAGTGTCGGTCCCCGCCAGCTCGAAGCGCCACAGGACGGGGACATTGCATTTTTCCGCGATGACGCGGGCCGACAGCGCGAAGGTCGCGCCGAAATTGCGGTTGCCCGCGCCGATCACCCCCCGCAGCAGGGCGCGGCGGCGGGGATCGTTCAGGAAGTGGATCACAGGCTTGGGCACCGCGCCGCGCCCCTGCCCGTCCGCATAGGTCGGGCAGATCAGCACGAAGGGCGCGTCAACCTGCGGCATCGCGTCCGTGGGCCGGATCGGGATCCGCAGCGCGGGAAAGCCAAGGGCCGCCACGAAGCGCGCCGTATTCCCCGAAGCCGAGGAATAATAGACCAGCCCGTAGGGTGGGGTTTCACCCCACCATGCCCCGCCCGCCGCCTGCATCGCCGGTCAGGCCAGACGGCCGATCATGTCGGGCCGGAAGCCCGCCCAATGCGCGTCGCCCGCGATCACCACCGGGGCCTGGCGATAGCCAAGCGCGGTCACGCGCTCCATCGCGGCCTCATCCTCGGTCAGGTCGATCACGTCATAGGACAGCCCGCGCGCATCCAGGGCGCGCGTCGTCGCGGTGCATTGCACGCAGGCGGGTTTGGAATAAACGGTGATGGTCATGCCCACTGCTCCTTCGTTCTGGACAAAAGGGGGCAGCAGGGCCGCAGGGGGCACCCCGCAGGCCACAGCGCCGGACCCTTGCCCGGTGTCATTTCTGTCTTGGCCTGCTCTGGCCCCTTGCCGATAGCTTGCCGGGCCCGCCAGTCGGTCGCAATTGCGGAGTTTCCAGGCAGGAAGGCCGCCAACCAGCCTTGCTGCAAGGGAAATCCGAAACCGCGTCTCGACCACATGATATAGACACGAACACGCCCAAATCGTCAACATGTGGTTATCGCTTGACAGCGTGATTCGGTTCCGCTGTCGCCAAATTGCCGCACCGAAACTTTCTGGATTGCCTGACCACGGCAGGAAGGTCGCGGCCCCCGCCGGGGATGTCTGAATCATGCGACGCAAGGTCGCAATCCGACCACGGTCGCGTCGCAATCCAGCTAAGTTGCACCCCATAGCAGCCAGCACCTCCATGGGTCCAGACATGAATACGACCTCGACCGCCAGCCTGATCGCCGAACGCGTCCCCGGCTTCTCCCTGCCCCGTGACCTTTACTGCGGGCAGCAGGCCTTCCAGGACGACCTGGAACAGATCTGGTATCGCGAATGGCTTTTCGCGCTCCCCTCCTGCGAGATCCCCAAGACCGGCAATTACGTCACGTTGAATGTCGGCGCCTATCCGGTGATCGTGGTGCGCGGCGCCGACGGGCGCATCCGCGCCTTCCACAACGTCTGCCGCCATCGTGGCCAGCGGCTGTGCCCCAAGACGAACGGCAGCAACCCGAAACTGGTCTGCCCCTATCACCAGTGGACCTATGACCTGGACGGCAAGCTGCTTTACGCCCGCGACATGGGCGAAGGGTTCGATGCCAGCAAATACGGTCTGAAGCCGGTTCATTGCGTCGATCTGGGCGGCATGGTCTTCATCTGCCTGGCCCAGATCCCGCCCGCGATCAACGACCTGGCCGCCAACCTGACCCGCTTCGTCGCACCAAGCGCCATCGCCGACAGCAAGGTCGCCTTCTCCTCGACCATCATCGAGAAGGGCAACTGGAAGCTGGTGATGGAGAACAATCGCGAATGCTATCACTGCGGCGGCTCGCATCCCTCTCTTTGCCGGACCTATTCGGACGATCCGCTGATGACGGTGATGGAGGGCCCGAACTCCGCCAGTCCCGAGATCCTGGAGCATTGGGCGCGCTGCGATGCCGCAAACCTGCCCTCGCGCTTCACCAACGCGCCGGACATGCAGTGGCGCATGGCCCGCGTGCCGCTGATGGACAACCAGGAAAGCTTTACCATGTCGGGCAAGGCCGCCGTGTCGCGCCGCATGGGAACGATCCCCTGGAACGACGCGGGCAGCCTGATGTTCTATCACTTCCCGTCAAGCTGGAACCACTTCCTGCCCGACCACGCCATCGTCTTCCGCATCCTGCCGATCAGCCCCACCGAGACCGAGGTCACGACCAAGTGGCTGGTCCACAAGGACGCGGTCGAGGGCGTGGACTATGACCTGCAAAAGCTGACCGAAGTCTGGCTGGCGACCAATGACGAGGACCGCCAGGTGGTCGAGGAAAACCAGCGCGGGATCCTCTCGCCCGCCTATCAGCCCGGACCCTATTCGCCGACGCAGGAAGCGGGTGTCATCCACCTGATCGACTGGTATTGCGGACTGATGGCCCGGCGGCTGACGCCCACAAGCGTCGCGGCAGAGTGAGAAGCGCATGAACAAGCCACGCCTGAACTGGGCTACGGAGCCGTGGTCCGACGACGAGCCGCTGGAATGCGCGATGGTGGTGCCCGAAACGCCAGACACCGCCACCTTCACCTTCCGGGCGCCGTCTGGGGCGTGGTTCGATTACCAGCCGGGGCAGTTCATCACCCTGGACCTGCCCCTGCCCTCGGGCAATGTTCAGCGGACCTATACGATCAGTTCCAGCCCCTCGCGGCCGCTGTCGATCTCGGTCACGGTCAAGGCGCAGCGCGCGTCGCTGGCGACCCGCTGGATGCTGGACCACCTGCGGCCGGGGATGCGGATCAAGGCCTTTGGCCCGTCGGGGATCTTTTCCAGCCACCGCCATCCGGCCAAGAAGCACCTGTTCATCTCGGCCGGGTCGGGCGTCACGCCGATGATGTCGATGACCACCTGGGCGTGGGATTCGGGCGAGATGCCGGACATCGTCTTCGTCCACGCCGCGCGCCGCCCCTCCGACATCATCTTCCGGCGCAGGCTGGAACAGTTCGCCGACCGCGTGCCCGGACTGCAGTTGCGCTTCACGGTCGAGGAGAACGACCCCTTCACCGCCTGGACCGGCTATCTTGGCCGCCTGAACCAGATCATGCTGGGCCTGATGGCCCCCGACTATCTGGAACGCGAGGTCTTCTGCTGCGGCCCCGAGCCCTTCATGCAGTCGGTCCGCGACATGCTGGTGTCGCTGGGCTTCGACATGGACCATTACCACCAGGAAAGCTTCGGCGCCCCCATCAAGACCGAGGCCGACGCCCCGGTGATCGAGGACGTGGCTCCCGAGGAAGGCGCGAAAGCACAGATCACCTTCACCGCCAGCGGTGTCACCACCCCCTGCGCGGAAACCGACACCGTGCTGGCGGTGGCCAAGCGGTCGGGGCTGAACATCCCGTCGGGCTGCACCTTCGGGCTGTGCGGCACCTGCAAGATCCGCAAGGTCGCGGGCGAGGTCCACATGGTCCACAACGGCGGCATCAGCGACGACGACATCGCCGAGGGCTATATCCTGGCCTGCTGTTCCCACCCCATGGGCGCCATCGAGGTCGAGGTCTGATCCCGATAACGGAAAAGTTGGACAAAACCTGACGATCCGGGCAATCCGGGCTTGAACTCGGGCGGTGCGAAAGGCATTCGGGTCGTGACCCCCTAACGGCACGGCGCTGCTTGTCTTTCCGACCCCGGAACAAGGGCACACCGGCATGGGCGGCGACCGTGGCGCATCGACGAGGGTAAGGGCAAGTCCAGCATGGCCGAACACAATCTGTTCCTGTTGTTGGCCTTTCTTCCCTTCGCGACCTCACTGATCCTGCTGACATTGCCGCAAACGGCGCGCGGCGCATCCACCTGGCTGTCGGCCCTGTCGCTGGGCGGCGGGCTGGCGATCCTGGCGGCCTTCCTGCCCGCCATCCAAGCGGGCACCGTGTTGCGCGCCAGCCTTGAATGGGCGCCCTCGCTGGGCATGAACATGGCGCTGCGGATGGACGGCTTCGCCTGGCTGTTCGCCACGCTGGTGCTGTCCATCGGCGTGCTGGTGGTGATCTATGCGCGCTACTACATGGGCGGCACCGACAGCCTGCCGCGCTTCTACGCGCTGCTGATGGCATTCACCGGGGCGATGCTGGGCATCCTGGTGTCCGGCAACGTGCTGGTGATGGTGGTGTTCTGGGAACTGACATCCTTCATGTCCTTCCTGCTGATCGGCTTCTGGCACCAGGGGGCCGCGGCGCGCGACGGGGCGCGGACGGCGCTGATCATCACCGCGCTTGGCGGGCTGTGCCTGCTGGTGGCGATGCTGATGCTGGGCCATGCCGCCGGCAGCTATGACCTGGGCATGATCCTGCGGTCCGGCGAGCGGGTGCGGGCGCATCCCTTCTATGGCCCGATGCTGGCGCTGTTCCTGCTGGGCGCCTTCACCAAGTCGGCGCAGTTCCCGTTCCATTTCTGGCTGCCGGGCGCCATGGCCGCGCCGACGCCGGTGTCGGCCTTCCTGCATTCCGCGACCATGGTGAAGGCGGGCGTGTTCCTGCTGGTCCGCTTTTCGCCCGTCCTTGGGGGAACCGAGGCCTGGTTCTTCACCGTCACCGGCGCGGGCTGCATCACGCTGGTCTTGGGCGCGGCGGTCGCGCTCTATCGCCACGACCTGAAGGGCTTGCTGGCCTATTCCACGATCAGCCATCTGGGGCTTATCACCGCGCTTGCCGGGATCGGCGGGCCGGTGGCGATCCTGGCCGCGATCTTCCACATCTGCAACCACGCGGTCTTCAAGGCGTCGCTGTTCATGGCCGCCGGGATCATCGACCACGAGACCGGCACCCGCGACATGCGCCGCCTGTCGGGGCTGTTCCGGCCGATGCCCTTCACCGCGCTGCTGGCCATCGTCGCGGCATCCGCCATGGCGGGGGTGCCGCTGCTGAACGGCTTCCTGTCGAAAGAGATGTTCCTGGCCGAGGCCGTGGACTGGCACAACGGCACCTGGCTGGACAACGCCCTGCCCTATTTCGCCATCGTCGGCAGCAGCCTGTCGGTCGCCTATTCGCTGCGCTTCATCGCCACGGTGTTCTTCGGCCCGCAGGCCACCGACCTGCCCAAGACCCCGCACGAACCCCCCCCCTGGATGCGCCGCCCGGTGGAACTGCTGGTGCTGATCTGCCTGCTGGTGGGCATCTTCCCCGCCCTGACGCTGGGGCCGATCATCAATACCGCCGCCCGGTCCGTCGCGGGGGCCGACATGCCCTATTACCACATTGCCGTCTGGCACGGCGTCAACGCGCCCCTGATGCTCAGCCTGATCGCGCTGGCGGTCGGCGCGCTGATCTATGCCTTCAGCGCGAAATCCATCCCGCAGGGGCCCGAAGGCCCATTCCTTCTGCACCGCATCCGGGGGCAGCGGATCTATGACTGGCTGCTGTTCCGCCTGACCTGGCGGCTGCCGCGTCTGGCGCGCGGCTGGTTCTCGACCGAGGCGCTGCAGCCGCAGCTTCGCCTGCTGGTGCTGGCGGCCATCGCGGCGGCCTGCGGGTCGCTGTGGGGGGTGCTGACCTTCGCGTCCGACCTGCGGCTGCACGCGCCGAACCCGGCCTTCGCGCTCTTGTGGCTGGTGGGCGCGGCCTGCGCCATCGGCGCGGCCTGGCAGGCCAAGTATCACCGCTTTGCCGCCCTGGTCCTGCTGGGCGGCGCGGGCGTCGTGACCTGCCTGACCTTCGCCTGGTTCTCGTCCCCCGACCTCGCGCTGACGCAGCTTCTGGTCGAGGTGGCGACAACGGTCCTGCTGCTCTTGGGCCTGCGCTGGCTGCCCAAGCGCCGGGCCGAGATCGCCGCCGACAAGCTCATGCCCTCCAAGATCCGGCGCGGCCGCGACCTGGTCATCGCCATCGCGGGCGGCACGGGCATCGCGGCCATCGCCTTCGCGCTGATGTCGCGGCCGGTGGTGCGCAATGTCGGCGACTGGTTCCTGGGCAATGCCTATTACGAAGGCGGCGGCACCAATGTCGTCAACGTCATCCTTGTCGATTTCCGCGCCTTCGACACCTTCGGCGAAATCACCGTCCTGGCCATCGTCGGCCTGACCATCTTCGCCCTGCTGCGCCGCTTCCGCCCCGCCCCCGAAAGCATCGAGGCGCCCTATCAGCAGACCCTGGCCGGCAGCCCGTCGCTGGACGACTATCTCTACGTTCCTTCGGTCATCATGATCTGGATGTTCCCGCTGCTGATCATGCTGGCAGGATACTTCTTCTTCCGCGGCCATGACCTGCCGGGCGGGGGCTTTGCGGCGGGCGTGACGCTGGCGATCGCCTTTCTGGTGCAATACCTGGCAACCAATGTCCGCTGGGTCGAATCGCGCATCATCGTCCTGCCGATCCGCTGGATGGGCATCGGCCTGCTGAGCGCGGCAGCGACGGGGATGGGGGCCTGGCTGTTCGGCTATCCGTTCCTGACGGCCCATGCGCGCTATGTCCATATCCCCCTGGTGGGCGATGTTCCGGCGGCCACCGCGATGCTGTTCGACATCGGCGTCTTCGCCACCGTCATGGGCGCCGTCGTGCTGATGCTGGTCGCCATCGCCCACCAGTCGCTGCGCGCCAGCCGCAGGCGCGAACAGGACGAACTTACCGCCCGGAAAGAGGTCGCCTGATGGAAATCATCCTGTCCGCCGCCATCGGCATCCTGTCCGCATCCGGCATCTGGCTGCTGCTGCGCCCGCGCAGCTTCCAGGTCGTGATCGGGCTGTGCCTTCTGTCCTATGCGGTCAACCTGTTCATCTTCGCGATGGGGCGGCTGACGCCGGGGGCGCCGCCGATCATGCCCAAGGGCGGCTTCATCGACCCCACGCGCTATGCCGATCCGCTGCCCCAGGCCCTGGTGCTGACCGCCATCGTCATCAGCTTCGCCACCACGGCGCTGTTCCTGGTGGTGATGATCGCATCGCGCGGGCTGACCGGCACCGACCATGTTGACGGAAAGGAGCGCGCCAGTGATCGGTGAACACCTCATCATCGCGCCGATCCTGATCCCGTTCGTCACGGGCGCGCTGATGCTGCTTTACGACGACCGCCGGCGCGAGGCGAAGTTCTGGCTGAGCGTGATCGCCACCGCCGCGCAACTGCTGATCGCGGTGGAGCTGGTGATCCGCGCCAAGGCGGGCGGCGACATCAGCGACGCGAAGGGCATCAGCTTCTATCTGCTGGGCGACTGGGCCGCGCCCTACGGGATCGTCCTGGTGCTGGACCGGCTGGCCGCGATGATGCTGGTGCTGACCGCGCTTCTGGCGATCCCGTCGCTGGTTTATGCCCATGCGGCCTGGGACCGGCAGGGGCCGCATTATTATTCGATGTTCCAGTTCCTGCTGATGGGGCTGAACGGCGCCTTCCTGACCGGCGACGTGTTCAACCTGTTCGTCTTCTTCGAGATCCTGCTGGCCGCGTCCTACGGCCTGCTTCTGCACGGGTCGGGCCAGCTCCGGGTGCGGGCGGGGATGCATTACATCGCCATCAACCTGGCCGCGTCGCTGCTGTTCCTGATCGGCGTCAGCCTGATCTATGGCGTGACCGGCACGCTGAACATGGGCCACTTGGCCAATCTGGTGGCCACCGTCCCGGTCGAGGACCGGCCGCTGCTGCACGCGGGCGTGGCGGTGCTGGCGGTGGCCTTCCTGGTCAAGGCGGGCAGCTGGCCGCTGTCCTTCTGGCTTCCCACCGCCTATATGGCCGCCGCCGCCCCCGTGGGCGC
Organism: Paracoccus sp. SSK6; assembly: GCF_039770665.1. Taxonomy (NCBI): domain Bacteria; kingdom Pseudomonadati; phylum Pseudomonadota; class Alphaproteobacteria; order Rhodobacterales; family Paracoccaceae; genus Paracoccus; species Paracoccus sp. SSK6. The sequence continues at coordinate 132,156 of NZ_JBDPNJ010000007.1, read as the reverse complement.
GATGTTCGCGATCATGACCAAGGTCGGCGTTTACGCGATCCTGCGCCTGTCGATGCTGCTGTTCGGGGAAACCGGGGGCGCATCGGCGGGCTTCGGGGCCAGCGTCCTGATCCTTCTGGGCATGGCCACGGTGCTGTTCGGGCTGCTGGGGGTGCTGTCCTCGCAGGGCTTGGGGCGGATGGCCGCCCATTCGGTCCTAGTCTCGTCGGGCACGGTGCTGGGCATCACGGGCTTTGCCCTGGCGGGCGGCGGCCCGGCCATGCTGTCGGGGGCGCTCTACTATCTGATCGGATCGGTCCTGGCGACCGGCGCGCTATTTTTGCTGATCGAGCCGATGGACCGCGAGGATGGCGGCATCGCCGCGATGCTGGCCCTGACCGCCGACGCCTATGGCATCGACGACGCCGACCTGGACGAGGTGCCGGACGAAGGCCTGGCGATCCCGGCGATGACGGTGCTTGGCATCTGCTTCGCGCTTTGCGTGCTGATGCTGGCCGGGCTGCCGCCGCTGCCGGGCTTCATCGGCAAGCTGGCCATGGTGCAGGCGCTGATCGCGCAGGCCGCCCTGCCCGCGGGCCTTGCCTGGACCTTCATCGCGCTGCTGATCCTGTCGGGCTTTGCGACCCTGATCGGCATGGCGCGAATCGGCATCCAGACCTTCTGGGCCAGCGACATCGCCCTGCCGCGCGTGCTGGCGCTGGAGATCGCCCCGGTGATCGCGCTGATGGTCGTGCTGGCCCTGACCAGCTTCAAGGCCGAGGCGATGCTGCGCTATACGGCGGGCACGGCGCAGGCGCTGCACGATACCGCGGCCTATTCCTATGGCGTCTTCGCCACCCCCCGCGCGGCCGACCGCCCCGAAGGGCAGAAGGACCAGCCATGACCCGCCTGATCCCCCATCCGGTGCTGTCGCTGTCGCTGGTCTTCCTGTGGCTGGTTCTGACGCGCTTTTCCCTGGGCTACCTGATCCTGGGAACCGCGCTGTCGCTGGTCGCGGGCTGGGCCTATTCGGCATTGCACCCGGCCAAGCCCCGCATCGGGCGCTGGCGGACCATCCCCCGGCTGTTCGTCACCCTGTTCATGGACATCGTGCGGTCGAACATCGCCGTCACCCGGTTGCTGCTGACCGAAGGGCGCAACGGCCGCAAGTCGGCCTTCATCCAGATCCCGCTGCAGGTCACCAATCCCAACGCCTTGGCCGTCCTGTCGATCATCGTCACCGCGACGCCCGGCACGGCCTGGGTGGAATACGGAACGGACAGCGGTATCCTGACCATCCACATCTTCGACGCCTCCGAGGCCGATCACTATCAGGACGTGATCGTCAACACCTATGAACCGATGCTGCTGGAGATCTTCGAATGAGCGGGATGATCCTGACCGTCGCCCTGGGTTACGCGCAAATCGCCCTGGCGCTTGCGGGCTGCCTTGCCGGATCGCGCATCCTGCGCGGACCGCGCGCGCAGGACCGGGTGCTGGCGCTCGATTCGCTTTATGTCGCGATCATGCTGCTTCTGCTGGTGACGGGGATGCAGCTTGGCACCGCCTTCTTCTTCGAGGCCGCGACCGTCATTTCCATCATGGGCTTCGTGACCTCGGTCGCGCTGGCCAAGTTCCTGTTCCGGGGCGAGGTGATCGAATGACCCCACTTGACGCCGTGCCGCTGTGGATGGCCATTCCGGTGGCGTTCTTCGTGGTCCTGGGCTCGACCCTGACGCTGATCGGCGCGCTGGGCTTTGCACGGCTGCGGTCCTTCTATGACCGGCTCCACGCGCCGACGCTGGCGACAAGCTGGGGCACGGGCGGGATCATCATTGCCTCGGCCCTGATGTTCAGCGTGCTTGAGGAACGGGCGGTGATCCACGAATTCTTCATCGGCTTCTGCATCGTCGTGACGACGCCCGTCACGCTGATGATGCTGGCGCGCGCAGCCCTGCTGCGCGACCAGGACGAGAAATCCCCGGTCCTGCCCCCCGAAATGCAGATCCGCCCCGAAGGGCGCGACGACGCGCGGGTGGACTGAGATGCCGGCCCGCGCCCCGGTTCTTGCGCTTGCCTGCTGCCTGGCGGCAGGCCCGGCCCCGGTCCCGGCCTGGGCCGATGCGCCGCTGATCGTCCTGGACCAGACGCGCCTGCCCTTCGACCTTGGCCCCGGCCATCCGGCGAACAACCCGGCAAGCGCCGCCAATTCGCCGAACGCCGCCTGGAATTCGTCGGGCAACCCGGCCAACCGCGCCTCGACCTGGGCGAACCGGCCCTCGAACCCCGACAACGAAGGGCGCCTCATCATCACCGCCGACGGGGGCGTGCTGGGCTATTACGCGACCAATCCCGGCGGCGTGCTGAACCTGTTCGACGTGAACGGCCGCCGCGTCGCCTATCGCCCGGCGCAGGGCACGCGCAGCCTGTTCACCGTGACCGGCCAGTGGTGCGGTACCGTCGATGGCGGGCGCGGCGATTTCGTCCTGGCCGTCACCCCCGCCTGCGCCGCCCGCTTCGGCCGCTGACGGGAACGCCCCGCCACCGCAGAACCGTTACAATCCTGCCTTAAACGGGCACGGGAATCACGGAGCCGACCATGAACCAAGAACCCAAGGACTGGCTGGAAGCCGAGCTTCTGGAAACCCTGGACGAAGACTACGAGATCGAGCTGGAAGACGCCGTCCTGTCCGAGGAGATCCGGCGCATCTATCGCGACAAGCGGCCCGACCAGATGGACCGCAAGCTGTATTTCCGCGAATTGCTGCGCCTGCAGACGGAACTGATCAAGCTGCAGGACTGGGTCAGCCACAACAAGGAAAAGGTCGTCGTCATCTTCGAAGGCCGGGACAGCGCAGGCAAGGGCGGCGCGATCAAGCGCATCACGCAGCGCCTGAACCCGCGCGTTGTCCGCACCGTGGCCCTGCCCGCCCCGTCCGACCGGGAAAAGACACAATGGTATTTCCAGCGCTATGTCCCCCACCTGCCCGCCGGGGGCGAGATCGTGCTGTTCGACCGAAGCTGGTACAACCGCGCGGGCGTCGAACGCGTGATGGGCTTCGCGACCGAGGAACAGGTCGATCAGTTCTTCCAGGACGTTCCCGAATTCGAGCGGATGCTGGTCCGGTCGGGGATCCGGCTGGTGAAATACTGGTTCTCGATCACCGACGAGGAACAGCAGATGCGCTTCCTGATGCGCATCCACGATCCGCTGAAGCAGTGGAAGCTGTCGCCCATGGACCTGCAGTCCCGCGTCCGCTGGGAAGCCTATACCAAGGCCAAGGAGGATATGCTGGAACACACCAACATCCCCGAGGCGCCCTGGTACATCGTCCCCGCCAACGACAAGAAGCGCGCCCGCCTGAACTGCATGAGCCACCTGCTGAGCCTGATCCCCTACGGCGATGTCGAGCACGAGGAGGTGACCCTGCCGAACCGGGTGTTCAACCCCGATTACGAACGCGACGTGCTGTCGCGGGATCTGTATGTGCCGCAGAAATACTGAAGGCGTCGCGTTCGCCGTATGGTATAATAAAGGATGATCATACCCTTAAACCTTGCATGAATACACCAAAGGCCTAAGGTGGACCAATGTTCCGCAATCTTCTGAACCGCCTGTTCTCGGAAGACCGCTATCCGAAGCCCTTGGCGACGGAGGATGCCGAGATTGCGGTCGCTGCGCTGCTGGTCCGGGTGGCGCGGGCCGACGACCATTACAACGCCGCCGAAAAGGCCCGCATCGACCAGGTGCTGGCCCAGTTGCACGGGCTGGGCATGGCGGATGCCGCCGAGCGCCGGTCGGCGGCCGAGATGATCGAGGCCGAGGCCCCCGACACCGTGCGCTTCACCCGGCTGATCAAGGACCGCGTCTCGCTTGAGGATCGGACCGCGATCATCGGTGCCATGTGGGAAATCTCGCTTGCCGACAACCACCGCGCCGCGAACGAGGAAACGGCGATCCGCCTGGTCGCCGGGCTTCTGGGCGTGACAGACCGTGATTCGGCCCTGCAACGCCAGCGGGTCGCGGGCGCGCGCTAGAGCAGATCGGCCTTCAGACCTGCCTGCGTGATGGCAAGTAGGGTGGGGTTTCACCCACCCGGCAACGATGGGGTGAAACCCCACCCTACACACAGCGATTGCCGCCGGGCCCTAGACCCCCAGCCTGTCGCGCAATCCGTACCAGGCCATTCCCGCCACCAGCAGGGGGTTGCGCAGCATCGACCCGCCGGGAAAGGGCCGCGTCGGGATCGCGGCCATTGCGTCGAAGCCGTCCGCCTGTCCCGCCACCGCATCGGCCATCAGCCTGCCCGCCAGCGTGGCCATCGCCACCCCATGCCCGCTGTATCCGCCTGCCGACAGGCAGTTCGGCGCAGGGCGGGCGAAATGCGGCATCCGGTTCATGGTGATCGCCAGCGTGCCGCCCCAGGCATGGGTCAGGCGCACCCCTTCAAGCTGCGGATAGACCGACAGCAGATGCGGACGCACCAGCCCCGCGATGTCCTTGGGGAAGCGATAGCTGACCGTTTCACCCCCGCCGAAGATCAGGCGGCGGTCGTCGTCCAGCCGCCAGTAGTTCACCACGAACTTGGTATCCGCAGCGGCGATCCGCTGCGGCAGGATTTCGGGGAAGCGGTCGCCCAGGGGTTCGGTCGCGACGATATAGTTGTTGATCGGCATGACCCGTGCGGCGACCTTGGCGTCCAGCCGCCCCTGATAGCCGTTCCCCGCAAGGATGACGTGATCGCAGACGATCCTGCCGGTGTCGCACAGGACACGGCTTTTCACCGTCGCCGTGCCGTGTTCGATGCGATGGACATGGGTGCCTTCATGAATGCGCACCCCGGCGGCGACCGCAAGACGCGCCATGCCAAGCGCCAGAGCCAGCGGCTGCACATGCCCCGCGCCCCAGTCCACATCGCCCCCCACATAGGCCCCGCTTCCCAGATGCGCAGCCAAGGCGGCGCGGTCCAAAGGCTGCACCTTGTCATAGCCGTAATGCGCCGCCAGATGCGCGGCCATCCGGGCGGCATGTTCGACCTCGGACGCATTGCGGCAGGCATGAGCCACGCCGTCACGGATCGGCACGCCGCTTTCCGCCGCCAGCGCGCGGGTCAGGGCCTTGGCATCCTCGGCCAGATCCCACAACCGGCGGGCGGTGTCGCGGCCATATTGGCGTTCCAGCCAGTCCACCTCCTGCCGCTGGCCGGACCCGATCTGGCCGCCATTGCGCCCCGAGGCGCCAAAGCCCACCCGCTGCGCATCGACCAGCACCACGTCCCGGCCCGCCCACGCCAGATGCAGCGCGGCCGAAAGGCCGGTATAGCCCCCGCCCACCACCGCCACGTCGGCCCGCGTTTCCCCCTTCAGCGGCGAAAAGCGGTCCAGGGCCGCGCAGGCGTCGGCATAGACGCTGGGCGGATATTCCCCGCGCCGGTCGTTGGCATAAAGCAGCTTCATACGTTCAGCAGCAGGTGTTCGCGTTCCCAAGGGCTGATGACCTGCAGGAACTCCTTGTATTCGTTGCGCTTGACGGATTCGTAGACGGCAGCGAAGTCCTCGCCCAACACGCCGCGCATGGGCGCGCTGTCGGCCATGATGTCCAGCGCATCGCCCAGGTTATAGGGCAGCTCGTCCTGCGACGACATGTAGGCGTCGCCCAGGCATTCGCCGCGCGGGTTCTCTCCCTCGACCAGGCCCAGGTATCCGCAGGCGAGGCTGGCCGCGATGCCCAGGTATGGGTTGCAGTCCATGCCCGCCAGCCGGTTTTCCACCCGCCGCGCCTCGGGCGAGGAAATCGGCACCCGCAGCCCGGTGGTGCGGTTGTCGCGGCCCCATTCCAGGTTGATGGGCGCGGCAAAGTCCGGGACATACCGGCGATAGCTGTTCACATAGGGCGCCAGCAGCGCCACGGCGGCGGGCAGGTGCTTCTGCATCCCGGCGATGAAATGCAGGAACTGCGGCGTTTCCGCGCCCTTTTCATCCGAAAAGATGTTGCGCCCCGTCGCCAGATCCGTGACCGAATGATGGATATGCATGGCACTGCCCGGCTCACCCTCGATGGGCTTGGCCATGAAGGTGGCGAAACAGTCATGGCGCAGCGCGGCCTCGCGGATCAGGCGCTTGAAGTAGAAGATTTCGTCCGCCAGCGCGACAGGATCGCCGTGGTTCAGGTTGATCTCCACCTGCCCCGCGCCGCCTTCCTGCAGGATGCCGTCGATCTCGAATCCCTGCGCCTCGGCGAAGTCATAGATGTCGTCGATGACCTTGCCGTATTCGTCCACGGCCGACATCGAATAGGCCTGCTTGGCGGCGGCCCGCCGCCCCGTCCGGCCCATCGGCGGGATGATCGGCTGGTTCGGGTCGATGTTGCGGGCGACCAGGAAGAACTCCATCTCGGGCGCCACGACCGGCTTCCAGCCGCGTTCGGCATAGAGGCCCACGACCCGCTTCAGCACGTTGCGCGGCGCGATGGGCACGGGGTTTCCCTGCTGGTCATAGGCGTCGTGGATGACCTGCAGCGTCCAGTCGGCGGTCCAGGGCGCGGCGGTCGCCGTGCTGAAATCCGGGGTCAGGATCATGTCGGGTTCGGTGAACGCCCCCGCCGGGTTGTCGGCCCATTCCCCCGTGATCGTCTGCAGGAAGATCGAGTTCGGCAGATAGAACTTGTCCTGGCGCGCGAATTTCGACGCGGGCATGGCCTTGCCGCGCGCGACGCCCGCGATGTCGGCCAGGATGCATTCGACCTCGTCCAGGCGTCGCCCGGCCAGGAAGTTGCGGGCGGCCTGGGGCAGCCTGTCGATCCAGTCGCTCATGCGGCACCCTTGGCGATGGCGCGGGGCTGCTTGAAGAAAGCCTCGATCCGGTCGGCGACGATGGCCGAGCCCTTGGTCTCGCCCATGCGCTCGTCCGCGCGGTCCAGCAGATCCTGCGGAACCAGGCCCTTGCCGCGCTTGTCCATCAGCCCGCGAATGAAGTCGTCGGAAAATTCGGGATGCGGCTGCACGGTATAGGCCCGGTCGCCATAGATCAGCGCCGCGTTTTCGCAGAACGCGCTGCGCCCCGCGACCTGCGCATCCTGGGGCAGCACGACGACCTGGTCCTGATGCCAGGCGTTCAGCCGCACCGTTTCGCCGTCGAAGTCATAATCCTGCGTGCCGACCGACCAGCCATCGGGATGCTTGACGACCGTGCCGCCAAGCGCCTGCGCGATGATCTGGTGTCCGAAGCAGATGCCGACCATGGGGACGCCTGCGTCATAGGCGTCGCGGATGAAGCGTTCCAGGGGCGGGATGAAGGGGTGATCCTCGTACGCGCCGTGACGCGATCCGGTCAGCAGCCAGCCGTCCGCGTCATGGACGGAGGCAGGAAACTCCATCGCCTCGACGTGCCAGGTGCGGAAATCGAAGCCCCGTCCGTCCAGAAGCCGGACGAACATGTCGGGATAGTCGCCCATGTCCTGCTTCAATTCGGCGGGCGCCTGGCCGCATTGAAGGATGCCGATGCGCATGAAGAACCTGCGTGTTGCTGCTGCCCGAAAGGTAGTCGCCCGGACGGGGGGGCCGCAAGGGGGCGCGCTGCGCAAGTTCAAAAGCGTGCAAGCAGCGATTATGCCGGAATATTAAATAATATTAAATCAGGGCGAATGGGTTTAATATGGAAAGGCTCATCAGGTTTTTAAATGATGAACCTTTTTGCGAATATATTTTTCATCGCCGGGATGCATCTTGCCGTGGCAATGACACCCGGCCCGAATACATTAGCGATCTGCTGCGTGGCCAGCGCGGGATCGCGGCGGGACGGCCTGTCGGCGGCGGCGGGGGTCGTGACGGCGACGGGGTTGTGGGTCGGCATCGCGCTGCTGGGCGCGGGCGCGGTGATCGCGCGCAACGGCCAGCTTTTCACGGGTCTTCGGGTCTTGGCCGCGCTCTATCTGCTCTGGATCGGCCTGCGGATGCTGGCCGCTCCGCAGGTTCGGCGCGCGGTCCCGACCGGCGGGCGGCCCTTTGCCGTGGGCCTTCTGACGGCCTTGGCCAACCCCCTTGCCATCGCCTTCTGGATGGGGACATTTCTTTCGGCAATACCGGCCACCGCGCCCGTTCATGTTTATGCCGGGATATTCGCCCTGATCATCCTGCAAAGCACGATCTGGTATTCGCTTCTGGCGATCCTGTTTTCATCCGCCCTGCGGGGCCGGCCGTTCGGGGCCTCCCGCCTTTTGCGTTACGTTGCGGCGGGGGCGATGATCGTAATCGGTGTGAGCGCGCTTGGTCCGCGCTGAGCCCTGCGGCCTTTGGCGGTCTGGCAGGGCGCGGCGGCAAAGGCTAGGTTGCACCCAGCTTGACAGGAGAATGCGATGCCCCACCTTCACCCCGACATCGACCCGGACGGGCTCGAAGAGTTCTCGGTCGTCTTCACCGACCGCTCGCTGAACCACATGTCGAAACGCTTCCAGCAGGTGATGCGCGAATTGTCCGCCGCGCTGCGCGAGGTTTATGGCGCCCATCAGGTCGCCATCGTGCCGGGCGGCGGCACCTATGCGATGGAAGCGGTGGCCCGCCAGTTCGGCACCGGCCACGCGCTGATCGTCCGCAATGGCTGGTTCAGCTATCGCTGGAGCCAGATCTTCGACATGGGCGGCTTTGCCCGCGACACCACCGTCGCCATGGCCCGCCCTGCCGGGAACGAGCCGCAGCCCGCCTATGCGCCCCCGCCGGTCGAGGAGGTCGTGGCGAAGATCCGCGAGGCCCGGCCCGATGCGGTCTTTGCCCCGCATGTCGAAACCTCGGCCGGGCTGATCCTGCCCGACGACTATATCCGCGCGCTGTCGGACGCCGCGCATGAGGTCGGCGCGCTGATGGTGCTGGACTGCATCGCATCCGGCGCGATCTGGGTGGACATGAAGGCGACAGGCGTGGACGTGCTGATCTCGGCCCCGCAGAAGGGGTGGTCGGCATCCCCCGCGGCGGGTCTGGTGATGCTGTCGGAACGCGGGGCGGAACGGCTGGCCTCGAGCGACAGCAACAGCTTTGCGCTGGATCTGAAGAAATGGCGCGCGATCATGGCGGCCTATGAAGACGGCGGCCACGCCTATCACGCGACCATGCCGACCGACGCCCTGCTTGGCCTGCGCGACGCGATGGAGGAAACGCGGGCGATGGGCTTTGACGCCGCGCGCGATGCGCAATGGCGGCTTGGCAATGCCGTGCGGGACATGCTGGCCGAACGCGGGGTGCGGTCGGTCGCGGCAAAGGGATTCGCCGCGCCGGGGGTGGTCGTCAGCTATACCGACGATCCCGACATCAGGAACGGCAAGAAGTTCGCGGCGGAAGGGATGCAGATCGCGGCGGGGGTGCCGCTTGCGGTGAACGAAGGGGACGCCTTCTCGACCTTCCGGCTGGGGCTGTTCGGGCTGGACAAGCTGAAGGATGTGGACGGCACGGTGACGCGGCTGCGGACCGTTCTGGACAAGGTGATCCCGGCATAAGGACACAGACAGGGGCGCGGGCACCTTAGCCCGCGCCCAGTTTCGTAGAATTAATTTCTCTTGCGGCGCTGAATTTCAGCGCATCTCTTCTCTTGATAAACACGACTTTCCCTGTCGTTATTTGCGTTATAGCGAGTCAGAGGAGCGACCGCGATGACGATCCAGGGTCAACAGATCAATGCAACCCCGCGCCCCCTATATTCGGTGCGCCTGATCGACCGGCGCACCGGGCAGGTCCACCGCGTCAATGGCGCCCCCCTTCTGGCGCTGAGCCGGGAACCCGAGGCGGCGGCGGCATCCCTGCTGGAAGGCCGCGATCCTGTCCTATGGGAGGCGCGGATCGAACCGCTGGCCACCCGCACACACCAATAAACGCCTTCAGGAGACGGTTTCATGTTCAAGTCGCATACCAGCCGCATCGGCGCCCCGCTGTCCGCCATCGTGCTGGCCCTGGCGGTCGCGGTGCCTGCCTCCGCCGAAACGCTGCTGAATGTCAGCTATGATCCGACGCGGGAACTTTACCGCGACGTGAACGCGGCCTTCGCCGAAAAATGGGCGGCCGACGGCCACGAGGCGCCGACCATCGAGGCCAGCCATGGCGGGTCCGGCGCGCAGGCCCGCGCGGTGATCGACGGGCTTGCCGCGCAGGTGGTGACGCTGGCGCTGGCGTCCGACATCGACAAGATCGCCGAAGCCGGCAAGCTGCCCGCCGACTGGCAGTCGAAGCTGCCGCACAACTCCAGCCCCTATACGTCCACCATCGTGTTCCTGGTGCGCGAGGGCAATCCCAAGGGCATCAACGACTGGGGCGATCTGGTCAAGGAGGGCGTCGAGGTCATCACGCCGAACCCCAAGACCTCGGGCGGGGCGCGGTGGAATTACCTGGCGGCCTGGGCCTGGGCGGAAAAGAACGGCCAGGATCCGCAGGCCTTCGTGGGCGAGTTGTTCAAGCACGTCCCCGTCCTGGACACCGGCGCGCGCGGCGCGACCACGACCTTTGCCCAGCGCGGCATCAGCGACGTGCTGCTGGCCTGGGAGAACGAGGCCTATCTGGCGCTTGAGGAGATCGGAGAGGATCAGTTCGACATCGTCGTGCCCTCGGTCAGCGTCCTGGCCGAACCGCCGGTCGCCATTGTCGATGGCAATATCGCCAGCGACGGGCAGCGCGAACTGGCCAATGCCTATCTGGATTTCCTCTATTCCCCCGAAGGCCAAGCGCTTGCCTTCAAGCACTATTACCGCGCCTGGGACACCAGTGCCGCCGCCCCCGAGGACGTGGCCCGCTTCCCCAAGCTTGATCTGGTCAGCATCGAGGATTTCGGCGGCTGGAAGAAGGTGCAGCCCGAACATTTCGGCGACGGCGGCATCTTCGACCAGATCTACACGGCCAAGTGACCATGACCGCGCGACCCCTGTTCCACAAGACGGCGATGCCCGGCCTTGGCCTCTCGGCGGGCATCACCATCGCTATGCTCTCCATCGTCGTCCTGTTGCCGATCGGCGCCCTTCTGATGAAGGGCGCCAATTTCGGCCTGTCGAACATCTGGGACGTGGTCAGCCGCGAACGCGTGACGGCATCGCTGTTCCTGTCCTTCAAGCTGGCGCTGCTGGCCGCGACGTTCAACCTGGTCTTCGGCGTGCTGCTGGCCTGGGTGCTGGTCCGCTATCGCTTTCCGGGCAAGCGGCTGCTGGACGCCGCCGTGGACCTGCCCTTTGCCCTGCCGACCGCCGTGGCGGGGATCGCGCTGACCGCGCTTTATGCGCCGAACGGCGCCTTCGGCAGCCTCGCCCAGTCGGTCGGCTGGAAGATCGCCTATACGCAATGGGGCATCTTCATCGCCCTGGTCTTCGTGGGCCTGCCCTTCGCCACCCGCACCGTCCAGCCGGTGATCGAGGAGATCGAGCAGGAGGTCGAGGAAGCGTCCGCCACCCTGGGCGCGTCCCGCCTCTATACGCTGCGCCATGTCATCCTGCCGATGCTGATGCCCGCCGCGCTGACGGGCTTTGCCCTGGCCCTGGCGCGGGCAGTCGGCGAATACGGATCGGTCATCTTCATCGCGGGCAACATCCCGCTGCGCACGGAAATCGCCCCCCTGCTGATCGTGATCCAGCTTGAGGAATTCAACTATGACGCCGCAGCCGCCATCGGCATCGCCATGCTGGTGATTTCGTTTGCCATGCTGCTGGCGATCAACCTGATCCAGATCGTCAGCCGAAGGAAGATGGGCCATGTCTGACACCTCCCTGCCCACCTTCCGCGCGGCGACCGAGGAAGCGCCGCTGCTGCGCATCGCCCTGATCGCCATCGCCGTCGCAGGGCTGGCGATCCTGGTCTTCGCCCCCCTGGCGGTGGTCTTTGCCGAGGCGCTGAAGGACGGCTGGCTGGCGGCCGTCGAATCACTGGGCAACCGCGACGCCCGTTCCGCGATTCATCTGACGCTGCTGATCACCGCCATCGCTGTGCCCGCAAACGCCGCCTTCGGCATCGCCGCCGCCTGGTTCATCACCAAGTTCGACTTTCGCGGCAAGGCGTTTCTCATCACGCTGATCGACCTGCCCTTTTCCGTCAGCCCGGTCGTCGCGGGCCTGTGCATCGTCCTGCTGTTCGGCGCCAATTCCGCCATCGGCGGCTGGATGGTCGCGCATGGCTGGCCCATCGTCTTCGCCATTCCCGGCATCGTGCTGGCCACCATCTTCGTGACCTTCCCCTTTGTCGCGCGCGAACTGATCCCCGTGATGATCGAACAGGGCCGGGCCGAGGAAGAGGCCGCCCTGACCCTTGGCGCGTCCGGCTGGCGCACCTTCCGCACGGTGACGCTGCCCAATATCCGCTGGGCACTGCTGTATGGCACACTGCTTTGCACCGCGCGGGCCATGGGGGAATTCGGTGCGGTGGCGGTCGTGTCGGGCAAGATCCGGGGCCAGACCGCCACCATGCCGATCACGATCGAGATGCTCTACAACGAGTATCTCTCCGTCGCGGCCTTCAGCATGGCCGCGCTGCTGACCGCGCTGGCGCTTGTCACGCTGCTTCTGAAAACCCTGCTGGAGCTGCGTCACGCCGACCAGCTTGCCGCCATCCGCCGCCACTGAGGAGGCTGCCTTGCATATCGACATCGACGAAATCGCCAAGACCTTCGGCGCCACCACCGCCCTGCAACCCGTGTCGCTGAACATCCCGTCGGGGGCGCTTGTCGCGCTGCTGGGGCCGTCGGGTTCAGGCAAGACCACGCTGCTGCGCATCTTGGGGGGTCTGGAATTCCCGACCTCGGGGCGCGTGCTGTTCAACGGCCAGGACGCGACGGGCATGACGGTCCAGGAACGCCGTGCCGGGTTCGTGTTCCAAAGCTATGCCCTGTTCCGGCACATGACGGTCTTCGACAACATCGCCTATGGCTTGCGCGCCCGCCCGCGCAGTCAGCGCCCCCCGAAGGCCGAGATCACCCGCCGCGTGACCAAGCTGCTGGACCTGATCCAGTTGCCGGAAATCGCCGGGCGCTATCCCACGCAACTGTCCGGCGGCCAGCGTCAGCGCGTGGCCCTGGCGCGCGCACTTGCCATCGAGCCGCGAATGCTGCTTCTGGACGAGCCCTTCGGCGCGCTTGACGCCAAGGTCCGCAAGGAGTTGCGCCAAGGCCTGCGCGACATCCATGACGAAACCGGCCTGACCACGGTCTTCGTGACCCATGATCAGGACGAGGCGATGGAACTGGCCGATCTGGTGGTGGTCATGTCGATGGGCCGCATCGAACAGATCGGCAAGCCGCAGGACATCCGCGCCAAGCCCGCGACCGAATTCGTGCGCGACTTCATCAGCGCCTGAGCCTCAGCCCTGCAACAGCGCCCGTGCCGCGCCCGTCGCGGCATCGGTGATCCGGTCGCCCGACAGCATCCGGGCGATCTCCTCGACCCGTTCGGGCGCGGACAGTGCCGCCACGGTCGAGGTCGTCATGTCGTCATGGACCGACTTCGACACGCGGAAGTGGTTGGCGCCAAGCGCCGCGACCTGCGGGGAGTGCGTCACCACCAGAACCTGCGCATCATCGGACAACTTCTTCAGCCGCCGACCGACTGCATCCGCCGTCGCGCCGCCCACGCCCCGGTCGATCTCGTCGAAGATCAGCACAAGCGCATCGTTGCCGCGCGCAAGACAGACCTTCAGCGCCAGCAGGAAGCGCGACAACTCTCCGCCCGAGGCGATCTTGTCCAGGGCGCCCGCAGGCGCACCGGGGTTGGTGGCGACGGTGAAGGCCACGTCGTCACGGCCATCCGGGCCGGGCTCACCGGGCGTCACAAGGGTCTGGAACACCGCGCGCTCCATCCGCAGGGGCGCGAGTTCCGCCGTCACCGCGCGGTCCAAGGCGGCTGCGGCCTCGGTGCGCGCCCGCGTTACCTCGTCGGCTTCGGCATCGTAACGGGCCTCGGCATCCTCGACCTGCCTGCGCAAGGCGGCGATCTGCGCCTCGCCCGCGTCGATCTGGCCCAGGCGGCCGCGCAATTCGTCCGCCAGCCCCGCCAGATCGTCCGCCAGCACGTTGTGCTTGCGGGCAAGCGCGCGCAGGGCGAACAGCCGCTCCTCGGTCGCCTCAAGCTGGGAGGGATCCACGTCAAGCGCCCTCAGGGCGTCCTCGACCCCGCGATGCGCCTCGCCCAATTCGACAAGTGCGCGGGACAGCGCGGCCAGCGGTTCGTCCAGCCGCCCCTCGGCCCGGTCGGATGCCCCCTCCAGCCAGCGGGTCGCGTCCAGCATCGCGCCCTCGGCCCCTTCGCCGCCCAGCATCTTCAAGGCGCGGGCGACATCCTCGCGGATGCGGATGGCGCCCTGCATGGCGCGGCGTCGGGTATCCAGCGTCGCTTCCTCGCCCGCTTCCGGCATCAGATCGTCCAGTTCGGCGACGGCGTGGCGCAGGAAATCCTCCTCGGCGCGCGCGGCGGTCAGGCGGGCCTCGGCTTGATCCAGATCACGGCGGGCCGTACGGCGGGCGGCCCAGGCCTCGCGCACCGGCCCCAGGTCGATGGCGCCAAAGGCATCCAGCAGCGCCCTGTGGCCGCGCGGGTTCAGCAGCCCCCGGTCGTCATGCTGGCCGTGCAGTTCGATCAGGGTTTCCGACAACTGCCGCAAAACCTCGCCAGACACTCGGCGGTCGTTGACATAGCCGGTCTTGCGCCCGTCGCCCGCATTCACGCGGCGCAGGATCAACTCGTCGTCCTCAAGCTCGATCCCGGCATCCGCCAGAACGGCGCGGGCGGGATGACCGGCGGGCAGGTCGAAAACCGCCGTCACCTCGCCTTGGCTCGCGCCTTGGCGCACCAGATCGGCCCGGCCGCGCCAGCCCAGGACGAAGCCCAGGCAATCCAGCAGGATCGACTTGCCTGCGCCGGTTTCGCCGGTCAGCACGTTCAGGCCGGGACCGAAGGCCAGCCCCAGCCGGTCGATCAGCAGCATGTTGCGGATGTCCAGCGAACGCAGCATCGGGTTATCCTCGCAGGGTGAACGTCACCCTAACTCAAAGCCACTGTCCCCGGATCATCTGGCGATACACGTTGTTCAGCCAGCTGTCGCCACGCGCCTCGGGCGACAGGCCGCGACCGCGCAACTGGCGATAGGCGTCCTGGTAGAAGGGCGAGGACTGGAAGTTGTGGCCCAGGATCGCCCCCGCCGTCTGCGCCTCGTCCGTCAGGCCAAGCGCCAGATAGGCCTCGACCAGGCGCAGCAGCGCCTCGGGCGTCTGGCCGGTGGTCTGGAATTCCTCGACCACGACGCGGAAGCGGTTGATCGAGGCCGCGTAATGCCCGCGCTTGAGGTAATAGCGCCCGATCTCCATTTCCTTGGCGGCCAGGTGGTCGAAGGCCAGGTCGAACTTCAGGATCGCGCTGCGGGCATATTCGCTGTCGGGATATTGCTCGATCACCGTGCGCAGCGATTGCAGCGCCTGGAAGGTCAGGCCCTGGTCACGGCCCACCTCGTCGATCTGGTCGTAATAGGACAAGGCCAGCAGGTATTGCGCATAGGCCGCATCCTCATCGCCCGGATAGGTGTCGATGAAGCGCTGCGCGGCACCCCGCGCTTCCTCATAGTTCTGGGCGCGGTGGTTGGAATAGGCCTGCATGATCAGCGCGCGCTTGGCCCATTCGGAATAGGGATAAAGCCGCTCGACTTCGCTGAAATAGAAAACCGCATCCTCGGGCTTGCGGCTGTTTTCCAGCTCGAACTCGCCGCGCTTGTAGATTTCCTCGGCCGTGAAGCGGTCCAGGTTCTTCTTGTCGGCATCCCCCGAGCCGCGCCCCCCGCAGCCCGTCAGCACCAGACCCGCCAGAACCGCCGCCATCAGGGAAGCCGAGAATTTCGAGCGCGCCATCTTCACCCTGCCTAAGACTTCTTCCTTGCAGCCGCCCCGTCCGGGCCGCGCTGCCCGGACCCTCTAGCACAGAACATCAGGGGGCGCAAAATGGCAATCCGTTGAATTCGGCGTCCGTTTTCGGGACGGGCCTTGACGTTGCGGAAGGCCGCTTACGCGGCCGCCCAGGCGGTTGCCGCTAGATCATAGGCGGCGACGCCCGCGCCGGGCAGGCGATCCTGAAGCGCCGGGGAACAGGTTTCCCAGGCCCAGGCCGAAGGATCGGCGAAAAGCGCGCGCAGCAGGCGGTTCGTCATCGCATGGCCCGCGCGGTGCCCGGTATAGCGCGCCAGCAGCGGCGCGCCCGCCAGGGCCAGATCGCCCATGGCGTCCAGCATCTTGTGGCGCACGGCTTCGTCGGCATGGCGCAACCCGCCCGGCGACAACACCCGCGCGCCATCCACGACGACCGCGTTCAGATAGGTGCCGCCCAAGGCCAGCCCATTCCTGCGCATGGCGTCCACATCGGCCTGGCGGCAGAAGGTGCGGCTGTCGGCCAGTTCCCGCAGGAAGGCGCCATTGGCCATGTCCAGGCGCTTTTCCTGGCGGCCGATGGCAGCGTCGGCGAATTCGATATGGAAGTCGATTTCCAGGTGGTCGGCGGGGGTCAGGCGGGCAAAGGCCTCGCCCTCGCGCACCTCGACGGGGCGCAACACGCGGATGGCCCGCAGGGGCGCCGCCTGCATCGCGATTCCGGCGCGCAGAATGGCGCGCACGAAGGGCGCGGCGGAACCGTCGAGAATCGGAACCTCGGGGCCATCGACGACGACCAGGGCGTTGTGGATCCCCGTTCCCGCAAGCGCCGCCATCACATGCTCGACGGTGGACAGCGTCGTGCCCTTGCCGTCATCCATCAGGGTGCACAGCTTGGACGGGGTCACGTGATCCCAGCGGGCGGGAATATCGACCGCCGGGGACAGGTCGCTGCGGCGGAAGACGATGCCGTGACCAGCAGGCGCGGGATGGATCGCAAGCCGCGCCGGGGCACCGGAATGCAGCCCCACGCCCTGAAACGTCACCATCTTTTTCACTGTCGCCTGCATGGCCACCTGCCTTGAAATCACGCCCGACCGGGATCGTCCGAGAGGGTAACGAGTGACCTAGGCCCTTGGTGCCGTTCCTTCAATTAACGATTTGTAACGGTGTGAAACATTCGAGGGGGGTGCCGCGCGACCATCCTGAACGGCCTTCAAGACAGCGTGCCAAGGCAAGCAAAAAGGGCCGCGTCACCGCGGCCCTTCGCATTCAAATTTGTGACCGGCTCAGTTCGCCTGACGGCGCAGGAAGGCCGGAATTTCGACATTGTCACCGGCGGCGTCGGGGCTGGCCAGATCGTCGAAGTCCGCTTCCTGCTGGCGCGCCCGAACGGCCACGCGTTCGTTCACCCGTTCGGCGATCGAGGAGGCAGGCGGCTTCGGCACGGACGTGTCGGCATGGCCCGCCATGCGTTCCAGCATCCGGCCCAGGCCAGCCATGCGGCTGGGGGTGCGGACGGGTTCCGCAGGCTGCGGCGCGGGCTGCTGACGCTCGCCCTTGTTTTCCACGGCGCGGCGCAGACGCTCCAGCGTCTCGGGCGAGGCCTGGCCGCGCGGCGTGGCGCCCTGGGGCGCGCGCGGCGCGATGAAGCCCGCGTCCTCCTTGACGTTCAGCATCGCGGGCTGTGCGGGTTCTCTGCGCTGATAGGCGGGGGCGGGCATGTCATCCTCGACCCGCGCGGCGGGGGCGGCAGGGCGGGTTTCGGCCAGCGGCGGGGCGACGCGGCGCTGCGGCAGTTCGTCCTGCTGCGGCGCGACCTCGGCCTTCTGCGCGACAGAGGGATTCTGCGTCAGCGGTTCGGCCATGCTGCGGCGCGGGGCCGGAACCTCGGCCGCGGCGGCGCTGGCGTCGATGCCGGTCGCCACGACCGACACGCGGATCGAACCGTCCATCTCCGGGTCCAGGGTGGAACCCACGATGATGTTGGCGTCGCTGTCCACCTTGTCGCGGATGACGTTGGCGGCCTCGTCCAGTTCGAACAGGGTCATGTCATAGCCGCCGGTGATGTTGATCAGCACGCCCTTGGCGCCGTTCAGGCTGATCTCGTCCAGCAGCGGGTTGGCGATGGCGCGTTCGGCGGCTTCCTGGGCGCGGTTGTCGCCCGAAGCCTCGCCCGTGCCCATCATGGCCTTGCCCATCTCGTCCATGACCGCGCGCACGTCGGCGAAGTCAAGGTTGATGAGACCCGGACGCACCATCAGGTCGGTCACGCCCTTGACGCCCTGGTACAGCACGTCGTCGGCCAGGGCGAAGGCTTCGGTGAAGGTGGTCTTTTCGTTGGCCAGGCGGAACAGGTTCTGGTTGGGGATGATGATGAGCGTGTCCACGACCTTCTGCAGGGCCTCGACACCCTCCTCGGCCTGGCGCATCCGCTTGGTGCCCTCGAACTGGAAGGGCTTGGTCACAACGCCGACGGTCAGGATCCCCATCTCGCGCGCGGCCTGGGCGATGATCGGGGCGGCGCCGGTGCCGGTGCCGCCGCCCATGCCGGCGGTGATGAAGCACATATGCGCGCCCATCAGGTGATCGACGATGTCCTCGATCGTTTCCTCGGCGGCCTTGGCGCCGATGATGGGCTTGGCGCCCGCGCCCAGGCCCTCGGTCACTTTCGGGCCCATCTGGATGCGGCTGCTGGCGCGCGATCCGGCCAGGGCCTGCGCGTCGGTGTTGGCCACCACGAACTCGACCCCGTCGAGCTTCTTCTCGATCATGTTGTTGACCGCGTTTCCGCCCGCGCCGCCGACACCGAAGACGGTGATCCGGGGCTTCAGTTCGTCCTCGTCGTTCATCATCAGATTGAGGTTCATGGTTCCGCCTGTTTTTGCTATGTCGAACGGGTCATGACCTGCCGCCCGTCGAATCCCTCGTCATCAGCGTCGATCCTAGCGGGCAGAGGGTCTTGCGTCACCCGAAAAACTCGCAAAAACCGCAAAATCTGGCAGTATCCGCAGGTGTTTTCGGCGGTATCTTGCCAATGGCGCAGAATGTGGTGGGATGTTGCGATCGCACCACATTTGCGGTCAAGGGCTTACCAGTTGTTCCTGAACCAGCGATAGGCACGGCGCAGGCTGCGGGTCGGATAGCTGTCCGCCGGCATCTCGAAATCCCACCATTCGTCCTGCGGATGGGCGGCGAACAAGGCCAGCCCGACAGCGCTGGAAAAGCTGGGATCGGTGAACTGGTGGGCCAGCCCGTCGATGCGCAGCGGCCGCCCGCAGCGGATGTTCGGCCCCAGGATGCGCGCGGCCAAGCCGTCCAGGCCGGGGATCTGGCTGCCGCCGCCGGTCAGCACGATCTGCTGGCTGGGCATGGAATCAAATCCTGCCGCATCAAGGACTTCGCGCACGCCTTCCAGAATTTCCTCGACCCGCGGGCGCATGATGCCGATCAGGTCGGCGCGGCTGACCGAACGGCGGCCCGTGTCCCAGCCCGACCCGTCCCAGCCCGAGGCCTCACCGCCCAAGTCCAGCATGTCGCGGTCGTCCCGGCCCGTGGCCTCGACCCCGCCGTTCAGGGTCTTCAGCCGTTCGGCCACCGGCAGCGGCACCCGCAAGCCTTGGGCGATGTCCTGCGTGACCAGTTGGCCGCCGATCTTAACATTGTCGGCGAAGATCATGTGTTTCTTGACAAAAATCGACACGCCCGTGCCGCCGCCGCCAAAGTCGATGCAGGCCGAACCCAGTTCCTGCTCATCCTCGACCAGGGCCGCGCGGGCCGAGGCATAGGAGGCCGAGGCGATGCCCGCCAGTTCCAGGTCGCAGCGGCGGATGCACTGGATCAGGTTGCCGATCACGTCGCCATCGACGGTCAGCACATGCATGTCGCAGGCCAGCCGGTTTCCCACATGGTCGCGCGGGTCGCCCAACCCGCTGCGGTTGTCCACGGCGAAATTGACCGGCTGGGCGTGCAGAACCTCCCGTCCCCGGCCGAAATCGGGGGAATCGCAGGCAGCCAGCACGCGGGCCACGTCATGTTCGTGGACGCGGCCCGCCTCCAGCGTGATTTCCCCCGCCAGGCCGTAAGACGCCGGGCGCCCGCCCGACAGGCAGGCGATGACGTGGTCCAGGCGCACGCCCGCGACCTTTTGCGCGGCGGCGACCACCGTGCGGATGGCGCGTTCGGTTTCGGCCATCACGTCGATCTCGCCCCAGCGCATCCCGCGCGAGCGGGTCGAAGCCGCGCCGATCACCTTGAAGTTGACCTGCCCCGCCATCGGGCCGACGCCATCGGTTTCGCGGAAGGTGCCGGTGCCGTCGAAGCGCAGCACCAGGCAGGCGATCTTCGAGGTGCCGATGTCCAGGATGCCGATCACGCCGCGCTGCAGGGCGGCCCGGCGGATGTTCCGCATCGCCCGCTGCGTTTGATAAAGTTCCGCCATATGTCAGCCCCCCTTCTTCTTGTCGTCCACCGGCACGACCTTGCCGTCCGGCCCCAGAAGCGCCTGCCCCCGCGCCTCGCGGATGGTGTTGCGCGCATCGACCCCCAGCCGCAGCACGGGCTGGGACGGGTTGCGCAGATCGACCGCCGTGATGTCGCGGCCCAGCATGTCCTGCGCCCGGTCCAGCGCGATCGCAGCCTGCAGCGCGATGGTCGCGCCCTCGGCGGGCAGCATGATCTTCTGCCCGTGATCCAGCACCAGATCCCAGCGGCGCTCGCCCTTGCGCACCAGCCCGCGCACGCGGGGCAGGATCGGCCCGGCCGCGTCGATCAGCGACAGCGCCTCGGGCACGGCAAGATCCGCACCCTCGCCCGCGATCAAGGGCAAGTCGGCGCGCACGTCGCGCGACGTGACCGAGGCGACGCGGTGGCCGGTCTTGTCCAGGATCTCGATCCCCCGCGCATGGCGCCAAAGGACTGCCGGTTCGCGTTCCTTGACCACGGCGGACAGGATGCCGCCCGGCTTGATGCGCAGGTCCACCGACTCGATCACGTCAAGCTGCATCACCTGCAGGCGCAGCGCCGTCAGGTCGATGTCGAAGCTGGAGGCGGGCAGATCGACCGGCAGCATCTTGCGCAATGCCTCGTCCACCACGGGGGTGGCGCCCTCGACCACCATGGTCTTGACCAGGAATTCCTCGCGGCTCTGGACCTTGTCCATGATCTGCTGGACGCCATCGGTCAGCAGCGCGCGGCGGTCCTGATCCGCAAGCCACAGCCCGCCGATCATGGCGACCAGGGCAACGGGCACGCCGATCCGCACCGTGCGGCGCCAGATGGGCCGCAGCCACATGCGTTCCAGCCGGTATTGCAGGCGCGACGGCGCGGGGTCGCGCTTGATGCGGTCGGGTTGGGGCTGGCGGTTCGGGCGGTGGTCGATCACGTCCGGCACAGCGCATCCTCCACCATCCAGCGCATCAGGGCGGGAAAGTCGATCCCGGCATGGGCGGCCTGTTCCGGCGCAAGCGATGTGGGCGTCATGCCGGGCTGGGTGTTCACTTCCAGCAGGATCAGCCCGTCCAGGCCCCGCGTGTCGTCCCAGCGGAAATCGGTCCGCGACAGGCCCCGGCAGCCAAGCGCCCGATGCGCGCGGACGGCGTAATCCAGGCAGGCTGCGGTGATGTCCGCCGGGATCTCGGCGGGGATGATGTGGCGCGATCCGCCGACCGAGTATTTGGCGGCATAGTCGTACCAGCCCTCGGTCACGATCTCGGTCACGCCAAGGGGGCGGTCGCCCATCACCGCCGTGGTCAGTTCGCGCCCCGGCGCATAGGTTTCGACCATCACGCGGGCGGGCATCGTGTCGGCCAGTTGCGGCGGCTCGTTGGCGCCGTCATGGACGATATAGACCCCCACGGACGAGCCTTCGTCATTCGGCTTGACCACATAGGGCGGCGGCAGGACATGGCGGGCGCGCACCTCGTCCGCGCAGGCGATGACGCTTTCAACGACCGGCAGGCCAGCCACGCGCAGCGCGTCCTTGGCCCGCGTCTTGTCCATCGCCAAGGCCGAGGCCAGCACGCCCGAATGGGTATAGGGCAGGCCCAGCCATTCCAGGATGCCCTGGACGCAGCCATCCTCGCCCCAGCGGCCATGCAGTGCGTTGAAGACGACATCGCAGCGAAGGCCCGCCAGGCGCGCGACCAGATCGCCGCCGCGCTCAGACCCCAGTTCGACCTCGATCACCTCATAGCCCGCCACCCGCAGCGCATTCGCGCATTCACGCCCCGATGACAGCGACACCTCTCGCTCGGCCGAGGGGCCACCCATCAGAACGGCTACGGTATGGGCTGTCCTGCTCGACCTGCCCGCCACGTTTCGCCTTTCGCCCCGGTTGGTCCGGGATTTTCTGTCCCCGCGCGGCCGGGTTCATCCCGGTCTGCGCTTATGGCGAAAGGATAGCTGATGCACAGAAATCACAAAAGGGTAATTTTTGCCATCGACCAAAGATTGTTGGGCGAATCGTCAATCATCTTGCGGTTGCGGCAGGGGGTCGCCGACGCGGATCACTTCCCATTGCAACTCGTGGCCGCTGTCCTCCAGCACGCGGCGGCGGACCAGTTCGCCAAGCGCCTCAAGCTCGGCCGCCGTGGCGCCGCCGGTGTTCAGCAGGAAGTTCGGGTGCTTTTCCGACATCTGCGCTCCGCCCCAGCTATGCCCGCGCAGGCCCGCGCGGTCGATCAGCGACCAGGCCTTGAGGTCGTGGACATCGTCGGCCCGTCCGGTGGAGCTGAACCCCGCCGGATTGCGGAAGGTGGACCCGGCGCTGCGTTCCTTGGTGGGCTGCGTTTCGTCCCGGCGGGCCAGTTGCTCGGCCATCTTCGCGTGCAGCGCATCGGGGTCGGCGGGCGCGGCGCGGAAGGCCGCCTCGGTCAGGACGCAGCCTTCGGGCAGCTCGGCGTGGCGATAGGCGAAGCGCAAGTTATCGGGCGTCAGGACGATTCGCTCGCCTTGGCGCGTCACGGCCCGAACCTCGACCAGATGATCGGCGACATAGCTGCCATAGCAGCCCGCGTTCATGCGCACCGCCCCGCCGATACTACCGGGGATGGTGCGCAGGAAGGTCAGATCCAACCCCGCGTCCGCCGCGCGGCGGGCGACATGCGCATCCAGCGCGGCGGCGCCTGCGGTCACGCGGTCCCCTTCGACCGCGATGCCGTTGAAGCCCCGGCCCAGGCGGATCACCACACCCCGGATGCCGCCATCGCGCACGATCAGGTTGCTGCCGACGCCGATGGGGAAGACCGGAACCGAGGGGTCCAGGCCGCGCAGGAAATCGGCAAGGTCATCCTCGTCCGCGGGCTGGAACAGCCAGTCGGCGGGGCCGCCCACGCGCAGCCATGTCAGGGCGTCCAAGGGACGGTTGGGGGTCAGCGCGCCACGGGTCTGGGGAAGATCGGTCATCATGGCGGATGTGGTAAACAGCGGGACCGGAGCGGTCAACCGGGCGGGGTCATTCCAGCAGGCTGGCGATCACGGCGATGGCTGACAGCGCGCAAAGGCCCCAGATGTCCCAGGCCGGACGCAGCGGGTCGGCAGGATCGGCGGCCACCCGGCGGCGGGTGGCGTCGTGCAGCCCGCGCAGCGCAGCGCCAAAAGCCACCGACCCCGCCGCCAGAAGCAGAAGCAGCGCCATCAGCGCGCCCAGCAGACCCGCGTATTCGTAGCCGGTCTTTTCGGCGCCGATCAGCCAGCAGGCCCCTGCCCCGGCCAGCAGCACGGCAAGCGCCGCCAGCAGCGGGCGAAAGGATCGCGCGGCCATGCGGTTGGCGCCTGTCCAGACGGACCACAGGACCACCAGGGCGATGCCCAGATAAAAGGGGATCACGGCGCCGTTCGGGTCCGCACCCGCATGGGCAGGCGCAGCAGCACCAGCACGCCCAGGGACAGGAAACCGATGCCCGCCCAGGGGCCGCAGGTATAGGTCAGCCAGCCCAGGATCGGAACACCCGTGGCGACCAGGGCCCACAGCGCCCGGTGTCTTTGGCGCAGGCGCAGGCTGCGGGCAAGGCGGGCCAGGATCAGCCAGCCTGCCACCACCGCCAGCGCAAGGATCGCCGAATGCGTCACGCGGCGCGCCCCTGCAGCCGTTCCGGCAGGCCGTTGGCCCAGGTCGAGATCGTGCCCGCCCCCAGGCAGACCACCATGTCGCCGGGCCGGGCCTGTTCACGCACCAGCCGCTCCAAGTCGTTTTCGTCCAGGATCGCACGGGCATGGCGATGGCCATGGGCGATCAGGCCCGCCACAAGGTCGTCGCGGGTAGCGCCGGGGATCGGATCTTCGCCCGCAGCATAGACTTCGGCGATGGCGACCACGTCGGCTTCGTTGAAGCAGGTGCAGAAATCTTCAAAAAGATTCGACAGGCGGCTGTAGCGATGCGGCTGGTGGACGGCGATGACGCGGCCCCTGGTGGCCTGGCGCGCGGCCTTCAGGACGGCGGCGATTTCCACCGGGTGATGGCCGTAATCGTCGATGATGGTGACGCCGTTGATTTCACCCACGCGGGTGAAGCGGCGGCCGACGCCGCCGAATTTCGCCAGGGCCTCGCGGATCTCGGATTTCTTGATGCCCAGGTGGCGGGCGACGGCCACGGCGGCAAGCGCGTTGGACACGTTGTGGTCGCCCGGCATGGGCAGGCTGCACCCTTCGATCATCTCGATATCGCCGGTCTCGGTGGGGCCTTCGCCCTGCAACGCGATGTCGAACTGCGCGATGCCGTTTTCATAGCGCAGGTTCATCGCGCGCACATCGGCCTGGGCGTTGAAGCCGAAGGTCACGACACGGCGGTCGGTCAACTTGCCCACCAGGGACTGCACCTCGGGGTGATCGGTGCAGCAGACGGCAAGGCCGTAGAACGGGATCCCCGAGGCGAAGTTCAGGAACCCCTGGCGCAGCGAATCGAAGCTGCCCCAATGCTCCATATGCTCGGGGTCGATATTGGTGACGATGGCGATGTCGGCAGGCAGGCGGTTGAAGCTGCCATCCGATTCGTCCGCCTCGACCACCATCCATTCGCCCGCGCCCGCCCGCGCGTTGGACCCATACGCATGGATCACCCCGCCGTTGATCACGGTCGGATCCAGCCCGCCCGCGTCCAGCAGCGTCGCCACCATGGTCGTAGTGGTGGTCTTGCCATGCGTGCCCGCGATGGCGATGTTCGACTTCAGGCGCATCAGTTCGGCCAGCATCTCGGCCCGGCGGACCACGGGAAGGCCGCGGCGGCGCGCTTCCTCAAGTTCCGGGTTGCCCTTCTTGATCGCGGTGGAGATCACCACGACGCCCGCCTGGCCGATATTCTCGGCGCGCTGGCCTTCGAAGACGCGGGCGCCCAGGGTTTCCAGGCGGTCGGTGATCTTCGACTTCTTCGCGTCGCTGCCCTGCACGTCATAGCCGAGGGTCAGCAGAACCTCGGCGATGCCCGACATGCCGATGCCGCCGATGCCGATGAAGTGGATGGGCCCCAGTTCGTGCGGCAGTTTGGTGGCGGCGTTCATCGGGCAATCTCCGTGACAAGGTCGTACAGGCGCCGCGCCGCATCGGGACGGGCAAGGGACAGCGCGGCACCGGCCATCTGGGCGGCGCGCGCGGGGTCGTTCAGGATCGCGCGGATGTCGCGCGTCAGGCCGGGCGCGTCAAGCACCGATTCGGGATGGATCAGCGCGGCCCCCGCCTCGGCCAGGGCCTGGGCATTGGCGGTCTGGTGGTCGCCGGTGGCGGCGGCAAAGGGGATCAGGATCGCGGGCCGGCCGATCACGGTGATGTCGGCCAGCGAGGATGCGCCGGACCGGCTGACGACCAGTTGCGCCTGCGCCAGCCGTTCGGGAACATCGGTGAAGAAGGGCTGCACATCGGCGGCGATGCCCGCATCGGCATAGGCTGCGGTCACGCGCGCCACGTCCTCGGCCCGCGCCTGGTGGCTGACGCGCAGGCGCGCACGCATGTCGCCCGGCAGCGCGGCGATGGCGGCGGGAACCACGTCGGACAGCACCCGCGCGCCCTGGCTGCCGCCGATCACCAGCAGGTGCAGCACCCCGTCGCCCGGCGGGGCATAGGGTGCGGCGGCATGGTCCAGCACGGCCTGGCGAACGGGGTTGCCGGTATGGATGCCGGTGGCGCCCCCCGGCAGGTCGGTGGGCCAGGTGCCGCAGGCGATGCGCTGCACGCGGCCCGCGAACAGGCGGTTCACGCGGCCCATCACGCCGTTCTGTTCATGGATCATCCGAGGCAGGCCCAGGGTCACGGCGGCGGACAGCGCCGGAATGGTCGGATAGCCGCCAAAGCCGATCACCACGCCGGGCCGGTCGCGCCGGAACGCCGCCCGCGCGGACAGCACGCCCGCGCCGATCTTCATGGGCGCGGTCAGCTTGCCCAGGATCCCGCCGCGCGCCGTGGTGGCGGAGCGCACGATGCTGCGTTCGACCGCATCGGGAAAGCCGCCCGCATAGCGCGCGCCCCGGTCGTCGGTGGAGAGCTTCACGCGCCAGCCCTCGGCCAGCAGCAGTTCCGCAAGCGCCTGGGCCGGAAACATGTGGCCGCCGGTTCCCCCGGCGGCGATCAGGGCAAGCGGAGCGGTTCTGGTGTCGCGGGGCATCAGCGTCCCCGCCGCAGGATCTCGGCCAGTTCGCCCTGGGGCCGGGTCCGGGTCAGGGCCAGCAGCATCCCGGCGGCGATGCCCGATGCGATGACCGACGATCCGCCATAGCTGACGAAGGGCAGCGTCATCCCCTTGGCGGGCAGCAGGCGCACGGCCACGCCCATGTTGATCAGCGCCTGCACGCCGAAGGCGCAGGCAAGCCCCGCCCCGGCAATCCGCGCAAAGGGATCGCGTTCCCGCAGCAGCCGCAGCAAGGACCGCACGACGATGGTGCAATAGAGCGCGATCACCAGCAGCACCATGACGGTGCCGTATTCCTCGGCCGCGACGGCGATGATGAAGTCGGTATGCGCGTCGGGCAGCGACCATTTCACGCTGCCTTCGCCCACGCCCACGCCGAAGAAGCCGCCGTCCTGGATGGCCTTGGTGGCATAGCCGATCTGGGTGCGGGGGTCGATTTCCGGGTTCAGGAACCCGTTGATCCGGCGGGCGAAGTGTTCGGAGGCGCCATAGGCGAAGAACCCGCCCGCCGCCGCGATCGCCATCACGCTGAGCAGAAGAACCATCGGCGCGCCCGCGATGAAATACATCACCAGCCAGGAAAACAGCACCAGCGATGCCTGGCCAAAGTCAGGCTGCAAGGCCAGCAGCATGACCACCACGACCGCGGTAATGAAGGAATAGGTCTTGCCCGGCGGGCCGCCGATGGACTGCGCGGCAGCCATGAACCAGGCGCAGATGGCGACAAAGCCCGGCTTCAGGAACTCGGACGGCTGCATCGAGATTCCGGCGATGGACAGCCAGCGGGTGGCGCCCTTGCCATGATCCTCGCCGATCAGGGGCAGCAGCAGGATCAGCACGAAGGCCGCGGCAAAGCCCATCACGCCGATGCGCCGGATCTGGCGCGGCGACATCATCGAGATCACCAGCATGATGACCAGGGCCATGGCGCCGAAGACCCCCTGCCGCTGGACATAGTAGAAGCGCGGCAGGTCGTTCTTTTCGGCCAGCGGGACCGACGCCGCCAGTCCCAGAAGGATGCCGACGGCAAACAGCCCCAGCACGCAGGCCAGCGACCATTTGTCCAGGGTGCGCCACCAGCGTGGAAGAATCGGGTCGCCCGCCCGCACGGGCGTCGTGCCAAAGACCATCTCGGTCATGGGGATACCGCCGTCACTGCCTCTGATATTGCCCGGTTCTCCGGGTCTGCCGGACAGCATAGCGCGAAAATCGGCGTTGCGCTACTGGGGATTGCGGGTGCGGGAAACACCCCAGGCAGGCAAGGACCACCGGATGCAAGGGAACCTGATCGACATTGCCGCGGCCTTCACGAAGCTGGGCCTGACCAGCTTCGGCGGGCCGATCGCGCATCTGGGCTATTTCCGGGACGAACTGGTCCTGCGGCGGAAATGGATCGACGACGCCGGATTTGCGGGGATCGTGGCGGTTGCGCAGTTCCTGCCGGGACCGGCGTCGTCGCAGGCGGGCTTTGCGCTGGGCTGGCAGCGCGGCGGGCTGGCGGGCGCCCTGGTGGCGATGACCTGCTTCACGCTGCCCTCGGCGGTGGCGATGGTGCTGCTTGCGGCCATGGCCGGGACCGTGCCGCCTGAAACGGGGTTTGTCGGAGGATTGGTCGCGGGCCTGAAGATCACGGCGGTCGCCGTTGTCGCCCATGCGGTGCTGGGCATGGCGCGCAGCCTTGCGCCCGATGGCCCACGGGCGGGGATCGCCCTGTCCGCGCTGCTGGCGCTGTCGCTGCTGCCGCTGTCGGCAGTGGCGCAGGTCGCGGTGATCGCAGCGGGCGGGCTGGCGGGGCTGGTGCTGCGGGTCGGGCAGCCGGGCGCGGGCGGGCAGGCGCTGCGGGGTCCGTCGCGGGCGGCGGGCGTGGCCTGCCTTGCCGTCTTCGCGGTCCTGCTGGCGGGATTGCCGTTGCTTGCCGATGCGGGGCCGGGATGGCGGCTGGCCGACCTGTTCTATCGCGCCGGTGCCCTGGTCTTCGGCGGCGGCCATGTGGTCCTGCCGCTGCTGGCTGCAGGCACGAAGGGCATCGTCCCCGAAGCCAGCGTCCTTGCGGGCTATGGCGCGGCGCAGGCCATGCCGGGGCCGCTGTTCACCTTTGCCGGTTGGCTGGGCCAGGTGGCGGCGGGCCTGCCCGGCGCGTTGATCGGGCTGGCGATGATCTTCCTGCCGGGCTTCCTGCTGATGGCGGGCGGCCTGCCCTTCTGGGCCACGCTGTCCCGCAAGCAATGGGCGCGGCACGGGATGGCGGGGGCCAATGCCGCCGTGGTGGGGATCCTGGCGCAGGCGCTGTACGATCCGGTCTTTACCGGCGGCATCCGGGGCAATGCCGATTTCGCCGTGGCAGGGGTGCTGTTCGTGATGCTGGCCGCGTGGCAGCGGCCCGCCTGGCAGGTGGTGCTTGCCGGCGCCGCTGCCGGAATGGCCCTGGTGCTGGTCTAGCCCAGCATCGCCAGGCCGGGGAAGGTTTCCAGCAGCCAGTAGGAAAAGGCCGAGAAGGCGCCCGTCAGCAGCATCGCCCCGACGACCAGCAGCAGCAGGCCC
Source organism: Paracoccus sp. SSK6 (assembly GCF_039770665.1). Taxonomy (NCBI): domain Bacteria; kingdom Pseudomonadati; phylum Pseudomonadota; class Alphaproteobacteria; order Rhodobacterales; family Paracoccaceae; genus Paracoccus; species Paracoccus sp. SSK6. The sequence goes on along the minus strand of NZ_JBDPNJ010000007.1, from coordinate 103,166 downwards.
ATCGCGCGCTCGATCACATGCAGCCAGGGCTTGATGCGGTTCATCAGCCCGATGGCGCGGTTGATGAAGATCGCGGCCAGCAGGAAGGGGATCCCCAGCCCCAGCGCATAGACCGCCAGCAGCGCGGTGCCGCGCGACATCTCTCCCCCGGTGGCGGCCAGCGACAGGATCATGCCCAGCTGCGGGCCGATGCAGGGGGTCCAGCCGAAGGCGAAGGCCAGCCCCAGCAGATAGGCGCCAAGCGCGCCGCCGCCCTGCTCGCCGGTGTCGATCCGCGCCTCGTGGTCCAGGAAGGGAATGCGGATCACGCGCAGGAAATGCAGGCCCATGACGACCACGACGACGCCTGCGATCTTGGCCAGAACATCCTGATATTGCAGGAAGGCCCGGCCGAATGCCGATGCCGCGAAGCCCATGATCAGGAACACCGTGGACAGGCCCAGCACGAAGAACAGCGCGGGCAGCACGGCGCTGCGTTCGCGCGCCTTGAGTCCGTTCACGCCCACGCCCGTCATATAGGCCAGATAGGGCGGCACGATGGGCAGCACGCAGGGCGACAGGAAGGACAGGATGCCCGCCAGCAGCGCCACAAGGGCGGCGGGCAGGAAGGCGGCGGTGGCAAGTTCGATTCCCAACATGGCGCGCAGCTTAGCGATTGCCGCAGCGCAGGCCATGGGTCATTGCGTCACGTCCTTGCGAAAGGGGCGCGGTGTGACCCGCGCCCCTTGCATCGTCAGCGGTTGCCGGACCACCAGCCGCGGCGCTTGGGCCGCTCGGCCTCGGTTTCGGCCTCGGCCATCTCGGGCTCGCGTTCGGCAGGGGTTTCCACCGGCGCAGGCTCGGCCTCGGGCGCAGCGGGTTCGGCAGGCTGGTCCTGCGGCGTCTCGGCCTGGGCGACCTCCGGCTCGGGTGCGGCGACGGCCGTTTCCTCGACCTGCACGGCGACCAGATCGGCGGGCACGAAATCCTCGGCCTGCGGCTCGGGTTCGGCCGCCTGGGGTTCGGATGCGATCTCGGACAGCGGAACGATCTCGCCTTCCTCCTCGACCGGGGCCGGTTCGGGGCGGGCGTTCAGACCGGGCAGCGATTCCGCAGCCTCGTCCGGGGCTTCCCGCAGGTCCACGACCTCGGGCAGGCCTTCGGCGGGCGGCAGGTCGCCATTGCGGCGGCGGTTGCGCGACCGGGACCGGCGGCGGCGGCCGTTGCCATTACCCTCGGCTGCCTCGGCTTCGCCCGCAGTCTCACTGTCCGTCTCGGCCTCGGCGGCGTCCTCGGCTGTCTCCTCGGACTCGTCACCGCTATCAGCCGATTCGCCCTCGGCCCGGTCGCCGTTCTTCCGGCGGCGGCGGCGACGGCGGCGGCGCCCGCGACCCTCGCCATTCTCCTCGTCAGCCGAAGCGGCCTCGGCATTGTCCTCGGCCTCGTCGGCTTCCGCCTCGATCTCCTCGGGCAGATCCTCTTCCTCGTCGTCGATCTGGGCCATCAGGTCGGCATCGACCGACAGGACGGGGGCCGCGACCTCGGGGACGTTGCGGGTGGCCGTCTTGAACTTCTCGATGGCGAAGTCGGGCGAGATCAGCGACGGATCGGCCTCCAGCCGGACGGAAAGGCCATAGCGCGCCTCGATCCCGGCGATATGCTCGCGCTTGTGGTTGATCAGGAAGTTGATCACCGCGACAGGCGCGCGGACCAGAACCTCGCGCGACCGCTTGCGGGTGCCTTCTTCCTCGATGGCGCGCAGGATGGTCAGCGCCAGGCTGTCGTCGCTGCGGATCAGGCCCGTGCCATGGCAATGCGCGCAGGGCTGCGTGGTCGATTCCAGCATCCCCGGACGCAGGCGCTGGCGCGACATCTCCATCAGACCGAAGCCCGAGATGCGGCCCACCTGGATCCGCGCGCGGTCCGATTTCAGCTTGTCCTTCAGGCGCTTCTCGACCGCGGCGTTGTTGCGCCGCTCCTCCATGTCGATGAAGTCGATGACGATCAGGCCCGCAAGGTCGCGCAGGCGCAACTGGCGCGCGACCTCGTCAGCCGCCTCCAGGTTGGTCTTCAGCGCCGTTTCCTCGATCGAGCCTTCCTTGGTGGCCCGGCCCGAGTTCACGTCGATGGCCACAAGCGCCTCGGTCACGCCGATGACGATATAGCCGCCGGATTTCAGCTGCACGACCGGGTTGAACATGCCGCCCAGATAGCTTTCCACCTGATAGCGCGCGAACAGCGGCATGGCGTCGGTGTATTGCTGCACGGCCCGGCTGTGGTCGGGCATGATCATCTTCATGAAGTCCTTGGCGACGCGATAGCCGCGCTCGCCCTCGACCAGAACCTCGTCGATGTCCTTGCTGTACAGGTCGCGGATGGTCCGCTTGATGAGATCCCCTTCCTCATAGATCGGGGCGGGGGCGATGGACTTGAAGGTCAGGTCGCGGATCTGTTCCCACAGGCGCAGCAGGTATTCGTAATCGCGCCGGATCTCGGACCGGGTCCGCTGGCTGCCCGCCGTGCGGATGATCAGGCCCGCGCCCTTCGGCACGTCCAGTTCGGACGCGATGTCCTTGAGCTTCTTGCGGTCGGCGATGTTGGTGATCTTGCGGCTGATGCCGCCGCCGCGCGCGGTGTTGGGCATCAACACGCAGTACCGGCCCGGCAGCGACAGATAGGTGGTCAGCGCGGCGCCCTTGTTGCCGCGTTCCTCCTTGACGACCTGGACCAGCATGATCTGCCGGACCTTGATGACTTCCTGGATCTTGTAGCGGCGCGGGCGCGGCTTTTTCGGGACGTGGATTTCCTCGGCCACGTCCTCGTCGGCGACCGATTCGATCTCCTCGTCCTTGGCAGAGGCATCGGTCGCGCTGTCAGCCGCATCCTCGTCGCCCGGATGCCCGGCATCCTCGGCCGTTTCCGCGCTGTCGCTGGACGCGGCGTCGGCGTCCTCGCCTTCGGTCGCCCCGGCCTCGACCTCCTCGCCTTCCGAAGCCTCGACCTCGGCGCTGACGGTCTCGTCGCCCGTCCCGGTTCGCTCGGCACGGGCATGGCGGCGCTTGGCGCGGGCGGCGTCTTCGGCCTCCTGCGCCTCGGCATAGGCGCGTTCCTCGGCGATCAGCGCCTCGCGGTCGGCGGCGGGGATCTGGTAGTAATCCGGGTGGATTTCCGCAAAGGCCAGGAAACCGTGGCGGTTTCCGCCGTAATCCACGAAGGCCGCCTGCAAGGACGGTTCGACCCGCGTGACCTTGGCAAGGTAGATGTTGCCGGAAATCTGGCGCTTGTTTACGGTCTCGAAATCAAATTCTTCGACCTTGGTTCCGTCCACCACGACCACCCGAGTTTCCTCGGCATGGGTGGCGTCGATCAGCATTTTCTTTGCCATGTTCAAATCTTTCGCGCAGGCGCGCGCCCGGCGGTGCCAATGGCACCCCTGGATGCAGGCCGCGATGTGATGGGGACACGGGCGCGGCAGCGGCGACGGCGATGGGGCGGGAAAGGCGTGCAGCCCCCCCGTCCCGATCCTGACCGTCCCATGCGCGCGTCATCGCGTCTGTTCCTTACGGTTGACGCGAAGGCAAAAGCCCATCGCGCCGCTGTCTGATATCGCCCGGTCGCGCGGCAATGCGCAGCATGGGCGGGTTTTCCGCGTGACACATGCCGCCGTCCGTTGATCCGGTGCCAGAGGTGCCGCGCTGCGAAACTGTTTGCGCCCCACAACCCGCGATTGCAGACCGAATGACGCATGGTTGCAACATAGAGGGGATAACGGGGAAAATTCAATGGCGAAAACGGCATGGCCGCCGATGCGCAGGTTCCGGCCGTTCGGAAATGGCGCGCGCAACACCCGTCACGCAGCCTTAACGCTTCTTTCACGCCCCTGTCGCATCCTTGCCCCATGCCCTTCGGGCAAGAAGGAGTCGCTGTCCATGCCGGTGATCAAGGTCAATGCCGATTGCGCGCTGCCCGCCGGATTGCCGCCCGCCTTGGCCGGGGCGCTTGGCGGCCTGCCCGGCCATGCGCCGGTCATCCTGATGATCCACGGCTATCGCTATTCCCCCGCCGCCGCCCATTGCGACCCGCACCGGCACATCCTGTCGCTTGATCCAGACCGCTCGGCCCGCCGGGCGCTGTCATGGCCCCGCGCGCTTGGCTTTGGCGCGGGGGCCGAGGACGAGGGGCTGGCCATCGCCTTCGGCTGGGAAGCGCGGGGGATGCTGGGCCAGGCCTATGCCCGCGCGGGAGAGGTGGGGCGGTCGCTGGCCGGGCTGGTGTCGCACCTGGCGGACCGGGCGGGCAGGCCCGTGGCGGTGATCGCCCATTCGCTGGGCGCGCGCGTCGCCCTGCAGGCCCTGCACCACGGGGAGCCCGGCTGCATCGGGCGCATGGTCCTGCTGGCGGGGGCCGAGTTCCGCGATACCGCCGCCGCCGCATTGGGCAGCCCCGCCGGGCGCGGGGCCGAGGTGCTGAACATCACCTCGCGCGAGAACGACCTGTTCGACTTCGGGATGGAGCTTTGGCTGGGCCGGGGGCGCAGGCAGGCGCTTGGCTTCGGGCTGGACCGTCCGGCGGGCAACTGGCTGGACCTGCAGATCGACGACGGGGAAACGCTGGCCGCGCTTGACCGGCTTGGCTTTGCGACCGAACGGCGCCCGCTGCGCTTGTCGCACTGGACACCCTATCTGCGGCGCGGGCTGTTCGATTTCTACCGTACCGCCTTGGCGCAGCCCTGGGCCTTGTCGCTGCCGATGCTGCGCGCCCGCCTGCCCGGCGGGATCCAGCCGCGTTGGTCGCGCCTGCTGGCCCCGCCCGCGCAATGGGGCGGCGCGCGGGCCTAGGCTCGCCTCCGCAGCTTGCAGGGTGGGGTTTGACCCACCACGCACCGGCAAAGGTGGGGTGGAACCCCACCCTACGGGCCCGGCGGATCGAACAAGCGGGATGCCTCCATTCGACTGGCGAAGGCCATCGCCTTCGCCACGCGACTCCATATCCACCTTCGCCACCGGGCCCCAGAGGCCCGGCCAGCGCCCGCCCCGCCCCCGACGGGCGCTTCTCGCCCACCGGGTCGGGCGCCGGCCTCCTGGGGTCGCGGAGTGGCACCGTCCCTGATGGCACCGTCACACGCGGGCGGGGAAACGCGATGCGTTTCCTGTTTCCGCCCGGTCACTGTCGCCACAAAGCCTATTTCGTGGCGTCGTCGGTCGGAACCTCGATGGAATGGGCGCGATACAGCCCGGCATTCCCCATCAGGAAGACAAAGATCACCAGCGGCATCCCGAAGGTCTTGAAGTAAACCCAGGTCGTCTCGGTCATCGTGCGCCAGACGACCTCGTTGGCGACGGCAAGCGCCAGGAACAGCAGCGCCATGCGCCCCGTCAGCTTGCGCCAGCCCTCGGCATCCATGGGCAGAGCCTCGGACAGGATCGCCTGGAGCCAGTTCCGGCGCGTGACCAGGCTGAAGCCCAAAAGCCCCGCGAACAGCAGATAGATGATCGTGGGCTTGATCTTGAAGAAGCGCGGGTCGTTCAGCCAGACCGACAGGCCCCCGAAGACCACCACCAGCAGCAGCGTGGCGATCTGCATGGGCGACAGGTGCCCCGTCAGCCGCCAGCGGATCAGCGTGGCAAGCGCAAGCGCGGGGATGAAGACCAGCGTGGCAAAGACCAGGGGCGTATAGTCCTGCCCCCACAGGCTGACGCTGCCGCCCCGGTTCAGCATGAAGACCGCGAAGAACAGCAGCAGCGGACCCCATTCCAGCGCGGGCAGCACCCAGGGTTTCGGTTCGGTCATCGCAGTTTTCCTTCATCGCTCAGGCCAGGGCTGTTTTCCCGCATCGCGGGCGGCGCGGCAAGGCCCGTGGCCTCAATCCAGCCGGATCGCGGCCAGGATCGGTCCCGGCAAGGCGTCGCGGCCCAGTTCCTTCTGGACCAGCAGCGCGTGGCGGGTGTCGGCGGGAAAGCTGTCATCCGCCGTCCCGTCCGGGCTGACGGTCATGCGCAGGGGCGCCGAGCCGTCCCATTCGGCCAGCCGGTCCAGCGACAGCACGACATTGGTGTAGGTCACGACCTTGCCGCGGTTCTCGCCCGCCGTCATCTCGACCGCGCGCTCGGGGGCATAGCGGACCAGCAGGATCCCGACCCCGCCGCCCAGGTCGGACAGGGGCATCAGCTCGATCCTCTGGCCGTCGGCGGTGGTTTCCCGCTGCACGCTGACCATGGCGGGGGCCACGCGGCTGGCGTCGATCAGCCCCATCAGCTGCGCGGGCCCAAGCGCCACCGCCGTATCCACGCCGTCCACGATCAGTTGCGGCGTATAGACCGCGTGCTCCCCCGCCGCGCGGGCATAGCTTTCCTGCCGGGCCGTGAACTCGGGCCGCGCGAAGCTGTCGGCCCAGCCGAGGTAATCCCAGTAATCGACATGGAAGGACAAGGGCAGGATGCCGGGCTCGCCCGACAGGGTGGCCAGCATCGCATCCGCAGGCGGGCAGGACGAGCAACCCTGGGAGGTGAAAAGCTCGACCACCACGGGCAGCGCATCGGCGAAGCCATAGCTTTCCATCGGCGGCGGCGTGTCGGTCGCGGCAAAGCTGTTGATCCCGCCCAGTTCCGTCGGCGCATAGGCCGAGGAAGGCGCCGACCGTCCGGGATCGCCGGGCGCCGGGATCACCGGCGCGCCGTCCATGCCGCCCGTGTCACCGTCATGAGCAGCGCCGATGTCGCCCATACCGCTGTTGCTTGGGCCCCTGCCCTCGCCTTCCAGGCCCTGGGCGGCGGCCATCCCGTCACAGGCGGCGGCCAGGCCGCACAGGATCGCGGCGACAAGGGTCTTCTTGCGCAGGGCTGCCGATGCGGCCAGCATTCCAGGGTCCGATCCTTGGGTCAAACGTCCATCCTGCATAGCGTCCGCCCCGCGCCCGGAACAAATCAACGCTTTGTTAGCCATGCCGTGAACGGGCCTTGTGCCCCTTGAGCAACACCCCCATCTATGGTATGCAATTGCATACAAATCACCGCGAGACACCTTGCGAAACCCCGTCCCATGGGGCAAAGCAAGGCCACGCACGCCGGACCCATCCAATTCGCAGACAGGGAGGCCCCATGCCTATCCAGATCGGAACCGATACCGCCAGGACACGCCGCAAGCTTTCGGCGGGCGGCAAGGATTACGCTTATTATTCCATCGCCGCCGCGACCGAGGCCGGGCTTGGGGATTTCTCGAAACTGCCCGCCGCGCTGAAGGTGGTGCTGGAAAACCTGCTGCGCTTCGAGGATGGCGGCTTTTCGGTGTCGGTCGATGACATCAAGGCCTTCGGCGAATGGGCGTCGCTCGGCGGCAAGAACCCGCGCGAGATCAACTATCGTCCCGCCCGCGTTCTGATGCAGGACTTCACCGGCGTTCCCGCCGTGGTGGACCTTGCGGCGATGCGCGACGGGATCATCGGCCTGGGGGGCAGCGCGCAGAAGATCAACCCGCTGAACCCGGTCGATCTGGTCATCGACCATTCGGTGATGATCGACGAATTCGGCAACCCGCGCGCCTTCCAGCGCAACGTGGACCTGGAATACGAACGCAACATCGAGCGCTACCAGTTCCTGAAATGGGGCCAGAACGCGTTCCAGAATTTCCGCGTGGTGCCGCCCGGAACCGGCATCTGCCACCAGGTGAACCTGGAATACCTGGCCCAGACCGTCTGGACCGACACCGACCAGAACGGCGAGCTGGTCGCATATCCCGACACGCTGGTGGGCACCGACAGCCACACCACCATGGTCAACGGCCTGGCGGTGCTCGGCTGGGGCGTCGGCGGGATCGAGGCCGAGGCCGCGATGCTGGGCCAGCCCGTGTCCATGCTGATCCCGGAAGTCGTGGGCTTCAAGCTGACCGGCAAGATGGTCGAGGGCACCACCGCCACCGACCTGGTGCTGAAGGTCGTGGCGATGCTGCGCAAGCACGGCGTCGTGGGCAAGTTCGTCGAATTCTATGGCGAGGGGCTGGACAACCTGCCGCTGGCCGACCGCGCGACCATCGCCAACATGGCCCCCGAATACGGCGCCACCTGCGGCTTCTTCCCCATCGACGACGAAACGCTGCGCTATCTGCGCAACACCGGCCGCGACGAGGACCGCATCGCCCTGGTCGAAGCCTATGCCAAGGAAAACGGCTTCTGGCGCGGCGCGGATTACGATCCGGTCTATTCCTCGACCCTGCACCTGGACATGGGGGAAATCGTCCCGGCGATTTCCGGCCCCAAGCGTCCGCAGGATTACCTGCCGCTGACCGACTCGGCCCGTGTCTTCTACAAGGTCGTGGCGGATTACCGCGGCGTCGATCTGACCCAGGACGGGTTGGCGATGGGCGCGGAAGGCGGTGCCGTCGTGGCGCCCGCCAAGGACGTGCGCAAGACCGCCAAGGTCGAGGGCACGGATTACACGATCCGCGACGGATCGGTCGTGATCGCGGCGATCACAAGCTGCACCAACACCTCGAACCCCTATGTGATGATCGGGGCGGGTCTGGTCGCCCGCAAGGCGCGCGCGCTTGGCCTGAACCGCAAGCCCTGGGTCAAGACTTCGCTGGCGCCCGGCTCTCAGGTGGTTGGTGAATACCTGGAAGCCGCCGGGTTGCAGGAGGATCTGGACGCCCTGGGCTTCAACCTGGTGGGTTACGGCTGCACCACCTGCATCGGCAACTCGGGGCCCCTGGGCGATCCGGCGATCTCCAAGGCGATCCACGACAACGACCTGGTGGCGACCGCCGTGCTGTCGGGCAACCGCAACTTCGAAGGGCGCATCAGCCCCGACGTGCGCGCGAACTTCCTGGCCTCGCCGCCGCTGGTGGTGGCCTATGCCATCGCGGGCGACCTGAACATCGACCTGACCAAGGATCCGATCGGCCAGACGCCGGAAGGCCGCGATGTCTATCTGAAGGACATCTGGCCGACCAACCAGGAGATCGCCGATCTGGTCCACGCCACCGTCACGCGCGAGGCGTTCCAGTCGAAATACGCCGACGTGTTCAAGGGCGACGCCCGCTGGCAGGCGGTCGAGGTGACGGACAGCGAGACCTATGACTGGCCGCCGACCTCGACCTATATCCAGAACCCGCCCTATTTCCAGGGCATGGCCAAGGAAGCCGGTGTCATCAGCGACATCGACGGCGCGCGCGTCCTGGCGATCCTGGGCGACATGATCACCACCGACCACATCAGCCCGGCCGGTTCCTTCAAGCCGACTACTCCGGCTGGCATCTACCTGACCGAACGGCAGGTCGCGCCCAAGGATTTCAACAGCTACGGCTCGCGCCGGGGCAACCACGAGATCATGATGCGCGGCACCTTCGCCAATATCCGCATCAGGAACGAGATGCTGGACGGCGTTGAGGGCGGCTTCACCAAGGGGCCGGACGGCAAGCAGACGACGATCTTCGACGCCTCGATGGCCTATCAGGATGCGGGCACGCCGCTGGTGATCTTTGGCGGCATCGAATACGGCGCGGGGTCCAGCCGTGACTGGGCGGCCAAGGGCACCAACCTGCTGGGCGTCAAGGCCGTGATCGCGGAGAGCTTCGAGCGCATCCACCGCTCGAACCTGGTCGGCATGGGCGTCGTGCCCCTGGAGTTCCTGCCGGGCGAGAACCGCAAGACCCTGGGCCTGAAGGGCGATGAGGTCGTCTCGATCCACGGCCTTGCGGGGGACTTCAAGCCGCTGTCGCTGGTGCCCTGCACCATCCGCTATGCGGACGGCACGGTGAAGGAGATCCAGCTCAAGGCCCGCGTCGATACCGAGGTCGAGATCGAATACCTCAAGAACGGCGGCGTGCTGCATTACGTGCTGCGCAACCTGGCCAAGAGCTGATCCGGCCCATCACCAATCTGAACCCCCGCTGTCCGCAGCGGGGGTTTTTCATTGACCCCGCGCCCCTTCCCCGCCATATCCGCCTTGCGCGGAGGGCTGGATGACCGCGGCGGTGCGCCGTCGAGGAAAGTCCGGACTCCATGAGGCGACGGTGCCGGGTAACGCCCGGCGGGGGCAACCCCAGGGAAAGCGCCACAGAGAACAAACCGCCTGCATCCGTGCAGGCAAGGGTGAAACGGTGGGGTAAGAGCCCACCGGGGGCCTGGCAACAGGCCCCGCATGGCAAGCCCCACCGGGAGCAATGCCGAATAGGGACCGCGCGCGGAGCGATCCGCAGGGCCGCCTTGCCCCAGCAGGTCCGGGTAGGCAGCTTGATCCGGCGGGCAACCGCCGGGCCAGAGGAATGGTCATCCAGCCGCCCTTGGGCGGTGGACAGAATCCGGCTTACAGGCCCTCCGCGCAATCTGTCCGGTTTTTCCATATTTTGCACGGCGACTCGGGTTGACTTCGCCGCATCCGTGGGTAAAAGGCGGGCTTCAAACGAATTCCACGGGGTCTGCGCCGCGCGATTGCCCCGAAGCAGGAGCAATGACATGGCGAAGCCGACCACCATCAAGATCCGGCTGAACTCGACCGCCGGCACGGGCCACTTCTACGTGACCAAGAAGAACGCCCGCACCATGACCGAAAAGATGACCGTCCGCAAATACGACCCGGTCGTCCGTCAGCACGTCGAATATAAGGAAGGCAAGATCAAGTAAGGATCTTGCAGGATAGGGCCGAACAGTCGGTTCGATCGGATAGAGGGCGCTTTCGGGCGCCCTTTTTGTTTTGGACGGGTTGTTTTTTAGCCTCCAAGTATGCTGCAAGAGTTGAGTGCTTGATCAGTTCCCTGCATCAAAGCGGACGGTTTGAGCCCTTTGCAGGCATGGCGCCTTCCGCCAGGGCTGACCTTATTGCATCCAGGAGGACATGATTTGGGCAACGCACTGGTGCCGGAGTTCTCGGCCTCCAACTGGCAAAAATCAAAAGCGTTCTATTGCGGCGTGCTTGGTTTCGAATGTGTCTATGAGCGTCCCGAGGAAGGCTTTTGTTACCTTCGGTTAGGAGATGCGGAACTGATGATCGATCAGATAGGAGAAGGTCGCACCTTCGATGCAGGGCATCTTCCTGTCAGCTATCCCTTTGGAATGGGCTTGAACGTGCAGATCCGCGTACCCTCTATTACCCCCTTGGTAGAAGCTCTCGCCCGCATCGGGCACCCGCTTTTCCTTCCCGTGGAAGACAAATGGTATCGTGTCGGTGCCGAAGAGGGCGGAAACAGGCAATTTGTTGTTGCCGATCCTGACGGTTACCTGTTGCGATTCTTCCAGGATCTCGGGATGCGTCCCTGCAGGGCTTGATGCAGGTTAAGGATCAAGCCTCCGCCTTGTCCGCATAACCCACCTCGCGGCCCGGCTCACGCCAGCACGAACTCCACCCCCGGCAGCACCGCGATCTCGGCCACGTCGGCGCGGTAGTTGTCCGTCACCCGGTCCACGACCTCCTGCGTCCATCCCGGCAGGTCGATCACCTGGTCCAGCGCGTGGCCCTGGATCACCTCGGACGAAATCGCGCGGCGCTGCGCGACGCTCAGCCGGTCCTGCGTGGACAGTGCCTCTTTCAGGCGGGCCATGCCTTCCTCGCTCAGGAGCTCCTCCAGATACATCGTGCCGCCCTTCAACGGCGCATCCGGGGGGATGTTGCCCGCAAGGCGCGCGATCTCGGGCCAGATCAGGGGAACGTCCTCGTGGCACCAGATCACCACGCGGTGGCCGGGAACCGCGCGCAGCAGCGCCTGGATCGGGTCGCGCCAGCGCAGGTCCAGCGGCTGGCGGCCCTGCATCAACACGTGATAGCCGCCGCCGGTGAAGATCGGCAGCACCTCGGCGATCAGGGTGGCGGGGTTGCGGATCGCCAGGAAGAATTCGACCTGATGGTCGGGGAACAGGTTGGCAAGGGCCGCCGCCCGCGCGCCCATCTGCGGGTAAAGCCCCGCCTGCCCCACCACCCGGCCCGGCGCGCCCATGAAGGTGGGCGTGGAGAAGACCGCGCGCACCGGGGATTCGCTGTGCAGGACCGCGTCCAGCATGATCTGCTGCATCTCGGCCGTGGCGGGCCCGCCCTTCAGCGACATCAGCGCCTCTTCGAACAGGCCGCGATGGCGGTTGGGCGTGATCACGTCGGTACCATGCTGCATCAGCCAGTCGCGGTTGTTCAGCAGCGTCTTGAGCAGCCTGTCGCCATCCGTACCATGCACCCCCAGATGAAACACCATCTGCATATCGGCCTTGATCCTTCTTTCTGCGCGCCCCTTGGGCTGGCGCACAGTAGCGGCGCGTTTCGCGCAGTCAAATCGCATTTGGCGCAAAGGCGGCTTGCGGAAAAGCCCGCCAGCAGCTATCGCAGGAACCGTCGCTTCACGCGCGGATGCCGGTTTAGCTCAGCAGGTAGAGCAGCTGATTTGTAATCAGAAGGTCGCGGGTTCGATTCCTGCAACCGGCACCATCTTCTCAGCCGTTGGACATCCCCCTGGCCCCGCCCTATAACGCGCGAAACCCAGACCGCTTACAGGTGCAACATGATCAAGGTCTTCGGCCATACCTCTCCCGATACGGATTCGACCGGTTCCCCCATCATCTGGGCCTGGTATCTGAACGAGGTCCGCAAGACCCCCGCCCAAGCCGTGCTGCAGGGAGAGCCGAACACCGAGGCCCTGTGGATGCTGAAGCGGTGGAACCTGGACAAGCCGCAGATCATCGCCGATGTCGCGGCGGGCGACCAATGCGTCATCGTGGACACCAACAACCCCGCCGAACTGCCCGCCAGCCTGGACCAGGCCGAGGTGATCGAGATCATCGACCACCACCTGCTGGCCGGCGGCATCAAGACCCGCGTGCCGATCAACATCACCGTGCGCCCGCTGGCCTGCACCGCCACCATCATGCACGACCTGATCGGCGAGGACATGGCCCGCGCGCCGGAATCCATCCGGGGCGCGATGCTGACCTGCATCCTGTCGGACACGCTGGAATTCCGCAGCCCGACCACCACCGCCCATGACCGCGCCGTGGCCGAGAAGCTCGCAGCAGACCTTGGCGTCAACATCACCGACTATGCGACCGAGATGTTCGCGGCCAAGTCCGATGTCAGCGCGTTTTCCGACGAGGCACTGCTGCGCACGGACAGCAAGGAATACGAACTGGGCGGCAAGCAACTGCGCATCACGGTGCTGGAAACCACCTCTCCGCAGATGCTGCTGGCGCGCAAGGACGCGCTGCTGGCCGCCATGCCGCGCGTCGCGGCCGAGGATGGCGCGGACCAGGTGCTGTGCTTCATCGTCGATATCCTGCGCGAGGAAGCGACCCTGCTGATCCCCAACGACTTCGTCCGCCAGTTGGCGGAACGCAGCTTCGGCGTGACCGTTTCGGGCGACAGCGTGGTCCTGCCCGGCGTGATGAGCCGCAAGAAGCAGATCATCCCGGTCCTTGCGCTGTAATGACCCGGATCATCCAGTCGCTGTCGCAGATCGGCGCCGATTACGACGTGCTGTTCTGCGACCTGTGGGGCTGCCTGCACAACGGCAAGCAGCGCTATCCCGCCGCCGTGGCTGCGCTCCAGGCGTTCCGCCGGGGGGGCGGCCGGGTCGTGCTGATGACCAATGCGCCGCGCCCGAACCAGTATGTGATCGCCCAGCTTGACCGCATGGGCGTGCCGCGCGACGCTTGGGACATCGTCGTGAGTTCGGGCGACGCCGCGCAGGAGGCGATGTTCGAAGGCCGCGTCGGCCGCAAGGTCTGGCATATCGGCACCGACAAGGACGACGGCTTCTTCGACGACATTCCCGCCGAATTCGCCGGTGCCGCCCCGATCCACCGCGTTTCCCTGGCCGAGGCCGAGGGGATCGTCGCCACCGGCCCGTTCGAGGAACTGACCGAGACGCCGGGGGATTACCACGACCGGCTGATGGAGGCGCGCGAGCGTGGCCTGCCGCTGCTCTGCGCCAACCCCGACATCGTCGTGGACATGGGCGAGACGCGGATCTACTGCGCCGGTGCCTTGGCGGAATATTACGAGGGGCTTGGCGGCACGTCGCTCTATTTCGGCAAACCGCATCCACCGATCTATGACCGCGCGCGGCGCCTGCTGGATCTGGGGCCGGACGCGCGGATCCTGGCGGTCGGCGACGGCATCTTCACCGATGTGAAGGGTGGGCTGGAGCAAGGCATCGACGTGCTGTTCGTGACCGGCGGACTGGCGGCGGACGCGCTGGGGCCCGATGTCGAGAACCCCGACCAGGGCCTGCTGCTGGACTGGCTGGGCGGCCATGCGCTGACCCCGCAATACAGCATCGGCCGGTTGCGCTGACAGGCCGGCGGCTGATCGGCATTCAGCAGACATGAGGCGGCGTCTGACCGGGCGGGACAAGGAAACGCATGCGTTTCCCCCGCCCGCGTGATCGGTTGCCATCAGAAACGGTCCCGCTCAAACCCACGAGAGGCCAGCGCCCGACCCGGTGGGCGTGAAGCGCCTGCCAGTGGCGGGGCGGGCGCTGGCCGGGCCTTTGAGGCCCGGCGGTGTTGATGGTTATGGAGCCACGTGGCGAAGGCAAGGGCCTTCGCCAGATCAGGGGCGGCGCAGGTGTGGGTGCCGGTCTGCCCTAGCGGCGGCAGGAAAACACATGCACCGAAGACGGAATGCGCAGCGTTGTCCCTTCGCTGAACAAGGCGAAGCTGCCTTCGATCTGTTCAGCAATCGCCGCGCGATCCTGGGGCGTGGCGTTGCAGATCCGCAGCAGGCGCGCGGCGGGTCCGACATGGGTGGCAAGGCTTGCCGCGCCCGAGGCTCCGCCGGGCGGCGTCAGGTCGATCCGCAGAGTCTCGGCCCGCCTTTCAGACAAACCCGCATGCGCCATCAGATCCAGCACATGACCCGCATCCGCGAAGGCCAGCGGACCGGGGCCGTTCGACGGCGGCTCCCGCGGGCCGCCCAGCCGCTGCCGGGCGGCCTGTTCGGGGATGGTGAACCAGGGATTTTCCGCCAGTCCTGCCCAGGACAGGAAGACCATGCGCCCGCCCTCGCGCAGCGCACCGGCCAGGTTGCGGAAACCCGCCACGCTGTCGTCAAAGAAGCTCATCCCGAAGCGGGAGATCAGGACATCGCGGCTTTCGAGGGCAAGCCGCTCGACCTGCGCGTCGCACAGGTGGAACGAGGCATTCGCAGCCCCTTCGGCCAAGGCGCGTTGCCGCGCCCGGTCCAGCATCGGTGCCGCGATGTCCAGCCCCAGCACGCCGCCTTGGGGAACCCGCCGCGCGGCGGCGATCGTGCTGGCCCCGGTGCCGCAGCCGACATCCAGGACATGCTCGGCCCCGGTCAAGGCGGCGGCATCCAGCAGCGCGGACAGAAGGCCCTCCATCGTGGCGTCCAGGGCGCGTTCATGGTCAACCCAAGCCCGCCCGGCGGGTGAAGTCCAGAAATCCGCCTGCGGCTGGTTGGCGATACGGCCCATGGCAAGTCCTTTCTATGCGTAACAATATTATACTTTGGTTGAATATCTCATAAGTTTATTGCTTGAAGACTGTTTCGCTGCTATGCAGCATCGGCAAGCTGATCGGTCATCCAAGGGAACATGCCATGCTGGACAACCTTCCCCGCGGCACCATCGTCATCGAGGATCTGGAGGTGGGCATGACCCGCCACCTGCAAAAGCAGGTGACCGACCGCGACATCGAACTGTTCGCCGAGGTTTCGACCGACCGCAACCCGGTGCATCTGGACGACGATTATGCCCGCGACACGATCTTCGAAGGGCGCATCGCGCATGGGATGCTGACCGCCGGGCTGATCTCGGCGGTGATCGGGGAACAGTTGCCGGGCCATGGCACGGTCTATCTGGGCCAGACGCTGAAGTTCATGGCCCCCGTCCGCCCCGGCGACACCGTCCGGGCCGAGGTGACGGTGGACGGCATCGACCACGCGAAGCGGCGGGTCACACTTGCAACCCGCTGCCTCGTGGGTGATACGGTCGTCCTGAAAGGCGAGGCGGTCGTTCTGGCGCCAAGCCGCAAGTTCGACTGACGGGGCACCCGCGCCCCAGTGGGGGCACCCTTTGCAGATCCATCGCGATTGGACAGGACTTCCGGCAGGCGCCCGCGGCGCATCCGTCGCCATGGGCAATTTCGACGGCATCCACCTGGGCCACCGCGCCGTGATCGAGGCCGCGCGCCAGACGGGCGCGCCGCTGGGCATCGTCACCTTCGAGCCCCACCCCCGCCAGTTCTTCGCCCCCGACGCCCCGCCCTTCCGGCTGATGAATTCCGAATCGCGCGCCAACCGGCTGGCCCGGCTGGGGGTGGAACAGCTTTACGAACTGCCTTTCGGCGCGGTGCTGGCGGGGCTGTCGCCCGAGGCTTTCGCCCGCGACGTTCTGGTGGGTGGGCTTGGCGTCAGCCATGTGACGGTCGGCGCGGATTTCGTTTTCGGCAAGGACCGCGCGGGCAATGTCGCCACCCTGCGGGATCTGGGGGGGCAGCTTGGCTTTGGCGTGACGGCGGTGCCGCTGGTGGGCACCGGGGGGCAGCACTACAGTTCCACCGCGATCCGGCAGGCGCTCACCGAAGGGCGGCCCCGCGATGCCGAGCGGATGCTGGGCCATCTGCACCGGATCGAGGGCGAGGTGATCCACGGCAACAAGCGCGGCCGCGAATTCGGCTGGCCCACCGCGAACATGCGCATGGACGACCTGCACCTGCCGCGCCTGGGCGTCTATGCGGTTGTCGTGGACGTGCTGACCGGGCCGGACAAGCTGTCCTGCCAAGGGGTTGCCAGCCTGGGCGTGCGGCCCATGTTCGGACGCAATGCCCCGAACCTTGAGGTTCACCTGTTCGATTTCAACGGCGATCTTTATGGCCAGCATCTTTCGGTCGGACTGGTTGAATTCCTGCGCGACGAGGCCAAATTCGACAGCGTGCAAGTCTTGATCGATCAGATTGCCGCCGATGCGGAGCAGGCCCGCGCGGTGCTGGCGGGCGCGTGATGCGCGAGCGGTTCTGGGAACTGCCCCTGCCCCAGTTGCAGCCCGACGAATGGGAGGCGCTGTGCGACGGCTGCGGCAAGTGCTGCCTGAACAAGATCGAATACGAGGACACGGGCGAACTGGCCTTCACCCGCGTGGCCTGCAAGCTGCTGGACGGCGAGAAATGCCAGTGCAGCAGCTACGCGAACCGCCACGACTACGTCCCCGACTGCGTCGTCCTGACGCCCAGGAAGCTGGCCGAGATCGCCTGGTGGCTGCCCGCGACCTGCGCCTATCGCCTGCGCCACGAGGGGCGGCCCTTGTACAAGTGGCACCACCTGATCTCGGGCGACCGCGAAAGCGTCCACCGCGCAGGCGCCAGCGTGCGCGGCTGGACGGTCAGCGAGGCCGCCGTGAGCGAGGAGGACTGGGAGGACCACATCATCGAGGATCTGTCCTGATCCCCCGCCCCGGTCATCAGGCCGCGAAGCGTTCGCCCAGTTCCACCACCCGGTTGCGCGGCAGCCGGAAGTAATCCGACGGATCCGCCGAGAACCGATACAGCAGCGCGTAAAGCGAGGCCAGGAACCGCTTGATCCCGAAAGAGGCCGCGAAAACCGGCCTGCGCCTGCCCAGGAAGAAGCTCGTGCTCATCACGTCGAAGCGCAGCCCGGCCTTGCGCGCGGCCAGCATCGCGCGCGACACGTTCGGCGTCTCCATATAGCCGAAGCGCAGCGTCAGGCGCCCGAAGCGGTCGTCCACGGGCTCGAAGGTGGCGCGTTCCTCGGGGGTGGCGACGGGCACGCGCAGGGTTTCCACCGTCAGCAGCACGTTCTGCTGGTGCAGCACCCGGTTGTGCTTGAGGTTGTGCAGCAGCGCGGATGGCACCACCGTCGGGTCCGAGGTCAGAAACAGCGCCGTGCCCGGCACGACATGCACCGAACTGTGCGACATGCTTTTGACGAAGCTGGCAAAATCCACGGCCGAGCGGTGGGTCTTCTGGGCCACGGATTGCGTCCCGCTCCACCAGGCCCACATGATGACGCCCATCGCAAAGGCCAGCAGCAGGGGCACATAGCCGCCGTCCAGAACCTTGACCAGGTTGGCCGACAGGAAGGACATCTCGATCAGGCCGATGGGGATCAGCATCGCCAGCCCCGCCCAGAGGGGCATCCGCCGCGAGGCGCGCAGATAGATCAGCGCCAGGGCGGTCGTCACCAGCATGGTCCCCGTGACGGCGATCCCATAGGCCGAGGCGAGCGCCTCGGAGGTGCGGAAGGAAATCACCAGCCACAAGACGCCGATCAAGAGCCCCCAGTTGATCGCCGGGATATAGATCTGCCCGCTGAGTTGGGCAGAGGTATGGCGGATCCGCATCCGGGGCAGCAGGCCCAACTGGATCGCCGAGCGGGCCATGGAAAACGCGCCCGAGATCACCGCCTGCGCCGCGATCACGGTCGCCGCCGTGGCAAGCGCGACAAGGGCGGGCAGCAGCCAGCCGGGCACCATGGCATAGAAGGGCGCCTCGATCGCGGAATGGTCGCGCAGCACAAGCGCCCCCTGCCCCAGATAGTTCAGGACAAGCGCCGGGAAGATCAGGATGAACCAGGCCAGCACGATGGGGCGGCGCCCGAAATGGCCCAGGTCGGCATAAAGCGCCTCGGCCCCCGTCACGGCCAGGAAGACCGATCCCATCACGACAAAGGCCACGCCCTGGTGCTCCAGAAGGAAGCGGACGAGCCAGACGGGGTTGAAGGCCGCCAGGATCGCCGGATCGTCGACGATGTGCCACAAGCCCATGCCGCCCATGGTCAGGAACCAGATCACGGTGATGGGCCCGAAAAAGCGCGACACATGCGCCGTCCCCGCCTTTTGCACCAGGAACAGCCCGATCAGGATCGCCACGGTCGCGGGCACGATCCAGTCCTGGAAGGCGGGAACCACCAGCGACACGCCTTCGACCGCCGACAGGACGGAAATCGCGGGCGTGATGATCGCATCGCCGAAGAACAGCGCCGCGCCCGCAAGGGCCAGCAGCAGCACGGGAATCACCCGATGCCCGATGGCAAGCCGCGCCAGCGTGTACAGCGCCAGCACCCCGCCTTCGCCCCGGTTGTCGTTGCGCAGCAGGAACAGCACGTATTTCACCGTCACGATCAGGATCAGCGTCCAGATCAGCAGCGACAGAAGGCCCAGCACCTCGGCCCGCTGCAACCCGTCGGCGGCGACCGGGCGCAATGCCTCGCGGAAGGCGTAAAGGGGGCTGGTGCCGATATCGCCGTAAACCACGCCCACCGCGCCGACCATCAGGGCCGCCAGGCTTTGCGGGGGCGGGATATGGGGCTCTTCCCCTTCCTCGCGAAGATAGGTCGCGATGTCGAGTTCGTCGTCGTCAAGTGTCTGGCTGACAGCGCGACTTGCCGGGTCCGGGCCTTGGGGCATGATTGTCCGATGATGACCGTTCCGCCGAACGGAACCTTTGCTACATACATCCCCCCGAACGCGCTGCACAGGGGTGTTGATGCATCCCGGCACGGTGCGCTGCCTTCATGGATCTGCGGGAAGTGCCGCGAACCATTCCGCATAGGGCGTGTTGCGCGCCATCCTGCGGTTCAGGTCGGGCGCGCCGTCGGTCCACCAGACCGGCCCGCGTTCGCCAAGCGCGACCTTGGCCCTGTGGACGGCACCATGCGCGGCGTCTTCGGCGGGTTTGTCGCCCGCCGCGCGGGCCGCCCTGACCGTCCGGCGCGCCGCCATCAGTTCGGCTGTCAGGCGCGTCCGGCAGGCTTCATCCAGGTTCGGATTGGCCGCCCGCCACAACCGGCCACGGACAACGATATAGCGCCTGTCGGGGGTCAGGGGAGGCATGGCCGGTCAAGGGAAGGTTTGGGGACCGGCGCTGGCCCGATGGCGTCGCGCCCCGGCTGGCGGTGAAGGTCGCTGGAACGTCCAGGTTTCAGAGGCATCGTTCCTGTCTAGGGCAAGCGGGTGCCGCCGCGCCGCGATTCCCTCATCCTCTCGATCTTGTCGAATATCGGGGCAAGCCTGCCGCGATGATAGGTCAGCCCCTCGTAAACCGTGTAGATCCGCCTTGCCCAGCCCAGATAGATCTGTGGTCGGCCCGTCATTGCCGCCAGCCGCGCCATCCGATGCGAGCCGCGGCTGATCGCGGCGCGGGTGCGATAGACCAGCTTCCGCCGCCAGCCGATCGCTTCGGCCTGCGGCGCGACGCGCTTCACTGGCTGGATGCCGCGTTTCGCCCAGGTCAGGCGATAGGCCAGCCCCTCGCGCCGCTGGCGGAAGCCCGCCGCCTGGGTGTCGGCCACGAAATCGGCATCGACTTCTTCCAACTCCAGCCGCCCCTCGGCGCGGGCCTCGTCGATGATCCGCTGAATCAGGGGCGCGCGGACCACCACCACGTTGGTGCCCCTCCCATCCGAGGAATAGGGCTCCACCCAGGCATCGCCAAAGCTGACATCCGCCGTTTCCGCCACCACGTCGTCGCAGAAGTTGCAGGCCGAGTTCTGGAAATACCCCGCGCCCCAGTCGCCATCCGCCAGATGGAACCATTCGTTCTGCACCGTCGAGCCGTCGTCCAGCGTCAGATGCGCCGTGTACCAGTTCGCGGGCCGGTTCGCGTCTTTCAGCCGGTATTCGACCGCCCGCACCCGGTCATGGTCCGCGCCAAGCTGCCAGGCGAAGCTTTGCACGAAGCGCGCGCTTTTCATGTGACCGCAGAAAAGGCCAAGGAAATGCGTGATCCGTTCCGCCAGCACCGGATCCTGCGCGCGGGCCAGATGCACGGCCTTGATGAAGCAGGGAATGCCGACCACGGCATAGCGGCCCGGGGTGGCGCGGACCTGATCCAGAACCTTGGCCAGATGGATGGGGTGATAGCGGGACCGGGCGCCGGCCAGCAGTTCATTCTGTGATCGGCTGATGCGATAGCCGAAGAAAGGTTCCCCCGGCGCGCCCGGATGGACGTGCAGCACGCCGTCGATCTCGCCCCGCCGCATCAGCTCGGCCGCGACCCAGCTGACCATGCCGCCGGAACTGCCGCGTTCCCGGAAGGGCGGCTCGGCTACCGCGCCGACGTGGCAGGAGGTGTAGCGGCCCAAGCGCGCGTCGTGCTGCGGCGCGTCGGGGAAGCAGGCGGCGGCGATGGCGTCCTCGTTCGTCGCCTCGGGTGAAAACGGGCAGAGTTTCGCAAACTCCTCGCTGCGCCGCCGGGTGGCGGGGCCGGTCGGCTTCAACTGGCCGTAGCCGTCCCATTCCATCCGCGCGTCGGCGCCCGAAGCGCAAGAACCGCAGCCGATGCAGAGGCCCGAGCGGACGATCTGCGCGGGACTGAGCGCCCGCGTCATGCCCGCCCCGCCAGCGCCGCGTCGAGCCAGGCCGCCGACTGCGCCCGCAAATCGGCAATCCGCGCTTGAATCGCGTCCGAAACCGGCTCGGCCAGCAGCGCGCCCACGTCGGCGGGGTCGCGGTCCTCGAAGGTCAGGTGGCGCTCGGCCCCCAGCAGCGCGGTCAGGTCGCGGACCTTGGTCCAGCGGTAATCCGAGGGCGCGCAGACCAGCGGCTTGCCGTTCGCCAAGGCGAAACAGCAGCCGTGGAAATAGGTCGTCGCCACCGCCTGCGCGCCCGCCACAAGCGCCGCGAACTCCTGCGGCCCCGCGTCCAGCCGCTGCTCGTCCGCCCAGTCGTTGCGGTAACCCACGCTGATCGTCCGCAGGCCGCGCGCGCGGGCGGCCTCGCTGACGCGCACGGCGAACCAGTCGGGAATGTGGTGGCCGTAGACCAGCACATAGGGTGCTTCGTCCACCGCCTGAACCTGCGGCGGGTTCAGCAGCACCGGGTCCAGCACCATCGCCGGTTCCCTTCCCAGGGCCCTCGCCACCAATCCAAAACTGTTGTCGTCGCGCACCGAGATCGCATCCAGCGCGCGCAGGCGTTCCGACCACTGCGGCTCGACGAAATCGGCGGCGTAGTTCCCGAAGCTCGCGGCATAGGTGACGGTGCGAGAGGCCGCGATCCCGTCGCCCCAGAAGACCGGCTTGCCGCCATACCAGGGATGCGAGAGGTTCAGCACCTCGTCGCTGCCGATCACCGCCAGATCCACCGGGGGCATTGCGGACGGATTGTCCAGGTCGAAGGGCGCCGACAGCGGCAGGGCGCGGAAGGCGGCCACGAACTTCCGCAGCTTGCGCCCGTATTGCGCCACATCCGCGCGCGACGAGCGGTCCGGCGTCAGCGGCTGGAAGGCATAGCGCCATTCGCGCGACGTGACCTCGCGGGAATGGTGGTCCAGAAGAACGGCGTCATGGCCGCGCGCGGCGATGGCCTCGACCAGGCAGCGGGCCTGCCAGTAGCTGCCATAGTTGATGCAGCGGTGGAAGGTCAGGACGCCGACCCGCATCCTATCGGCCATAGATCCGGTCGATCACCCGCGCGACCGTCACCAGATGCCGCGCCTGATCGTCAAAGCGCGCTCCTTGGGAAAGCCGCGCCAGCCAGTCCACCGCCGCGCGCCCGCCCCAGTCGTCGGGCGGCTCGGCCAGGGGTTCGGCTTGGATATGGTGATGCCGCTCGGCCCGCAGGTCGTAGAACGATCCGTTGACGTTCCGCAGGCTCGCCCCCCCTTCCGTCCCGTAGAACTCGGCCGCGATCACCGCCTCGCGCCCGGCCTGCAGCCCCCAGGAGCAGGCGAGCCGCACCACGGTTCCGCCCGCGAGGTCCAGCGTGGCCAAGGCGTAATCCTCGACCTGCGCCGAGGGATCGGCCAAGGGTGCACCCTTGGCGTAAAGGCGGCTTTCGACGCCCGTGACCTCGGGCCACCCCAGCGACCACAGCGCAAGGTCGATCAGGTGGACGCCCAGGTCCACCACGCAGCCGCCGCCAGACAGCGCGGGATCATAGAACCACGGCTTGTCCGGCCCCCAGGCGTTGTGGAAGGTCACGTCCACGCCGAAGACATGGCCCAGGGCGCCCGTGTCCAGCAGCGGCCGGATCGCGGCCATGGCGGCGGTCTGGCGATAGGATAGGTCCACGCCCAGCAGCCGGTCGGCGCGTTGCGCGGCCCTTACCACCTCCGCCACCTCCGGCCCGGTGCGGCCCAGGGGCTTCTGGCAGAAGACGGCCTTGCCCGCGTTCAGGGCGGCGATGGACTGCTCGGCGTGCGCCGCGCTGGGGGTGGCGATCACCACGGCGTCGATGTCTTCGCGCAGCAGGGCGTCCAAGCCGTCCACCCGCCGCGCACCCGGCGCCAGTTTCAGCGCCTCGGCCGCGCCGGTGTCGTCGGGCTCGGCCACGGCCACGATCTCGGCAAGCCCCGTGACTGCCAGCGCCGCCATCCGGTGCCGCCCGATCCAGCCGGTGCCGAGGAAACCAAGACGCGGCTTCACAGCGCCACCCAGGCCTTGACGAAAGCGCCCGGCTTGTCGCGGGTCGCTGCCAGCGCCTCTCCCAACTGGTCCAGCGCGTAAGTCCCCGTCAGCAGCGGCCCCAGGTCCAGCCGGCCTGATGCCAGCGCATCGACCGCCGCCCGCAGGCCCCCCACGCGCACGCCCGCGTCGCGTTCATGGGCGCTGACGATGTCGATGCCCTTCCAGTTCCACATCTGCATGTTCACTTGCCGGGGTCCGTCCTGGTGATAGCCTGCGATCACCAGACGCCCGCCCTCGGCCACCAGTTCCCCCGCAAGATCCAGCGGCCACTGCTTGCCCACGCATTCGATCACCCGTTCCGCCATGCGGCCACCCGTCAGGCGCTTCACATCCTCGATGATGCGCCAGTGGTCGTCCATGGGGATGGTTTCCGCCGCGCCCATGCGGCGGGCGAGGTCCAGCGTCTCGGCCCGGCGCGACACGGCGATCACCTTTGCCCCCGCGTCCGTGGCCAGCCGCGTCAGGATCGCGCCCAGGAAGCCGATGCCGACGATCACCACCGTCTGTCCCGCCCGCACGTCCGACCGCGCGAAGATGTTCATGGCGCAGGCCACGGGTTCGCCCGGAACCGGCATCCCGTCCAGGGACGCGGGCAGCGGCACCACCATGTCGGCCTGCGCCACGTCGTATTCCGCATAGGACCGTTCGGTCAGCGCGGTCACCCGGTCCCCCATGGACAGGCCCTGCACCCCCTCGCCCAAGGCGACGATCCGGCCCCAGCCCTCGTGCCCCATGCCGCCGGGCGCGCCGGGCCAGGTGGACCAGGGCTGGCCCTCCCAGGGTTCCACGTTGGACGCGCAGACGCCGCAGCCTTCCAGCCGGATCAGCACCTCGCCCGGACCGGGCCGGGGAACGGGCACTTCGGCCACGGAAAACCGTTGCGGTCCTTCAAGGACCGCCGCACGCATGGTCTGGGTCATCTGTCGTCTCCCGGAACCAAGGGGCTGCCCGGTCCCTTCTTGTGCAAGGCATGATTGGCGAGGTTGTCATGGACCGCAAGGATCCCGTCCCCTCTGGGGAAGGCATGAAGGAGCAACTGACCAGCAACATCATGCGGCTGGTCCAGCGGCGCCGTCAGGAGGATGCCCGCGCCTCGCCCAGCGACAAGATCGCGGAACGGATCACCCGGATCGCAGGGTCGATGACCTTCATCGTTCTGCATATCGTCTTCTACGGAGGGGCGCTGCTGGTCCTGACGGACCTGATCCCCGTGCCGATCCCCTTCGGCGACGGGCTGGGGCTGATCGGGTCGGTCGCCTCGACCGAGGCGATCTTCCTGTCGCTGTTCGTCCTGATGAACCAGCGGCGCGAGGAACAGCGCGCCGACAGCCGCGCCGATTTCACCCTGCATGTCAGCCTGCTGACCGAGGACGAGCTGACCAAGCTTGCGACCGTCATCCACCGCATGGCCGAGAAGCTGGACGTTCCGATAGACGAGCAAGCCGCCGAAGAGGTCGAGAAGAACGTCGATCCCGAGCAGGTGCTGGATGCGCTGGAGGATATCGGCGGGGGCGACGGCGCCCCCGGTCATCCCCGCACCGATCACGACGCGGGCGCCGCGACGGGCAAGCCTTCCGCGATAAAAGCCTCGACCGCATCGTAGGCTTCGTCATCGGTCATCTGCTCGGGCGGGTGCTTGCAGAAATACGCCGCAGGCGCCAGCACCGGCCCCGACAACCCACGGTCGCGGGCGATGGCGGCGCAGCGGATCATGTCGATGGCGACGCCCGCGGAATTGGGGCTGTCCTCGACCGACAGGCGCAGTTCCAGGTTCATGGGGACGCCGCCGAACAATTCGCCCTCCATCCGCAGGAAGCAGACCTTGTTGTCGTTCTGCCAGGCGACATAGTCGGACGGGCCGACATGGATGTTCTCGTCCGCGATCCGGTCGGCGGCGACGGACTGCACGGCCTCGGTCTTGGAGATCTTCTTCTTCTCCAGGCGCTTGTGGTTCGCCATGTTCAGGAAGTCGGTGTTCCCGCCGGTGTTGAGCTGATAGGTCCGGCACAGCTTGACGCCGCGCTTGTGGAACAGGTCGGTCAGCACACGGTGGACGATGGTGGCGCCAAGCTGCGCCTTGATGTCGTCGCCGATGATTGGCACGCCCGCCTTTTCGAACCGCTGCGCCCATTCGGGGTCCGAGGCGATGAAGACCGGGATGTTGTTGACGAAGGCCACCCCGGCCTCCAGCGCGCATTCGGCATAGAATTCCGTCGCCTGCTGGCTGCCCACGGGCAGATAGTTCATCAGCACGTCCACACCCGCGTCGCGCAGGGCGGCCACCACATCGGCGCGCGAAGGCTCGGGCGCGTCGGCGGGAACGAAGGTCCGCGCCTCGGGGTAATCGGCCATATGCTCGGCCACGCCGTCGAGGATCCGGCCCATGCGGACCACGGCGCCGGTGTCGGGCACCTCGGGGGCGAAAACGGCGGTGCAGTTCGGGGGCGCGAAGATCGCCTGCGCCACGTCGCGGCCAACCTTGCGGGCGTCGATGTCCCATGCCGCCACCACGCGGATGTCGTCGGGGCGATAGCCCGCAAGGCTGTGGTGCATCAGCCCCGTGGCATCGTTGCGCCCGGCATAATGCGCCAGCCCCTGCACCAGGGAACTGGCGCAGTTGCCGACCCCGATGATGGCGATGTTGATCGGCATGTGGGCGTCTTTCATGGATGGACCTTCGGATCGGGACGGGTCAAGTCAGGGCGGCCAGCTTTGTAGCTGGCTGCGCTTCAACCCGTCGGGGCGCATATCGTTCAATCATCGCCGCGCAGAAATCGGCGAACTGTTGCGGATCATGCGGCGGGCTGGTGTGATGGGCGCCGGGGCCCAGATGTTCGGGCGTGAAGCAGAAGGTCACGGTGGTGTCGAAATCCGCCAGCGCCTCCATCTGCCGGTCGAACCAGCCCAGCGCGTCGGGGCGGAAGCTGTCGGCCCAGGACAGGCCCGTGCGCAGGTGGCGCACGCCCAGCCGTTTCATCCAGGCCACCGCGTCGTCCAGGCGCGGATCCTGGTAATGGAACCACTGCATCAGCCCCATGTCCGCGGCATGAGGCGCATAGGCCTCCAGCCCCGGCTTGGGCGTGCCGTCGGCGCGGATCAGGCCCATGTAGAAATGGCGGTAATAGGACGACCCTTCCGCCTCTCGGTGGCGGGTCGTGGCGCCCCATTCCTGCGGCAGGTCGAAGAGCGAATACCAGAAGATGCGCGGCACACGGCCGACCAGCAGTTCCGCCGTTTTCTGCACGCCGAAGACCTGCACCTCCTCGGCGCCGAAACTGCCCACGCCTACTTCCGTCACCCAGACGGGCTTTTCCGTGACCGCCTCGATCTCGGCCACCTTGGCGGGCCATTCGTGGATCTGCCACAGGTTCCAGTCCAGCGGAAAGCCATGGACCGCGACCACGTCCACATGGTCCAGCGCGCCATGGCCATCCATCCGCTGCACCCACAGGGGGTCGATGGGCGACATGCCGCCCAACACGCGGGTGATTGCGGGATTCACATCCTTGATCGCCTGCCCCGCCAGCGTCACGCACTGGGCAAAGCGCGACCAGTCCGGGTCCAGTTCGGGATCCCAGTGGGACTTGTTGTTCGGCTCGTTCCAGATCATCGCGGCTTCGATCATCGGGCAGGCTCCTCGGGTCGGGCGGGATAGACCACGTGGGGTCCGTAATTGGCGAAGGGCACCGGACTGGTGCGGCACAGATAGACCTCGTCGGCAGGACCGGCTTCCACCGCAAAGCCCGAGGCGCGCAGCATCGCCTCGACGCCTGCGCGGTTCGGCACCCACCAGTTGGTCCAGTCATTGGCCCACTGGCGCTCGATGAAGGCCATGCGCGGCCAGTCGGGCTGCTGGAAATGGGCGTCTTCCGAGAAATCGTAATCCTCGGCGGGCACGGCGACCGTATCCGGGCCGCGCGTCAGCGTCTGGAACAGCATCAGATCGCCCGCGACATGTTCGCGGATCAGGTCCAGCGCCAGAAGCGGATGGCGCAGGTGGTACAGCACCCCCATGAAGACGACCAGGTCGAAGCGTTCCCCCAAGGCGGCCACGTCATAGACGCCCATCTGCCGGAACTCGACCCCGTCCATGTCCAGCACTTCGGCCGCGAAGCGGGCCTGCGCCAGATAGCGGGCGTCGGTGTCGATCCCAAGGACGCGGGCGGCGCCCCTGCGGCGCATCTCGAAGCTGTAGAAACCGGCGTTGCAGCCGATGTCCAGCACCGTCTTGCCGGTCAGATCCTCGGGCACCAGATGCGAGAAGCGGGAGAACTTGTCGGCGGGATAATCACCCAGGAAATGTTCGGGCGCGGTGCGGACACCGCAAAGGTCCAAGTTCTGGAACCAGGGACCAAGCCCTTCAATCTTTTGGATAATCTGCGTTTCGTTCATTATCCGTTCCGTCACTCCCTGCCATTCATGGTTAGGACATGCGACGGGCCTTGTCCATGCGCCATCATCCAACTGATGGATGCGGGCGCGATCTCGAACCGCAGGATGTTGTCCAGGGCAAGGCCCAAGGCATGGGCGATCACCCCCCGGATCACGTCGCAATGGCTGACGCAAAGGACCGGCCCGCCGCCCTGTTCTGCCAGACCGTCCAGAAAGGCCAGGGCCCGCGCGACGGCAGCGGCCATCGTCTCTCCCCCCGGCGTGGGGGCGGTCCCGCGCGCGGCGTTCCAGTGCTGCCATGCGGGGTCGGTGTCCAGGTCGGCAAAGCGCGCGCCCGACCAGCCGCCGAAGTCGATCTCATCCAGCGCATCCGCATGGACCGGCGCCAGGCCCAGCCCTTGCCCAAGGATCGCGGCGGTCTCGACCGTGCGGCGGCGGGGACTGGTGGCGATGGCGGTGACGCCCCGCCGGGCAAGACGCCGCGCCAGCGCCGCCGTCTCCTCCCGCCCCGCCGCGTTCAGCGGGATGTCGCGCGTCCGCCCGCTCAGCCAGGTGCCCAGGTCGTCATGCGAACCATGGCGGACCAGTCCGATCAGCACGCTCATGCCCGGCGCCGATCTGCGGGTGCGAAGGGCAAGCAACAAAGATCAAGAAGAAGATGGAACCAAACCTGCATGGAAGCTTTTACATCATAACACTGAAACCGTTGCAATTTCTGAAACAGAGAACGGGGGACACATTGGAAAAGGTTCTGATCACCGGCGGCGCAGGCTTCATCGGACGCTTCGTCACCGACGAATTGCTGCGGCGAGGACACCAGGTCCGTGTGCTGGATGCGCTGATCCCGCAGGTCCACGGAGAGGGCGCAACCCGCCCCGAAGCGCTGAACAAGGAAGCCGAGTTCATCCAGGGCGACGTGCGCGACGGCGATGCGGTCGCCCGCGCGCTGAAGGGCGTGGACAGCGTGGTGCATCTGGCCGCCGAGGTCGGCGTGGGCCAGTCGATGTACGAGGTCGAGCGCTATACCTCGACCAACGACGTGGGCACCGCCGTCCTGTTCGAGAAGCTGATCGACAACCCTGTGCGCCGCGTCGTCACTGCCTCGTCCATGTCGATCTATGGCGAGGGGCTTTACCGCGACGCCGACGGCACGCTGGTCGAGGATGCCGAGCGCGTGGGCATCCGCGACGGGCTGAAGCAATGGGATCCCGTGGACGACGAGGACCGCCCGCTGACACCCGTGGCGACGCCCGAATGGAAGCGCCCGAACCTTGCATCCATCTATGCGCTGAACAAGTTCGTGCAGGAACGCACCACCCATATCATGTCCGCCCCCTACGGGATCGAAGGGGTGTGCCTGCGGCTGTTCAACGTCTTCGGCCCCGGACAGGCGCTGTCGAACCCCTATACCGGGGTGCTCGCGATCTTCGCCTCGCGCTATCTCAACGGGCAAGCCCCGATGATCTTCGAGGACGGTGAACAGCGCCGCGACTTCGTCCATGTGTCCGACGTGGCCCGCGCCTTCGCCGAGGCGCTGTCCCTGCCGCAGGCGGCGGGCGGCACCTTCAACATCGGCTCGGGCAACGACCGGTCCGTGACCGAGGTCGCGCAGGAACTGGGCCGCGCGATGGGCCGCAATTCGCTGGAACCGCAGATCGTCGGCAAGGCCCGCATCGGCGACATCCGCCATTGCTTCTGCGACACGACGCTCGCGGCCGAAAAGCTGGGCTTCACCGCCCGGACCGACTTCCGCGAAGGGCTGGCGGAACTGGCCGAATGGGTCGCCAGCCAGACGGCCGTGGACCGGGTGGACCAGATGCGCGCCGAACTCGACAAGCGCGGGCTGGTGGCATGACGGGGCGTCTGGACCCCGCCGCCGATCCCCGCCCGGTGCTGGTCACGGGCGGGGCGGGATTCATCGGATCGAACCTTGCCGACCGGCTGGCGGGCGATGGCCACCGCGTCATCGTCTATGACGCGATGAGTCGCCCCGGCGTGGAACGCAACCTTGCCTGGCTGCAAACCCGCCATGGCGACCGGATCGAGCATATCCAGGCTGACATCCGCGACGCCGCGCGCATGGCACAAGCGGCGCGCGAGGCGAAGGTGGTGTTCCACCTCGCCGCCCAGGTCGCCGTGACCACCAGCATGGTCGAGCCGGTCGAGGACATGACGATCAACCTGATCGGCACCATGAACCTGCTGGAGGCGCTTCGCGCCAAGAACGACGGCACGCCGCTGATCTTCGCCTCGACCAACAAGGTCTATGGGGATCTGGCCGATCTCGACTTCGCGCTGAAAGGCGAGGCTTACCAGCCGACCAACGCGCAGGTCCGCGCGCATGGCATCGGCGAGGCCCGCCCGTTGGACTTCCACACCCCCTATGGCTGTTCCAAGGGCGCGGCGGACCAGTATGTGCTGGACTATGCCCGCAGCTTCGGCGTGCCGACCTGCGTGCTGCGCATGTCCTGCATCTATGGCCAGCGCCAGATGGGGACCGAGGACCAGGGCTGGGTCGCCCATTTCCTGATCCGCGCGCTGAGGGGCCAGCCCATCACCCTGTTCGGCGACGGCTGCCAGGTCCGCGACATTCTCGACGTGTCGAACGCGGTGGAAGCCTATCTGGCGGCTTGGGCGCGGATCGAAGAGGTGCAGGGACGCGTCTTCAACCTCGGCGGGGGGCCGAAGAACGCGGTCAGCCTGCGACAGTTGCTGGACTTCGTGGGCCGGATCATCGACCGGCCCGTGGACATCGCCTATTCCGACTGGCGCGCGGGCGACCAGCGCTATTTCGTGGCCGACACGCGGGCGGCGGAACAGGCGCTGGGCCTGTCGCCCAAGGTGGACTGGCAGGACGGCGTCACGCGGCTGGCCCAGTGGCTGGCTGCGGAAAACGGCGTGAACCTGCCCGTGGGGCACCCGCCCCTGAAGCAGTCCGCATGATGCGGTTGCTGATGACCACCGATGCGGTCGGCGGGGTCTGGCAATATTCGCTGGAACTCGCCGCCGCGCTGGGGGCCGAGGTCACGCTGGCGGTGCTGGGCCCCGCGCCCGACGCCGACCAGCGCGCGGCGGCGGAGGCGGCGCGGGTGCGGCTGGTCGAGACGGGCCTGCCGCTCGACTGGCTGAGCGACGGCCCCGCACCGGTGCTGGCGGCAGGCGAGGTCGTGGCCCGGCTGGCGCACGAGGTGGGGGCCGAGGTCGTCCACCTGAACGCCCCCGCGCTGGCGGTTGCCCGCTTCGCGCAGCCGGTCGTTGCGGTGAACCACGGCTGCCTCGGCACCTGGTGGGACGCGGCGCGCGGCGGTCCCGTGGACCCTGCGCTCGCCTGGCTGCCGGAACTGGTCGGCCAGGGCCTGCGCGCGGCGGATCGCGTGGTGGCGCCCACCCGCGCCTATGCGGAGGCTACCGCGCGGCGCTACAGTCTGCCCGTGACGCCCGCGGCAGTCCACAACGGCCGCACTGCGAAGCCCCTGCCCGCAGCGCAGCCCTTCCACGGCGCGCTGACGGTCGGGCGGCTCTGGGACGAGGTGAAGGACACGGCCACGCTCGATGCAGCGGCGGCCCTGCTGGACGCGCCCGTCGTCGCCGTCGGCGCGACCCGCGCGCCGCACGGCGCGACGGTCACGCCCGCGCATCTGCAAGCCACCGGCCCCCTGCCCGCCGAAATCATCGGCCACTGGCTGGCCCGCCGCCCGGTCTTCACCAGCGCCGCGCGGTTCGAACCCTTTGGCCTTGCCGTGCTGGAAGCCGCGCAGGCCGGCTGCCCGCTGGTTCTGTCGGATATCCCGACCTTCCGCGAACTCTGGGACGGTGCCGCCACCTTTGTCGCGCCCGGCGACGCGCAGGGCTTTGCCGATGCCGTTGCCGGGCTGCTGGCCGAACCCGCGCGCCATGCTGCGCTTGGGCAGGCCGCCCGCCAGCACGCAGCCCGCTACACCCCCGCCGCGACGGCCGACCGGATGGCCGAAATCTATCGCGATGCGCTTTCGAGACGGACCCAAGCCGCATGAAGATCGTCTATTTCACCCATTCGCTGCAAAGCTGCTGGAACCACGGCAACGCCCATTTCCTGCGCGGCGTGCTGCGGGAACTGGTGGCGCTGGGCCACCACGTCCGCGCGCTGGAACCACAGGGCGCCTGGAGCCTGGAGAACCTGCTGCGCGACCACGGGCAGGCGGGGCTTGACCCCTTCCGCCGGAACTATCCCGACCTGTCCGTCGAGACCTATGACCCCGCCGCCGATCCGGTGGATCTGGCGGGCGATGCCGACCTGGTGATCGTTCATGAATGGAACGACCCGGCGCTGGCGGCCACGCTGGGCAAGGCCCGCAAGGGGGCCGCGCGGTTCAAGCTGCTGTTCCACGACACCCACCACCGCGCAGTCAGCGACCCCGACGCCATCCGCGCCTTTGACCTGTCGGGCTTCGACGGCGTGCTGGCCTTTGGCGAGACGCTGTCCGAGGTTTACCGCCGCTGGGGTTGGGGCGACCGCGTCTGGACCTGGCACGAGGCCGCCGACACCCGTCTGTTCCACCCGCCCGCGCAAGAAACCGCGCGCGAGGGGCTGGTCTGGATCGGCAACTGGGGCGACGGCGAGCGGACTGAGGAGTTGGAACGCTTCCTGTTCCGCCCGGCGCAACAGGCCGAACTGCCGCTCGACATCTACGGCGTCCGCTATCCGGCCGAGGCGCTGGCGACCTTGGATCGCTACCGCGTGCGCTATCATGGCTGGGCGCCCAATGCCGCGGCACCCGGCATCTTTGCGCGCCACATGGCCACGGTCCACGTGCCGCGCCGGTTCTACACCACGATGCTGCCCGGCATCCCCACGATCCGCGTCTTCGAGGCCCTTGCCTGCGGAATCCCCCTTGTGTCTGCCCCGTGGGAAGACAGCGAAAACCTGTTCCGCCCCGACCAGGATTTCCTATTCGCGCGTGACGGCGCGGAAATGACCACCCATCTGCGCGACCTTTCGCATGACCCCGCCCTGCGCGCCTCGCTTGTCGCGCATGGGTTGGAGACCATCCGCGCCCGCCACACCTGCGCCCACCGCGCGCAGGAACTTCTGTCCATCGCCGCTCAGCTCGGCCTCAACCTCGGAGCCTCCGCGGCATGAAGATCGCCTTTTACGGATCCAGCCTTCTGTCGTCCTACTGGAACGGCGCGGCCACCTATTACCGCGGCATCCTCGGCGAACTCGCCAAGCGCGGCTACCAGATCACCTTCTATGAACCCGACGCTTTCGACCGCCAGAAGCACCGCGACATCGACCCGCCGGACTGGTGCCGCTCGGTCGTCTATCCCGCGACCGAGGACGCCATGCGCGGCGTTCTGGCCGAGGCGGCAGATGCCGACATCGTGGTCAAGGCCAACGGCGTGGGCGTCTTCGACCGCGAACTGCTGGAGGGCATCATCGCCCATGCCCGCCCCGGCGCACTGCGGATCTTCTGGGACGTGGACGCCGCCGCCACGCTGGACGAGATGCGGGCGGACGCAAGCCATCCCGTGCGCCGGGCGCTGCCCGGCCTCGACATGGTGCTGACCTATGGCGGCGGCCCCCCGGTGGTCGAGGCCTATCGCGGCTTCGGCGCCAAGCTTTGCGAGCCGGTCTACAACGCGCTGGACCCCGCCACGCACCATCCCGCGCCGGCGGATCCCAAGTTCGCCTCGGACCTCGCCTTCCTCGGCAACCGCCTGCCCGACCGCGAGGCGCGGGTCGAGGAGTTCTTCCTCAAGCCCGCCGCACAGCTCCCGGACCGCAGCTTCCTGATCGGCGGCAATGGCTGGGACAGCAAGCCGATGCCCGACAATGTCCGCCACCTGGGCCATGTCTACACGACCGAGCACAACGCCTTCAACTGCACGCCGCTGGCGGTCCTGAACGTCGCCCGCGACAGCATGGCGAATGTGGGCTTTTCCCCCGCGACCCGCGTCTTCGAGGCGGCGGGCGCAGCGGCCTGCCTCATCACCGACGCCTGGGAGGGGATCGAGCTGTTCCTGACCCCGAACTCCGAGGTGCTGGTCGCCCGCGACGGGCAGGACGTGGCCGACCATCTGGCGGCGCTGACGCCGGAACGGGCGCGCGAGATCGGCCAGGCCGCGCTGGCGCGGATCAAAGGGGAACACACCTATGCTCTGCGCGGGGCGCAGGTGGACGCGCTGTTCAAGGCCCATGCGCCGCAGCTTGAGGAGGCCCGGGCATGAAGCTGGTCGTCCTTGGGCTGTCGCTGTCGTCCTCCTGGGGGAACGGCCATGCCACCACCTTCCGGGCGCTGCTCAAGTCCTTCGCCCGGCGCGGGCACGAGATCCTGTTCCTCGAACGCGACGTGCCCTGGTATGCCAGCCAGCGCGACCTGACCGATCCTGACTGGTGCCGGCTGGAGTTCTACGCCGACCTTGCCGGGCTGGATCGCTGGCGCGACCAGATCGCGCAGGCGGATGCGGTGATTGTCGGCTCCTACGTACCCGAAGGCGTCGAGGTGTCCCGCCGCGTCCAGAAATGGGCGCGCGGCACGACCGCCTTTTACGACATCGACACGCCCGTGACGCTGGCGAAGCTGGAACGGGGCGATTTCGAATATCTCTCGCCCGAGGTGATCCCGGGCTTCGATGTCTACCTGTCCTTCACCGGCGGCCCGACCCTGCGCCATATCGAAAGCCGCTACGGATCGCCCATGGCACGGGCGCTGTATTGCTCGGTCGATCTGGACCTTTACGGCCCGCGAAAGGTGCCGAAACGCTGGGATCTCTCCTATCTGGGCACCTACAGCGACGACCGCCAGCCGACGCTGGAACGGCTGCTGCTGGAACCCGCCCGCCGCCGCCCCGACCTGGCGTTCGTGGTGGCGGGGCCGCAGTATCCGGCGGGCATCGACTGGCCCGCGAACGTGGAACGGATCGAGCATTGCCCGCCCGCCGACCACGCCGATTTCTACTCGGCCAGCCGCTTCACCCTGAACGTGACGCGGGCCGACATGATCCGCGCGGGCTTCTCGCCATCCGTCCGCCTGTTCGAGGCGGGAGCCTGCGCCACGCCCATCATCTCGGACCGCTGGGACGGGATCGAGACATTGTTCCGGCCGGGGTCCGAGATCGTCCTGGCCGACGGCGCGGCCGATGTGCTGGCCGCGCTGGACAGCGATGCCGGCGCCATGGGCCGCGCGGCGCGGGCGCGGATCGAATCCGCGCATAGCGCCGATCATCGCGCGGCCGAACTGGAAGCCCACCTGACCGAGGCGGCACATCACAAGACTGGCGCCCGTCCAGTCGAAACAGCAGAGGGATAAGCAGCATGAGGAAGCAGACCAACCTGGATCATGGCCCTCGCGGAACCGTGCAGCCCCTGGCGCTGAACGTCGTCGCGGGCGGCGCGGGCTTTATCGGATCGCATCTGTGCCGCGCTCTGCTGGACCGGGGGGAATCGGTCCTTTGCCTCGACAACCTGCAGACCTCGCGGCCCTCGAACCTGCGGGCCCTGGAAGGCCAGCCCGGCTTCCGTTTCCTGCGCCACGACATCAGCCAGCCGCTGCCACCCGAGCTGACGCGGATGGCCTCGCGCATCACCCGCATCTGGAACCTGGCCTGCGCGGCTTCGCCCCCGCTTTACCAGCGCGACCCGGAACACACGATGCTGACCAACGTGGTCGGCACCAACCACCTTCTGCACCTGGCCGAGGCCGCCAAGGCGCGGTTCCTGCTGACCTCCACCAGCGAGGTCTATGGCGACCCCGAGATCCACCCCCAGGCCGAGGATTACCGCGGCCATGTCAGTTGCACCGGCCCCCGCGCCTGCTATGACGAAGGCAAGCGCGCCGCCGAGGCCCTGGCCTTCGACTATGCCCGCGCGGGTCGGGCCGAGGTGCGCGTCGCGCGCATCTTCAACACCTATGGCCCGAACATGGACCCCGGCGACGGGCGCGTGGTGTCGAACCTGATCTGCCAGGCGCTGCGCGGCAACGAACTGACGGTCTATGGCGACGGCAGCCAGACGCGCAGCTTCTGCTATGTCTCGGACATGGTGGCGGGGCTGATGGCGCTGATGGACGCGGACATCGCCGGGACCGAGCCGGTCAACCTGGGCAACCCGCACGAAATGACGGTGAACGAGTTGCTTGGCCATATCCTGACCCTGACCGGCACCCGTGCCCGCGTGGTCCACCGCCCGCTGCCCGTGGACGACCCGCGCCGCCGCCGCCCCGACATCAGCCGGGCGGGCGCGCTGCTGGGGTGGGAGCCCAGGGTGCCGCTGGCCGAAGGGCTTGAGGCGACCTGCGCGTGGTTCGCCGAGGAACTGGCCTCCGAGCCCGCAGCCGCCGGAGCGGCCGGTTAGGCGGCATGGGCGATCCCTGGACCGACGCCATGCGGCGCGGCGATTTTCCCGCCGCCTGGGCCATTGCGGCTGCGTCGCTGGCCCACCGCGACCCGGCCACGCGGGACGATCCGCGCCTGCCCTATCACCTGCGCTGGGTCTGGGACGGTCGGCCCTTCGACGGACGGGACGTGCTGGTCCGCTGCTATCACGGGCTTGGCGACACGCTGATGTTCTCGCGCTTCCTGCCGCTGCTGCGCGCGCGCGCGGCGCGGGTCACGGTCGAGATGCAGCCGCATCTTCTGCCACTGTTCGGGGATTTTCCCGGCACTCTTCGGCTGGTGCCTTTCGACGTGGCCCATCCCCTGCCGCCGCAGGATTGCGACCTGGAGATCATGGAGTTGTCCCTTGCCCTGCGCGCCACCCCTGCCGACGCGCCCATGCCCACGCTGAACATCGCACCCGCCCCCCTGCCCCCCGGCACGGTCTCGCTGTGCTGGGGCGCGGGCGACTGGGACGCCGGACGATCGGTTCCGCAGGCGATGTTCGCGCCCTTCTGCCGTGGCCCCGCGCTGTCCCTGATGCCGGGTCCAACCACGCTGCCGGTGCTGAACCCGGAAGGCTGCCCGCTGGACATCGTGCGGACCGCCCAGCTTGTCGCCGGATCGGCGCTTGTGATCACGGTGGACACGATGATCGCCCACCTTGCCGGGATCCTGGGGCGCCCGGTCTGGCTGCTGGTCAAGCACGACCCGGACTGGCGCTGGCCTGTCGATAGCCCGCGCACGCCTTGGTATCCGACCATGCGGGTCTGGCACCAATCCGCGCCTGGCGATTGGGCGGGCCTTGTCGGCAGGGCAGCCGCCGAACTGGACCGCCTGCCCCGGCTTCAGCCCGCAGAAGGAGGATGACCATGACTGCGGATTTCCGTGCAGCCCCCCTTGCCCCCGTCTCCTGGGGAGAGCTTCTGGACAAGATCACCATCCTGGAGATCAAGGCCGACCGCATCGCCGACCCTGCCGCCCGCGCCAATGTGGGCCGGGAACTGGCGCTTCTGCGCGACGTCGCGGCACCCGTCCTGCCGCAACCGGGCCTTGCGCCCCTGATGGACGGATTGCGCCGCGTGAACGGGGTGCTGTGGCAGATCGAGGACGACATCCGCGCCAAGGAGGCCGCCGCCGAGTTCGACGCGAGGTTCATCGAACTCGCGCGCTCGGTCTATCTGACCAACGACGAAAGAGCCGCGCTGAAGCGCGAGATCAATGCCCTGCTGCGATCGGACCTGGTCGAGGAAAAACACCACGCCGCAACTCCGGCGGCCGGGATGGGTTACGGGGATCTCGGCCGCCGGAAAGGATAACAAAGGCGCTGTTGCGGCCTTTGCCGGCCTTCCGCTTCGCAAAATATCCCTGTCCCCCATGACGGCACAGGATGGCTTCTGCGATCCGAGGCCCCTGACCGCATCTGGTCGTCATTTGCCGTTCAAGTGGTGCACAATAGCCGACATTCGGGCAACATTGATGAAATAAACTTAGCCCACGGTGACAGTGAGCCTAAAGTCTGTGCTGTTCCGTGCAGACGATTTGAACTTGCGCACCACAACCACAGGTATGACAACGCGACCCCCGCACACATCAGAATAATTATAATAAATATCAATTATTTGTCCGTACAGTGGGCAATCCCTCACCGCTCACCAGCTCCATCCTGTCTTTCCTTGAAACAGTCCCTTTGTCCGCCCGAAGGGCGGGCCGGAGGACTGCTTTTTCCTGCCGGGTAAGCCGCTTCAGAAACTTCCTGCGCCTTGTTCATTTTCCGCTTGCACCCCGCTGCGGGCACCCCTATAGACCCCCCACGCAACGTCGAAAGACGAAGCAGACCTCCGGTGGGGCCATAGCTCAGTTGGTAGAGCGCTTGAATGGCATTCAAGAGGTCAGGGGTTCGACTCCCCTTGGCTCCACCAAATAATCCTAGCATTTACGTGATAGATATGTGGCCTGATGGCCGCAGGTATCACTTCACGCGTTGCCAGGTTCCGGCATTGCGGCAGATCATCATCACGCAGCCGCCGATATCCAGCAGACCGCCGTGCAGCGTCAGGCGTGCCGTGTAGTTGCGCCGGGTTTCAGGGTTGATGATGCGCTCCTTGCCATAGGTTCTGTCCCCGTGGCGACGATGTTTTTCAAGGATCACCGGTCCATGTCGCTGGCCCGGACCGATTTGCCTCCGGCATCGAAGGTCTGGACGACCGTGCCGCACAGGCCTCCGCCACAGGGCACGATTTCCACATGCCCGAAGCCGCCATTCTTGCTGAACTGGGTGCGCCAAGTGCCGGCCAGGAGATCGGCAGCTCAGGACAAGGCCGGCGCCAAGGCAAACAGGACAAGGGCAAGGGCCGCAGGCTTCATCGCGTGACCCCGTTGCGGTGCGGCAGACAGGCAAAGGAAAAGGGCCGGTGCAACCCGGCCCTTCCCTGATCCTTAATGGGCGACCGCGCTTCCAGCCGACCGTTCGTCCCGCGCCGAGGCGACCCGCGCCGCTTCGGCCGCTTCCTCGGCGGCCTCGTCCCATTCGACGGGCTCGGGCATCCGCACCAGGGCGTGCTTCAGAACCTCGCGGACATTGCTGACCGGGATGATGGTCAGCCCGGTCTTCACGTTGTCCGGGATCTCGGCCAGATCCTTTTCGTTGTCGGCCGGGATCAGCACCGTCTTAATGCCCCCGCGCAGCGCCGCCAGCAGCTTTTCCTTCAAGCCGCCGATGGCCAGCACGTTGCCGCGCAGCGTCACCTCGCCGGTCATGGCGACATCCTTGCGGACCGGGATGCCGGTCATCACCGACACGACCGAGGTCACCATGGCGATGCCCGCGGACGGACCGTCCTTCGGGGTCGCCCCCTCGGGCACGTGGACGTGGATGTCGCGGCGGTCGAAATCCGGCGGCTTCACCCCGATTTCCGGGCTGATGGACCGCACGAAGCTGGAGGCCGCGTCGATCGATTCCTTCATCACATCGCCCAGTTTCCCGGTCGTCTTCATCCGGCCCTTGCCCGGCAGGCGCAGCGCCTCGATCTGCAGCAGATCGCCCCCGACCGAGGTCCAGGCCAGGCCCGTCACCACGCCGACCTGATCCTCTTTCTCGGCCAGGCCGTAGCGGTGGCGGCGCACGCCCAGGTATTCCTCGGCCTTGGCCGCATCCACCGTCACCGACTTGACCTGACCTTTCAGGATCTCGGTCACGGCTTTCCGCGCCAACTTGGCAATCTCACGCTCCAGCGACCGCACCCCGGCTTCCCGCGTGTAATAGCGGATCACATGGGTCAGCGCCTCGTCCGTCACCTCGAACTCGCCCTTGCGCAACCCGTTCGCCGCGATCTGCTTGGGCAGCAGGTGCTGGCGCGCGATCTCGCGCTTTTCGTCCTCGGTATAGCCGGACAGGCTGATGATCTCCATCCGGTCCAGCAGCGGCCCCGGCATGTTGTAGCTGTTGGCCGTGGTCACGAACATCACGTTCGACAGGTCGTATTCCACCTCGAGATAGTGGTCCACGAAGGTCGCGTTCTGTTCGGGATCCAGCACCTCCAGCATTGCCGACGCCGGATCGCCCCGGAAGTCCTGGCCCATCTTGTCGATCTCATCCAGCAGGATGAGCGGGTTGGTCGTCTTGGCCTTTTTCAGGGCCTGGATGATCTTGCCCGGCATCGAGCCGATATAGGTCCGGCGGTGGCCGCGGATTTCCGATTCGTCACGCACGCCGCCCAGCGAGATGCGGATGAATTCGCGCCCCGTTGCCTTGGCGACCGAACGGCCAAGCGAGGTCTTGCCGACGCCCGGAGGGCCGACGAGGCAGAGGATCGGGCCCTTCAGCTTCTGGCTGCGGGTCTGCACGGCCAGGTATTCGACGATCCGTTCCTTGACCTTTTCCAGGCCATAATGGTCGGCATCCAGCACCTTTTCAGCAGCAGTCAGATCCTTGCGGGTGCGCGACTTCACGCCCCAGGGCAGGGACAGCAGCCAATCCAGATAGTTGCGGCTGACCGTGGCTTCGGCCGACATCGGCGACATCGACTTCAGCTTCTTCAGTTCGGATTCCGCCTTGTCGCGGGCTTCCTTGCTGAACTTGGTCTTGGCGATCTTTTCCTCAAGCTCGGCGATCTCGTTCTGGCCGTCCTCGCCGTCTCCCAGTTCCTTCTGAATGGCCTTCATCTGCTCATTCAGATAGTATTCGCGCTGCGTCTTCTCCATCTGGGTCTTGACGCGCGACTTGATCTTCTTCTCGACCTGCAGGACCGACATCTCGCCCTGCATCAGGGAATAGACCTTCTCCAGCCGATCGGCCACGTCCAGCGTGTCCAGCAGATCCTGCTTGCGGTCCAGCGCGATGCCCATGTGGCCCGCGACCAGGTCGGCCAGCTTGCCGGGCTCCTTCGCCTCGGTTACGGCGGTCACGACTTCCTCGGGGATGTTCTTGCGGACCTTGACGTAGCGCTCGAACTCCTCGGCCACGGTGCGGACAAGGGCGGTCACCGTCGCGGCGTCGCCCGGCGTCTCGGCCATCACGATGGCGGTGGCCTCGAAATGGTCGTCATTCGGCACAAAGCCGGTGATCTGCACACGCTCGCGCCCTTCCACCAGCACCTTGACGGTGCCGTCGGGCAGCTTCAGCAGTTGCAGCACATTGGCCAGCACGCCGGCGCGATAGATGCCGTCTTCCGTCGGTTCATCGACCGAGGCGTCCTTCTGCGCGGCCAGCAGGATCGGGCTGTCCGATTCCATGACCGCTTCCAGCGCGCGGACCGATTTTTCGCGACCCACGAACAGCGGAACGATCATGTGGGGAAAGACCACGATGTCGCGCAAAGGCAGCACCGGATAGGTCGAAGCAGCGAATTCGTTCATTATGCGTTCCTTTCTGCCCGAAGCCGTGGCCCCGTCATGGCGACACACGGCCCCTGCGTTCCGACAATCTAGGGCGGCGTCGCGCGCCATTCAATATGACGCAGAAAATGCCTGCTATTTCCGGCGCAACCTATCGCGGGATGACGATTTCGGCACGCAGCCCCCCCAGGCGCTGACCCCGGCCCAGCCGCAACTGCCCGCCATGGGCGCGTGCCACATCGGCGGCGATGGCAAGGCCAAGGCCCGCGCCCCCGCCGCTGTTGCGGTTGCGCGACGGATCCAGGCGGGTGAAGGGGCGCATCGCGGCCTCCATCGCCTCGTCGGGGATGCCGGGGCCGTCATCCTCGATCCCGATGCGCAGGCTGCGGGGGCCAAGGGTGGCGTCCAGTTCCGCGCGGGTGCCGTAGCGCGCGGCATTGCCCAGCAGGTTCTCCAAGGCGCGGCGCAGCATGTCGGGACGGAAGGTCGCCCAGCCGTCGGGGTCGCCGTCAAGCGCCCGCAATGTCACCTGCTGGCCCGCCCGCCGCGCATCGGCCACCACGCCGTCCACGAAATCCGACACGGGCGTGGGTTCGGGCGCGCTGTCCTGCGCCTCGTCGCGGGCATAGTCCAGGAAGGCATCGACCATGCGGTTCATCTCGGCGATGTCGGCCTCCATGGCGCGCAGTTCATCGTCGTCGGGGGGCATGTCGGGCGAGATCATCGACAGGCCCAGCCGCAGGCGGGTCAGGGGCGTGCGCAGGTCGTGGCTGATCCCCGACAGCATCATCTTGCGCTGTTCGTTCTGGCGTTCCAGGCGGTTGCGCATGTCCAGGAAGGCCGCGCCCGCGCTGCGCACCTCGGTCGCGCCCGAGGGGCGATAGGGCACGATCCGGCCCTTGCCGTAATCCTCGGCCGCCTCGGCCAGGCGCCGGATGGGACGCAACTGGTTGCGCAGGAAGATCGTGGCGATTCCCGTCATCAGGAACGAGGTGAAGACCATCAGCACCAGCAGCTGATGCGGATTGGACGCGCTGACCCGGCGGCGGTCGAAGGACAGCGAATAAGGACCGGCGGGCCCGTCGATGGTCACGATCACCCGCTTTTCATCGCTGGCCAGGTCGATGGCGCGGAGGGCGGGCAGATGGGCGCGCAGTTCCTCGATCACCACGCGGCCTGAAAAGTCATAGAACAGGCGCTGATCCCCGTCGCCATCCGTTTCGGGCGCCCCGATGGTGACGCCCAGTGGCACGGCGATTTCGTGGCCCGCGTCGCGCTGCCCGTCCGCAAGGTCGATCCGGGCGGCGACAAAGGCCAGTTCGCGTGCCATGCTGGTGGTCATCTGCCGCGTC
This sequence comes from Paracoccus sp. SSK6, assembly GCF_039770665.1. Lineage (NCBI taxonomy): Bacteria > Pseudomonadati > Pseudomonadota > Alphaproteobacteria > Rhodobacterales > Paracoccaceae > Paracoccus > Paracoccus sp. SSK6. Next base: position 60,904 of record NZ_JBDPNJ010000007.1, on the reverse strand, counting down.
ACGCCTTCGAAATGGCGTTGCAGGAACATGACGCTGACGACCAGCGTGACGACCACCACCGGCAGGAACAGGATCAGCGCCGCGCGGCCGTAAAGCCCGCGCGGGAAAAAGCCCTTCAGCCAGCCGCCTTCTGTCTGGTTCGCCATGGAAACCCCCGCCGGTCGTGCTAAGGCTAGCGGCATGGACGGACGGACGAAAGACCTGCTGCGAATCCTTGCCCCGAACCCGTCGCCCCTGACCGGGCCGGGGACCAACACCTTCCTGCTGGGACATGAGCAGGTGGCGGTGATCGACCCCGGCCCGGACGATCCCGGCCATCTGGCGGCCATCGTGGAAGCGGGACAGGGAAGGATCAGCCATATCCTGGTGACGCACGCGCATCTGGATCACAGCGCGGGCGCGCCCGCCCTGGCGCGGCTGACCGGCGCCCCGGTGCTGGCCTTCGGCGATGCCCTGGCCGGGCGGTCGCCGATGATGCAGCGCCTCGCGGGCGGCGCCACGGGCGGAGGCGAGGGACTGCATCTGGCCTTTGCCCCCGACATCACCCTGCGCGACGGCGACGTGATCGAAGGATCCGGCTGGCGCCTGACAGCGCTGCACACCCCTGGCCATTCCGGCGGCCACCTTGCCTTCCTGTGGGACGACTGGATCCTGTGCGGCGACGTGGTGATGGGCTGGTCCTCCACCATCATCTCGCCTCCCGACGGCGATCTGGCGGATTACCTGCGCACGCTGGATCGGCTGGCGCAGCTCCAGCCCCGCCGCCTGCTGCCCGCCCATGGCGAGCCCATCGAGGATCCCTTGTCTCGGCTGGCCGAACTGGCCGCGCACCGGCGCGAGCGCACCGCGCAGATCCTTGCAGCCCTGCGCGACGGCCCGGCGGACGCCGCTGCCCTGGCCCGGCGCATCTATGACGTGCCCCCGGTCCTGCTGCCCGCCGCGACCCGCAACGTCCTGGCCCACCTGCTGGCGCTGACCGACCTGGGCGCGATCGCGCCCTTGGGCGACCTGCACCCGGACAGCGAATTTGCGAGTTTGTGAAAAAACCTCAAAACCCCTCTGGACGCCCCCCGGCGGCATTGCTATACGGCCCCCGTGTTCCGGCGTAGCTCAGCGGTAGAGCAGTTGACTGTTAATCAATTGGTCGTAGGTTCGATCCCTACCGCCGGAGCCAGTTTTTAATAAACAGTTACGATTTCAGGAAGGTGAAGCCCTGACGGGGTGACACCGGCGCTTTGATTCGGCGCATGTCACCCAGGTGACACCGGCGGGGCCGTCCGAACGAGGACGCTGCCCATGCCTATCGCAACACATCTCATTAGACGCGGACGATATTACTCTTGGAGACGAAAAGCTGGGCGGCTAGTCGTCCAGATCGCGCTGGGAACCTCATGCCCGCGTGCAGCCCGCCGCCTTGCCGTCATCGTGACCGCTGCATCCGAGGGGGTATGGGACCGTATGATCAGACAAGAAATTTCGCTGGAGCAGGCTTTTGCCGTCATCCGCGGCGCCATGGCAGAGGGCGGCATCCTAGCCTCCGTGGCCGGGCAGTCCGCGCCTCCGGTTATTCGGGAAGAGGAGGAAGATGCGCCCGCTCTTGATCCCTCTATCCAGTCCGTCACCTCGCGCCTGATCAGAGCACTGCTGAAAGACGGTGCCGCAAATACAGACACATGCGACGCGATCAGGAAGACGGCCGCCCTGATCGAAGAAGGAACCGGCATCTCCGATATTCGCAAAATGCGTCAGCACCATGTCGTAGAACTTAGCGATCTTCTGGGCCGTCTGCCGCCGTCGTATCGAAAGAGCGCCAAGGAAAGAGAGATGCCTCTTCGGGAGATCGCGATGAAAGCTGAGCAGGAAGGGCGCCCTGTCGGCCTGGCCGCCGGGACGACGAACAGGATCCTTCAGGTCTTCCAGCAGATCGTTGCCAGGGCGGGCGACGAAGGCATCCATATTGACCCGAAGCTGAGGCCTACCGCCCTCCGCCGCAAGAAAACGAAGCGTTCTCGCAACGATCGCCTCGCGTTCACCGAGGACCAGCTTCGCCGGATCTTCGGGGCTCCGACCTGGACCGGGTGCGCCAACATCGCGCGGCGGCATGAGCCCGGCGACAAGATCATCCAGGACGGCCTTTATTGGCTTCCCCTGGTCGCCGCTTACACCGGCGCCCGGCGGGAAGAGATTGCGGGACTGACCGTCAACGATCTTCACGAAGAAGGGGGCGTCTGGTGCTTTCGGTTTGATGAGAACGAAGAGCGCGGCATCAAGACTGAATCCTCGATCCGCAAGGTCCCGGTTCATCCTCACCTGATCGAACTGGGTATCCTCAATCTGCGGGACGGTGAGGGGCGACTATTCCCTGGCCTCTATCGTAAGTCGGCGAAATCGAAGCTGGGCAACTGCATCGACTATAACTGGCGCAAGATCATGTCCGAACGTCTCCGGCCGGATGAGCTGCCTCGCCGATGCTTCCATTCCTTCCGTCACACGGTCGTCGATCAGCTCGGGAAGATGAGGGATATCCGGGACCGTGTGATCAAGGACATCCTGGGCCACACCCCCACATCGATCACAGACCGGGTTTACGGCTCGGACTCGGAGCCGGCCGAGATGCTCGAAGCGATCCAACGCATTCCCCGCGTTTTCTGATTGCCTCACGAATCGCCCGCCGATATAATGGGTGCATGATCAACACCATGCGCCCCCTTTCTCGAATAGCGATATCAGCAACAGGCTGATCGGGTAGGCGTGTCGCGCCTTCCCGCGCAATTCGGGAATGGGGTGACAGATGGGACGATCCAAGCGGACATATGTGCTGCCCTTCCGGGCGCCGAAATACCCGACTATCACCGCTCGCGTGATCCGGGCACGCCTGGAGGAGCATCTCAAAGTCCTCCGTGCCCAGCGCTATGCGCGGATCGACGAGCAGATGCGCTACCTCGTCGAGCAGATCGGTCTGAGCCTCGGCGATGCGCGGGACGTGGTCTTTGAGACGGTCAAGCCGTATGAGCGTTTGACCCTTTTCACTGAAAAAGACGGACCGCCGCCGCTTCGACCTGCAGACATTCAGAAGATCAAGCGACGGTCCTCCGCCCTCTTTGCGCGCATGTCCGAGGCTCTCCCTGATCTAGCTTGGCTGAAAGACGAGTCTCAGACCGAGGCGATCTATGCGGCATCTCGCGGCGTCTGCCTCGCAGGCTGCGTCACGTCGGACGAGTCCGACGAGATTATCGCCGGCCTGCACAGCGAGATGCCGTGGATGTCTCGAGTCAGCACACACGTCATGCGCCGGATGCGTGACCGGGCGCGCCGGGGCGAGCACTATCACGTTCCGCCCATCCTTCTCCTAGGCCCACCGGGCATCGGCAAGTCGGCTTTCTTTCGCAGAGTATCTGCGGTTTACGGAGTGCCGTCTGTCTCCATTGACCTTGGGGCAAGCGGGGGCGGTGTCTTCAGCTTGACGGGCATGGAGCGCGGATGGAGTTCTGCGCACGCCGGCCTTGTTGTTCGCACGATCCTCCAGCGCAGGGTCGCTAACCCCATCATCATTGTTGACGAGATCGACAGCGCTTCCGATCGGGCAGAGACCAGCAGTGGTCGGGCACTGCCGGGCGCTCATTCAGCTCTTCTGTCGATGCTTGAGCCTGAAACCGCGCGCAGCTGGCGGTGTCCCTTCTACGGCCTCGAGTTTGACTTAACGAATGTTAATTGGGCCATGACCTCGAACTCGCTGCAGGGCATCCCAGACGCGCTGTTGTCGCGCGTTCACGTGATCCGCCTTGACGGGATCCAAGCCGCTGACGTGCCGCAGATCACCCGACTCTTGGCCTCCGGCCGCTTGGATCCGGAGGTGATCGCCTTCCTCTCCAGGACTCTATCCGACCGAGCGCGATACCGACGCATCGACCTGCGCACGATCATCCGGAGCATCGAAAAAGCAGAGGAAATCCAAGGCGATGAAGAGCCTTTGCACTGACCGCGCTCTCGTCGCCCTGGCTTTTGTTTGGAGCGAAGCGCCCGCGCTCGCGGACTGGCTCGACATCATCGAGTCCCTGCAATCCCTCAGCATCTTCTGAAAGGAATTATCTATGAAGCTGATTGTCTCTGCCGCCGTTGCCGTCCTGGTCCTCGTCGCAGTCTTCTTCTCTATGGCCGGGGGAGACGCTAACGCGTTGTCCGGTGAAGACCGTGCGGCGATCGACGGATACAATAAACTGATTGAATCCTGCCAGGCGGGACAGGGCGGATGCCGCGCGGCTGAGGCCCAGCGCGCCAAATTCAATTCTGAAGGCATCTGCCTGGCTGTCAACGAGGAGCAAGACAGGCTGTCGCACGGCGGGTTCTATCGCTGCATGCCCCGCTGATGCCAATTTGAGGTGTCTGGATACCCCAGGAATTGGCCCTGAGAGTGCCCTGATGAACGTTCGCACGTGCAGTCTCAGGCATGAAGGCCGCGGGAGAGAGCGCTCAGGAATGCAAAAGGCCCCCGAAAGGGGGCCTTACTTCGCTCTGGAATGCCGCTCAGGACTTGGCCCGCGACACCTTGCTCAGATCCATCTCGAGTTGGTCGAGGCTTGCTTTGGGTGCGTAAAATGTCGCGGCTTCTTTCCCATCCAGGACGACGTTCACGGGGCGCCTCTCAGCATCCATTTCGATAAACGGGACGGACTCGTCGATTTTGCTCTCCGCCAGATCCAGTAGACGATCGAACTGGGCCTTCAGGTATTCGATCGCATCAGGCACGGACTGGCGAGCATATGCGACGCCCTGCGCTTTAATGTCCTCGATATGCGTGTTCACGGACTTCCCGTCCCGCACCAGTTTCGCGACTGCCAGCTTGACCCCGGTGGACAGGGCCAAGGTGAAGGACGTCCCGGTGATACGACTACATCTCGATATGCGTCATCTTCTTGATCCGTGCCTCGAAGCGGGCCGCGATCAGGCCGGCCAGCGCGAGCAGGAGGGATGTCATCAGAGTCAGGAGTTGTTCAAGGATCTGCATGGGGTCCTATTTTCCTAGCAAGAACAGGATCATAATCACGATGCAGGACGGCATCAGCGTCACCAGTGACTGGTCAGCTGCTTCCATCGCGCACCTTGCTTTCTGAAGGGAGGATAGACGAGACCCCGGACCCGCCCGGTTGCGCTCCGACCTGGACGATGACGACGACCGGCTCCCTGCGCCCCGACCCGCCGACCAAAGGCGGCCGGCCGATTGGCTTTCCGGTGGGGTGAGGACGATATCCCATCGACCCTCTCATTCGTTGCACAGCTGGAAATGCATCCAGTCGTAATCGCGCTTCCTGCCCAGGCTGGTGCCGCCATGACCCTCTACGATCGACCAGAACGCGTCGTAGTCGGGCTTCGCGAAGGACGCCCTCGACCGGCCCCAGCGCAGCTGATTGCGCTCCGGATCCAGATCCACAGCGACACCCCATGCATGGGTCGAAGTCGTCGTGTTCGACCCCGCATAGTCCTGTTGGCGTAGCACCCGCCGAAGAGGTTCAGTCCTAGCCTTCTGTAGGCAGCTTCCCCGTAGTGCTGGACCGCCTCCTCAAAGATCCTCTGGAAGACGGGCGCGGCGACGCTGTTGCAGGCGAAGGTGCTGATCTTTTGGCCCTTGTCCCACGCCAGAACAAAAGGAACTGGCAGGACGCACCGCCCCGCCGTCGCCTGTGCCGAACCCGGCCTCCCGAATGCTCGGTTCATCGCCGCGATGTCCAGACGGTCCAGCCATCGCTGAGCGCCCTTCACGGGCGCAGGTTCAGAAAGGACGACAGGTCCTGCTTTTGCCGACCGCCATGCCGTCACGGCGCCCGTGGTCCTCGGCCCGGTGATGCCGTCGATCAGCCCCTTGTAATACCCCTGTGCCGCTAGGACTCTTTGCGCCGCCGCAATCAGGCGCCGAGTGAAAGGCCACGACCCCACGCGCCGATCATCCGCATTCCTCTCGATCTGCTCAACCGCCGCCCTGGTCGCGGGACAGATTCGTCCATCGACCGCGGCCCGGTAATACCCGGCCTCCGCAAGCAGCTGCTGTGCCGTCCTGGTGTCATTTTCGCCTCCTGAAAGCGGTTTAGGAAGCAGGATGAAGGTTCAGGACCGTCCGCGTTGTGGCGTTCCAGTGTCCAACTTGAACACTTTGCTACGCAACGGATCTGCTGTTTTTTCCTTTCGTCATAACGAGATACGGCGAATTAGCTGAACAAAACCCCCGGCGTCCCGGGGGCGGGTTTCGGGCCCGCGAGTCATCATGGGTCATCAAGACAAGGAACCCGAAGATGGCCCTCGACATGCTCCCCCACGCAAGCCTGATCCACGCGATTAGCCGCCAACAGACCGAGGATCTGACCGATCTCTTCACGCTGATCAGCCAGATCTCAGACGCAAAAGAACTCGTCGCTTACAGCTCTCTCAACCGGGAAGTGTCCGAAGACGCGGTTGACCTGCTCTATTCCGTCGCCTGCACCGCAAGCCTCGCAGGCTACCGCCGCGACGAGCCGTTTCGACTGATCATCGGGTCACTTCCCGAAATCGTAGACCTTCTCGACCAGACCCGCGCAGAGCTGATCCGTCTCCGTCCGTCGATGCTCCGCGCCCTGCGCCGCAGCCGACAGACAGTGAGCTACGCCCGCGCTTGGTCAGTCCTCATTCTCGCCCTCGACGCCGCCGGCCCGGATCTGCCGGTGGTGCAGATGTATTCGCCCGTCTCGGCCCGGTCCGGCGACCCGCAGGGCGACGCACAGCAGCACGCCGAAGACATCTACGCCGACAACACCCCCGCCTGACGCCCCCTTGACCCCCATAAAGGACCTCCCCTGCCATGCAGGACGATAAACACATGCCCGACGCCGCTGTCACCTTCGCTGCCGACTTGGATGCTCAGATCGCGGAGATGGACGCGCCCGATGATGACCTGAGCGAATACGTCGCGGTTCAGGAGTGGGAAGACTACCACCCGCCCGTGACGATCAGGGTTTCCGAGAATATGCTCGATGAGGCGGCCGAGCAGGAAGACGAGATCAACGCTGACCTCGACCTCCGGGCCCAGCTGCAGCGCAGGGAAGACAGCAAGGGGGCGTTCCTTGGTTACAAGCCGACCCTGCACAACGTTCGTAAAATCTTGGCTCTGGACCCGAAGATCGGCGGTGCCCTCGCATACAATGAGATGACCTGCACCCCCGTCCTGACGAGGGGTGTTGAGCTGGCCGAGGACCTCGCGCCGATGATTCTCGAGGACGGGGAATACCTCCTCCTCGCGGACCATCACGCCGAGGACATCCGGTCCTGGCTCTCCGATCCCGAGCCGACTGGGGGATGGGGGATCAACATGCGTCTGGATGACGTTCGTCAGTCCATCTCGTCCGTCGCCCGGCGACGCTCTTTCCACTCCATCAAAGAGCTTTACGAAGCCGAGCCTTGGGATGGCGTCGCCCGCCTCGACACCTTCTTCATCCGTCACTTCAAGACGCCGGACAACATCTATCACCGTGAGGTCGCACGGATCTTCCTTCTCGCGATGTGCGCCCGCATCTACGTCCCCGGCTATGATTATCAGTATATGTTGGTCATCCAAGGGAAGACGGGCTCACGAAAATCGACCGCGCTCAAGAAAATTGCCGGGGAGCAGCATCACACCGAGGTTGAAGCGTCCTCGATGAAAGACATCAAGACGAAAACGGAGGCCCTGGTCGGCAGTCACATCGTCGAGATGCCTGAACTGACCGCGCTACTGGCCATGCCTTTCGACGAAGCAAAGATCCTTATTTCGCAAGGCAAAGCCAAAGTCCGTTTGGCCTTCGAGAAGAGCACCAGTATCAGGAAGTTGTCCTCAGTCCTCGCCGGGACGACCGAAAAGCAGGCGTATCTCCGCGACCCGCTGGGCAACCGTCGCTACCTTCCGGTCATCATCGACCCCTCGTTCAGCGAATTCAACCCAATCGACACCGACGCACTCGAAGCCGAGATGCCGCAGGTCCGGGCTGAGGCCCTCGTTCGTTTCCGGCAGCTCTGGGCGGATGGCGTCCGGAACCTGACGCTCTCCGACGAAGCAAAGGTCATCCAGCGGCGCCTAACAGCCTTGGCTTCCATGGAGACGGAAGCCGACGCGATCCACGGGCAGATCGAAGCTTTCCTTATGTCCCCGTGGGACAGTATCTCAGCGGCGGAGGCGACGAACAGCGATTTCTTCATGGCCCACGAAGGCAAGATCTACCGCACGATGTGGTGCCGCGAGATGCTCGTGGATATGCTCGAGCATGCCGGATACAACGTCAACTCACTCCGTGACAGCAAAGCAAAAGGCAACGATATCGCATCGGCTCTCGAAAAGATCGAGTGGATAAAGGCCGACGGTAACAAGGCCACCATCCCATGGACCCGGACCCTCGGCCGTCAGCGCAGACTGGTCGTAGATCGGGAAGGCCTGATCGCCGCCCTCCGGCGCCGGGACGCGGGAGACGACGATGAGGAGACGTTGGACGCGGCGGAAGTCTTGGATCACCCCGAAGAGCTTCAGTTCGGGTAAACGATAATGCGGGGCGATACGGCGAGGCGGGGCTAGATGCCCCGCCTTCCTTATGCAGCTAAGGTGTGCGACCGGATGTTGCTAATGCTGACCGTCGCGATCCTGTTCCATTCATTCACTTCGCATCTCACGTCGAAAGATAAGCGGATGTCGGCCCTCAAGATCTTCGGGAGAGGCCGATCATACTGATATCCGGCGCCATGCGGGATGCTGTAGAATCCCCCGATCGGGTTCAGATCCTCATGTCATGGCCTCCTGAACATGGCGCGCCGAGGGCGCGGCCTTGTTCAGGAGGTGCGGGTCTCCCGACTTCCCTGCTCAGGATGTCCCTGATGCGGAGCCTCTCTTCGAGGTTGCGATCGCCGCCATACGAGACGTATTCCGCGCCCCGGAAGATCGCGTCTTCGAGCTGCGCAAGGTATCCCGCGTGGTCTGTGGGCATTGCGAAAGAGGTTGCGTCGATGACTGCCATGCCCAGAGCGTATCGGACGACGCCCCGGCCCGGCTATGTTGCGTTCCCGGAGGTGCGGAGAACGGCGGTCCTGAACGCTCTCTCAGAGCGTCCTCATCCCGCTGGCTGATACGTGCAAATCGGAACGAAGGCGCTGTGAGAGAGCAGATTTGGGTGTTTCAGGGGTGAAATCGGGGGTTTTCGGGCCTGGTCGGAGTTGAGTTCCGCCGTCGCCATCAGCCCCTTTTTCGAAAAATCCCTTGTTTTGCAGGCGGAAACTTAAAAGCCGCCCCTGAGGGCGGCTTTTGTCTTTCGGGAAGAGTGGGAATGTCAGGCCAATTCCGGAAGCGCGGGCTGCTTCATACGCATCCCCATGCAGAAAGCGCGGGCGGGGCGGCCGATCGGCTCGACTTTCATCGCGCCGCCGGAGGCCTCGCCATCGATGCTGACCTTTACCTCGGTCTCCCCCTGGACTGACGACAGCAGGAGGGCGAGGTTTCCGCTCCCGAGACTGATGGATACCTGCTTCTCAACGGGGGTGATCGTCATCTCCTCTACGCAGGTCGGAGACGCGTAGATATAGAGCGTGTCGCGATGAGCCGTCATGTGGATGTATCGCGTGGTCTTCAACTTAGTGTCTTGCTCCGCAAGGACCTTGAGTCGTTCGACAGCCGATTTGATCTCGACGGGATCAGCGACGAATGACTGATTGAAGGACAGCGCTTCCTCCGCACCGTCAATGTTCGGGAAGATTGCGTCGATGACGCGAGACACCATCTCGATGCCGTCGATCTCGATCCTGACTTTTGTAGCGGAAGTTTTCAGGATGGCCGGGCCTTCAACACCCGACAGGAGGCTAGAGATGATCTGGACCGAGCTATGGGGAATGATGACCGGTGTCACGTCGCCGTCTGCGCCCAGGAACTCCCGAGCGGCGTGGCGCTGCGTTGCTGCGACCATCTCCACGGTGTCTCCGGTCTTCCGGATGTGGACGCCGGCTAGGCTGTGCGTGACGTGCTCGATGTCCCTCTCCGCGAAAGGGGCGCATCCGGTGAGACCGTAGTTGAGCGAGGCGGCGTCAACCTGAACGGAAGACTCGTAGGTATCAGATGCCAACGGCGGAAAATCATCGGCCGGCAGGCACGGGATTGCGTGCCGGGCTCTCCCGAAAGAAAGCATGACGGATGCGCCGGCCGTATCGTATTCGAGAGAGACGGTTGCGGCCGGAGGGATCTTGGACGCGAGAGCGGAGAGCGTTTCAGCGGGCAGGCAGACCTTACCAGCGCGATGGACATGCTCGACGCCAACCCGGCGGCGAAGCGACACCCGATCATCCACCGCCGTCAGCGTCAGGCCCGCGGCATCAGCTTCCAGAAGGACGTGGTGATAGATCGGCGCGACCGCCGTTTTTCTCCCTGCGACCCTGGCTGCCGCCGCGGCGGCGGAAGCAAGAGTCCTGGAGTTGATCTCGATATGCATTCGGCAATCCTTTCGGCGTGGGTTGATGCCTTCATGATCGTCGATGCCTCCGAAAACCCTTCTTGGTCCGCCGGGGGTTTTGTTCAGCAGATTTTCTGTATCCTGCTGTAATAGTTAAAAAAACTGGTGATTGCGCTCCGACACAGAATGTTCAAATCGTCTTGTCGTCCACCGTTTGATGGATATACCGTCGCCAAAAAGGGACAGGATGTATTGATGAAGCAAATCGCGATTTTTAACCACAAAGGTGGCGTTGCGAAAACCACCATGACATTCCACTTGGGCTGGATGTTGGCATCACTCGGTAAGCGCACAATGCTCGTGGATTGTGATCCTCAGTGCAATCTGACCGGCGTCTTCCTTGGCGACATGGATACGGAGGATTATCCCTTCGAAAGTGTGTCGCCACAGAAGCCCAGAAACATCCGAGATGCCGTCCGACCAGCCTTTGAGTCCAGACCATATATGATCGAAGCGACTGAACTTTATCGGTCCCCCTCGAGAAGCGATCTGTTCTTGTTGCCGGGGCACGTCGGTCTATCAGAGTATGAGAGTCAGCTGGCAGTTTCTCATGAGCTAAGCAATACCCTCTCCGCCCTTCAGAACATTCCTGGTGCGCTGCATCACGCTATCGAAAAGACGGGGGATAGATACGACATCGATTTCGCCTTGATAGACATGAGCCCAAGCTTGGGCGCGATCAACCAGAACTTGTTCATGACCAGTGACGCGTTCATCATACCAATGGCGCCAGACTTATTCTCGTCAATGGCATTGCGCTCCCTGGCCAGAACACTTCCCAAATGGGCTGAATGGGGCAGGAAAGCAGCAGGTAATGCAATCCTTAAAGGTGCCGATTATCCGTTTCCTGATATAACCCCAAAATATCTAGGTTCATCGGTTCAAAACTTTCGCAAGAGATCCAGGAACAATGAGGAGGCACGACCTACCCATGCATTCCAAAAATGGTTCGATCGGCTCGCTGAAACAAAATCCACAGAGCTGATTGCGGCCCTTAAAGGATCGAATATGCTTCTACCTAAAGAGGTCTATGAGACCGCGGGCGCTCCTCCTGAAGATTTCCTTATGGAGATCGGATCACTCGACGGTCTAATTGCGACTGCTCAGGATCTCGCAAAACCGGTTTTTGCTATAGATCTAGACCAAGATACCAACTTCCGGGGTAAGGTTGCAGAGACCTATGTTGAAAAAATCGAAGATGTCCGAAAGGGATTTGAGCAAGGGGCAGCCAAAATTATTGCGATGACGGCTACTTTCTAAGATGGATCGATTTGGAGACGCCATACGGACATTTGAGCACGCAATGGACAGGGCTCGTCAGCTGATCGATCTTTACGATGCATTGACAGCTATTCGGCGAGATAATCCAGCAAATGACGATGCTCTGAGGTCAGCTTACTTTCAGGCGGTAAGCTCGTTTGACTTTTTCGCTCATGAGGTGGCTCTCATTGAAGCGAAACACCGTTTTCAGAACGGCTCAAAAACCCGAAAAATTAACCTCCCAATGGAGGTTATGACAATAACTGATCCTGAGGAGCGGTTAACGGCCGCCGCTACTCATATTCGCCAATCGAATTCCTTCAAGGCTTTTGTCGACCCAGCCAAACTGGCCGAACTACTCTCCTGTTACTGCGAAAAGCCGTGGTTAAAGATAGTCGCTCGCATTAACGCCGGTCGGGATGCTGCAGATGCGGTCACTGAGAAGGATCTGAAAGGGCAACTCAAGAGCATATGGAAGAGAAGGAACCAAATTGCCCATGAAGCTGACGTGAATCCGACCTTGGCCGGCATAACGCTTTGGCCCATCGACAAGACGGATACTGAGTTGACCATTACGTTTATCACGATGTTAGGTGAGCATCTACCGCACGTTATCGCTGAGAGTCTTCCAGAAGCCGACGATGATCAGGACGATGAAGATCAGGGAATATTCGGCTAGGGCTACCTCCCCCAGATACTTGATCTAGGCGGCCCGCGACGAAGCTTAGGCTTCGGACGCAAGGCTGCGGGTCTGGGCTTCGGTGCCATGGCCGGGGCCGGACTGTCGCCCGGTTCTTCGGAAGGAAGGGGTGAGGGCACGTCAATGGACTTCGCGGGCAGGACTGCTTGAAGGGCTCCTCCGCCGATCTTACGGAGGCCTTCCAACGCGGCGATCGCGTAGACGCGGCAGTCCAGGGACTCGTTCCTGATGCCGACTTTCTTCGGCTTCCACTGCGTCTTTGCGCGGCCGTTCTGTTAGAAAACGACACGCTTCTCGGAGGTAAGTTAATCGATCCATGCAGCGGGACGATCGTCCTGCGGGATATGCATGTAGCCGAGTCCCGGTTGCTTCTTCGCGAGATGATCAGCGACTTTGTCTTTTGCTGATTGTGTGCCGATCAGGAAGATCTTGCCGCCACCTTTCGCAGTGGACGCTACCTTGGGCCAGATTTCCTTCCTCGAACCAGCCGCTTCGTTCGCGCCCTTAATACCCCAGACGCGACGCATGGTTCGCGCGCCGCAGAAATCTTTGACCGCGCTGGAGTGATGCCCACCAGTGTCGATGCATGCGGCCTGGCAAACCAGGGTGCGGCCGTCTTCGGTCTCGTATCTCCGCAAGAGGATCTCGTTGAGAACATCCCACGGTTCAGCCGTTGACGGGTCTCCGTCGATCACGTGATAGCCGAGAGACCACGACTCGTCCCCATCTCCCCAATCCACCACCTTGGCCTCCAGGCGGCCTTGGCTGGCGCTGTTCTTTTCGATGCCAGAGGACTGGTTATCGACACCTGTGGTGTATGCGTTAGGCCTGTCGATCGAATACGCCATCAGCGTTGGCGTCAATTTGCGGGTCTCAAAGACGGCGTCGTTGATCGCGCGCATGCCGGCTTTGCGGGCCTTGGCCTCGGCAGCGTCTGCGGCCCTCTTCAGGCGATGGGATCGGACCTCCATATCGATCTGCATGTCCCATGATGCCTCCTGGCGCCCTGTCGGGTCGTGGCGATCCCTTTTCGAGAAGCGGGAGGCAATGCCGTGCTCGCCGAGGCGTCAGAGCCCGATCCTGACCCAAGAGGCGCCAAAAGTGACCCGAGAAGTTTCTTGTGCCATTCTTGGGTCACTTCTTGGGTCACCATTTCTCCTGTTGAATAAAGAATTTTTCGAAAGGTGACCCAAGTGACCCAAGGGGCACAAGAAATCCCGCATTCCCTCTATATATATTCAGGAGAGAGGATGGGGATGTGAGAACTGGATATACTCCTATTTCTTGTCCTTCTTGGGTCATTCTTTCTGAAGAGGATATTGTGATTGTTCTTCAGGGGTATACGGGTTGACAAGAAAGTGACCCAAGAATGGCACAAGAAATTTCTTGGGTCACTTCTAGGGGGCGCTGATCACCTCCAGACGCGATGTCGTCATAGGCTATTCATGAGGGCCGGGGATCATCCCACTTCCTGAACGCAACCGGCCGTTTCACGCGGACGGGCTATATGTCTGCGCATGAGTGATAGACAGCGCATAGCGGATTTCATGGCTGATGAGGCCAAAAAGTGGGGGGCTACATACTTAACTAGCCAGAAAAATTCGGCTACGCCCTTACTCAAAGATGGCTAGAACGGTTAGGCTGGACAGTTCATCTCGCTGCTTGTTATTCTAACCTAAGTAAAGAAGTGACGGCTACACGCCTTCTTACGAGTCTCTAGGGCTGCAACCCGTTAACGAGACGGATACGAGCGGCAGTGCGAAACCACACGCTCCCATTTCCCAAACCGAAACCGGATATATGAGCATACACTCACCGGTTTCGGCCATGCGCAAGCTGCCATCGCGGCACCTCCTTGATGGAATGCTGGGAAGCAGCCCAGCGCTCCGAAGGCGCACCCTGCGCCCTCGCCGCCTATCAAGGGCGTTTCGGGTGCAAAGGAGTGTGACGGTAGCCGTCTCTAGAACTATAAGAGGGTCTCCATTGGCGAGTCGAGTCCCGTTTTGTTCCTCAGTCGATGATTCTGTTCATCTCATCAAACAAATATGGCGCAACGGTCACTGCCTTCCTGCGCTTAACCATTTCCTTAAATTGTTCGATGTCACCGCACATCTCCATCATGCCTTCCACCTTGCCAATCTGGCGGGTGAGAATTGTTCTCCCTTCGCTTGTAAGCCACTGATGAAACCTCGCGCGGCGCTTTCCTTCGTCTGTAATGTTTAATTTGTCCAACTCAGCTTTTACGTAGCCGTGTTCGATAGGGTCGTACACATACTTGTTGATGAAGCGGCCATAGTATTGCGGGCGCGAACGCGCTGTCGTTGGAGCGTTGTCGTACAGCCTATCCAACTCAGCGAAGAACGAGTCCGGGAAAGTATGTATCCATTTTTGCAAGCCATCTGCGATGTATCGCTCCAAGAGCAAGCGAAGCGCATCATGCCCCCGACTAGTCTGGAATCCAGTGGCTTCGTCCACGAGGGCAACAATGCCAACTCGTGCAAATGCCCGAACAAGAATTTCAGCTTTCTCCGCGATATGTTTTTGCTGCTTGCTTAAAGCGTCTTTTGCCCTAGCCGAGAGAATGGCCTCACAAATATCCGCCAAGACCGTAGCGTCATACCCATAGGCAAGAGCACCTTTGTCAGTACGAAACAGAAGAGGGTCTTGGGTCACCTCCGTTAACTCTTTGGAAACATACGGAGAAAGTGTCTTTTGCGCGACGAAATGCGCGAGACGGTCACCGCCTCCTCTTGAACTGCCGCCA
Source organism: Paracoccus sp. SSK6 (assembly GCF_039770665.1). NCBI lineage: Bacteria > Pseudomonadati > Pseudomonadota > Alphaproteobacteria > Rhodobacterales > Paracoccaceae > Paracoccus > Paracoccus sp. SSK6. The sequence continues at coordinate 45,699 of NZ_JBDPNJ010000007.1, read as the reverse complement.
CGTGACATTCCTAAAGAACTGACCATTCCGCGCTGATGAATTACTCGCGTTCCATCTTCCAGCACGTAGCAGGGGATCTGCACGTCACTGATTGCTAGGATGCCGCCATATCGCGCTCTGGGGGTGTCCTCTTCGCTTTTTTCTGCCACCCCAACAATTTTATTGACCACATCATCAAAAGTGCCATCAGTGATCGGTTCAATCAGGTTTTTCTTGTCGTCATCCATTAATCAGCCCTTTGTATGTCAGTCGCTTGCCTGCCATGCGGTCGATTGTCATTCCGATAAAATTCATGGTGCCGACCTTTGCGGTGTTGTGGCGGAAAGAGAACTCCTTCACATAGCGTTGCAGGTGCTTGGCACTCATGTAGTGGTAGATGCCGATGTAACCGCGCTTGAGCCGTGACCAGAAGCTTTCGATGCCGTTGGTATGAGCCATGTCACGGATATACTCACCAGCCGAATGTTTGATGCGGATATGGTTAAAGCCCGCGCCCGACAGGCCGATGTAACCCCCGTGTGTGTCGGTCACGACAGTAGCGCCATGCTGGGCGTGCTGCCGAACGAACTTTTCAAGAGTCGCGGCCTTGGTGTTTTCCACGACCACGGCACGGACCTCGCCAGTTTCTGAACGAACACCAACAACAGCGGTTTTCCCGACAGTCCCGCGACCGGCGTGCAGCTTCTTGGCGGCGTGTTTGTTCTTTTCGCGGCCACCAACATAGGTTTCATCGACCTGCACCTGACCATCCATGTGGTCGTCGCGGTCTTTAAGCCAGGTTTCGCGGATGCGCTGTGCGAGGAACCATGCGGTTTTCTGTGTGACGCCGAGTTCGCGCGCCATCTGGGTGCTAGGGATACCTTTGCGGGCGCTGGTGAGCATGTAGATCGCCAGCAGCCACTTTTGCAGCGGCAGGCGGCTTTCGGCCAGAACGGTTCCGGTGCGGACGCTAAAGTGCTTGCGGCAATCCTTGCAGCGGTAGGGCATCGGCTTGTGGTCCTTGACCTCAACCACATCCACAGACCCGCAATGACCGCATACAGGCTGATTACCCCACCTCTCACCTTCAAAATGCTTACGAGCCGCTTCTTCATTGGGGAAGCGATGGAAGAATTGGAAGGTCGAAAGCGTTTCAGGGTTGGGCATGAACTGGCTCCTTGTAGAGCCGTGATAACCTAACTAGCCAAAGACTGCAATAGTTTTTTGGCTAGTTAGGTATGTAGTCCCCCTTTAATTCCTATGCGGCGAGAAGACCGTCTTCGACCAGACCCGCCCCATCCCCTTCATGCTCCTGCCTCGGCCCTAGTATGCCGCATCCTGACGACGACAACCCTGTCGCCGCTGCGATCCTCCTTGGCATCATACTCCTCTTCTGCGGCTGGCTGGTCGGCTCTTTTGCGGTCGAGATCACCATCCACCAGATCGATGGCGCCCGCGCCGCGGCCGCGCAGGCCGAACGCAACGAAGCGCCCGAGTAGGCCTCGATACCCCTTCCGAACACGATCACCCCTTCAGAAAGGACCAGCACGATGGACGACACGATCACCATCGAGACGCACCAGGCATCTGTCAGCACAAAGTCCTCCTCGGAGGATCTGGACGATATGATTGCTTTTATCGCTTGCGACAGATCGAAGGCCGTCCAAGGACCCAGGACAGTCTCCTACGCCGCCCAAGACGTTGACCGCGCCGCCGCACGCGCTCTTCGGAGGGCTATCGCTAGGCAAGAGCGCAAGGCCGGGATGGCCGATGTCCGCTGACTCCTCACGAACAAGCCCCGGCCGACGCAGGCCAGGGTTATGTCATTTAGCGCGCGCACACCCGAGCATACCCGTTAGACCAGCACGCCGGATCTTTCTCCTCTCGCGTCAGCGTCCCGAGATCGTCGTGTGCGCGGGATTCCTGCGTCCAGCCGTTCCAGTAGCCTTTGGCCGATCCCGGCTCGACCACATTGACGTAGACGAAGTAATTTTGGCCCGCATAAGTCAGCCGAAAGCTTCCGTCCGGATCACTGTTAAAATCGCAGGTCCCGTCAAAAACATCGCGCTCCGCGATGACGAGGCTGCAGCTCGACGGCTTCGCCTCCGCCGCGCCCACGCCCACGCCCAGCGCCGGGATCGCAGCCGCCACCAAGAAAGACTTCATCCCAATAACCTCCTGAAAAGCCTGCTTGCAGGATACTCGGCGCGCAGAATCCCGGTCAACGAAAATGCGACCGCCACCATCTGCCCAGCACGTCCGCCGTATCCTTTTCGAAAAGGAAGGAGGCCCGGACATGGCGCACACCTGGACACGCTCAGAGCTACAGCAGCTGCTCGACCTGCGTCGTGAGCACAAGACGCTGACCCAGTGCGCGGCCTCCCTAGACCGGACCCTGCAGGATGTCGCCGGCGTCCTTGGCACAGCCGACCTAAGCGACGTCATCCATCCTGAGGCGCGCGTTAGAGACTGCAAACGCTGCGGCGACCTGATGCTGTCATCGAATTTCGGCCACCGCCACTGCGCCTGGTGCCGACGTTCGATGAACGAGCGGACGATGGTCACGATCTTCTCCCACGCTCAGGTCCCCGCAAAGAAACGAGGTGCAGCATGACCGCCCTGGACATCGCCAAGCGCTCACGCCTATTCGCTCTCGAAGCCGAGTCCGCATTCCGCTTTTACGAAGACATCATGTCCGACCCAGCCGCCGACCAGGGCCGCCGAGACGCCGCCATGAAGTCCTACCGAGCGGCCCTCTACGCCTCCGACACCCATGCCCGACAGTGCGTCCAAGCCGTCCTTCAGGAAGCCGGAACCCAAGGAAAGGTCACCTTCTCCGACCAAAGTCAATTCCGGAACGAGAAAGCGAAACTCGTTTCCGAAACGAAAGGGAATGGAAATTGAACCGCGTCTTAGCCAACCCAGATCACCGAAAATTAACCCTCGTCCTCGACTCCATTTCTATTATCGAAAGCCATCTCAGCGCCGGTCCTGGAGACCCAATCCCGCCCCCGACAGCGCGTGAAGCCGTCCTCCTGAAAGCCGAGATGGGCGCCCTGATGGACGCGCTGACCGGCCATCTCGGCGAGGTCGAGTCTCTCCGCAGGCGCACCCGTGGCCGCCTTCAGCACGAGGCCCTTCGGCGTCTCTCTCGCGCCACCGGCGGCCGGACCATCGACCGTCTTGCTGACCACCTGGACGTGACGGGAGAGACCGTGCGACTGGAGCACAAAACAGCTTCGGGTGAGACTGTGACTATCGCGCTGACCCCCACCCCGCCCATCGGCACTGACGTGCTGCCCTGCGTCGTCGACGACCGGATCATATATCTCCGCGTCGTCGCCCCGGAGCCGCTCTGCCGACCCGTTCCCGGCGACCTGAACGGGACCGACGCACTCGCGCTGATCCGGCTTCTCGAAGGGATAGAGATCGCCCCGGCTTGACCGCCAAATTCGGGTATCATCCATCATGTCGATGACACGGGGCCAGGCTAGACGCCGACCGCGCCAGGGGATCCTCCGGGGTCCCCTGACTGTTTTCCGGACCTCACGCTAGAATGAGAAAGGCCCCCGATGAGGGGGCCTGCCAAGAGGTTCGGAAGAAGGTCAGCGCGGCTGCTCAGGCTGCTGGATCTGCGCCGCGAAATTCTTCATCACATACATGAGCCAGCCGCGCCGGTTTTTCTTGTTGCACATCTGGACCAGAGCGTCAGCATACCCGAGCATCCGCTCTGTCCGCAGCTGCTCCTCGACCGGAGATCCCTTCCGACTGGATCCCTTGATCCGCTTCACATACGCGGCCATCGCCTTCGCATGAGCGGCCAGCTCTGCTTCGTAAGCGCGGCTCCCGCATCCCATTTCCATCAGCGCCGCTTCTTCTGCGGCGTCGATGATCTCCCGCAGTTTTGCGGAGGGCCCCGAGGTCATCGCGCGGTGCAGTGTGCGCTGAGAGACGCCCAATTTCTCGGCCGCCCTGGCGACCGCACCGTGGCCCTTGAAACCTGAGATTGTCACTATTTTGTCGCGGATGTCAGACATGTGCGTCACCTTCTTGTTCATCTCCCCGGAAAGATGACGGGACTACGACAGACCGGATGGCCGTCTTGACCGCCTCTTTAGCCTCCTCGATCTGCTGTTTTGCACGGGTCCCAGACGCGATTGCGACAGTGCCCACGGCTTCCGAAATCGCCGAGGAGACGGCAAGCGATGTGGGCCAGTCGAGGCCTTCAGGCATCAGGCAGACACTAACCTCGATGCCTTCCTTGAGCAGCTCCTCACGAACTTCAGCGTGCCAATCGTCGATCTGTTTATTGACCTGCTGATCCGACCTCCTTCCGCCGCGCACCGTGTCCCGGTCCGCAATTTGACGCTTGAGCATCAGCATCCCGACCGGCTTCATCTCCGACCTGCGGCCCTCTGCGAGAAGCTCGCGGATGATCTGCTCCCGCATCTCAGCAAGACCTGCCGCCCGGCCGGCTTCATAAGCCTCGTTGTCACCGTCTGTCATGTCGCCCAGCGCCCGCCGGTGTGCCTTGGCGTCCTGCCCCAGGCGGTCAGCGACCCCGCGGGCAGCTTCCAGATCGTCGTCTGAAAGTTCGTCGATCGTGTGCAGCAGATCGCTCCATTTCGCCGACCTTGCTTCTCTGAGACTGAACCCCTTGCCCGCATACTGACGCTGAAGACGCCCGATCATCCGGACATCCTGCTCTCCCAGGTTCTGACGAGATATGAACGAAAGGGCCTTCTCACGTGCGGTCTCCACGAGCACCCCGAGACCGGTCTTCTTCCCGGTTACGCGCGTGAGCGTCATTTCAGGCTCGTCGGCATCCTTGCCGTAGCGGATCTCGACGTGAAGCGAAAAAGCGGGTTCGCGCAGGTGCGACACGACGCACTCACCCCTGATCTCAGGATCAGCAGACCGCGTTTCAGGGAGACCAACAGCCCAGGTGCCTGCCGTCATCTCGGCCACTTTTGCCCCGTTCTTAGCGTCCTCTTTAAGCGTCGTCGCATAGCCAGAGCGGATCTTGCGCGCGGTCGCCTGGGAAACTTGCCCCCCATTATATGCTGCGCTGACCGTGGTTCGCGAGAGCCCCAGGATCTTGGCCGCTTTAGCCTGATTTTCACCGCCGATATGACGGATCATTTCTCTGAGTGTCGCGGCCATATTTGATATCTCCTATTATCACCGGCCCCCGCCTTATTCGCAAATATCGTCCGCCAGCCATAAGTCAAGCGCGCTTGAACACATTTTATACACATAGTCGCACACAAAAAGTTTATACCCTTACCCCGATTATCCGTTTCCCTCTTATTTGTAAGAGAAAACGCGCTAACTGACTGGTTTAGTTTTAATATTTTAACAAAACTTGTGCTTGATTGGTGCTCGGATCGCAGTATGTCTGATGAACGAGACCGGTCGCGGTGACCAGTTTCGGAAATAGAAAAGGAAATGCGATGTTTAATTCGAAGGTAAATGCAAAAGGAAATGCCATTTCTAATGTGGACGTTTCTATTTCGCTGGCGAAAACTATGGCCGACTTAGCCGGTTATTCTGAGGCGGAGATCAAAGCTGGCGAAGAGTTTTTCCGCCGGAAAAGCCGCAACACGAACCCACCGGGTTCCTTTGATCGGGCTGGCAGGTTTACCGCGGATGAGAGAACCGAGGCCGTCCGGACCTGCCGCAGTCCCTCGAGGGCATACCCCTGGCCGGAGATGCATGCAGCGAGGACGGCGGCTCACTGCGCGGAGGTTCACGGGGTTCCCGAAGATCGTCTGATCGCCGTCCGTCGCTTCGCGAAGGCTGTTGATCGGCTGATCGACGGTGACTGTTCGCCCGATAGCGCCGCCGACGCCGCCCGCCTCTTCAAGAAGAAGATCAAGAAGTCGAAGGCGAAGCCGGAGATCAATGTTGTGGCCGACTGCTCGGGTGCCAAGAGCGCCCTCCATCAGGTCAGGGAAGCGGCGAGGAGGATGGTCTACGATAACGCGGCCGGGGCCGCGGCGGTGCGGGCTTTCAGGGAACATGAGACCCCTACCCGGGATCTTAAAGCGGAAGCGGCGGATCGCGGACTCATACTCGAGACGACATACGAGGACGTGATGATTCTCTCGAACGTCCCGGAGAATGAGTCCTTCAAGAAGTGGGCAGAAGGGATCGGCGCCCGCATTTACCGTGACCAGTTCCGCTTCCCCGCCAATCGGTCAGATGAGGTCAGGGACGCCGTGCTGGAGCACTTCGGCACCTTGACGTGGTTCATAGCGCGGAGGCCCTACGGGAAGCATCCGGAGCTGATCCAACTCGGCTGAGCGATCCTCGCCTTGCCGCCCCTACGGAGAACCGGGGGGCGGTCTGGCCGGGCTCACTCGAGACCGCCGACCGGCCGGCCGCCGGACTTCCAGAAAGGACCTACTGCATGCTGACCCTTCCGAAAGACCACCTCCTCCGGACCATCGCGCAGGACGCGAAGGGCGGTCGCGAAACGGTCTCTGAAATCGTCGAGGACGTTTTTGGCCTCTATCTCGATCTCAACCCCGCCAAGCGCGGCGAGGAGATCGACTGTGAGTGGTATACCGATGAGAACTCAGATCTGACGGCATACCTGCTCTATGCCGACGACCCGAAGGGCGATGAGTTGTCCGTGGGTTTCCGGTGCCTCGCTTCTGAAGATCTCCGGCTTTTGGACCTTCGGATGCTCTTCATACACGCGCTTCACAAGATCAACAGGCATCCCGACTTGTCCGCGATCATCCAGATCGAGAGCCTGCCCGGCGAGGGGGAAGAGGGTCGGATGGAAGATATCGAACTGCGGATCAGCTTCTCGAACGACGCGTGATCCTCGCCATACTGCTGGCGGAGAACCCCAGCAGTATGGACGGGCTCACGAAGGGACCGCCGCACCGGCCGGCCGCCGGGTTCAGGAGGAAAGAGAATGCTTGAGGATCTCACCAGCGCGGTTTTCGGCGCTCAGGACGACGACGAACTGCGTCAGATCATCGACGATCATATGACGCACAGGCCGCATGAGATGAGCCCGGAAGGCATGGCGTTCATGCAGAAAGTCCAAGCTCATCTTGACCTTCTGGAAACCGCCCGTTCTCCCGTCCCGTGCCGATATCCCGATGGCATGGTGCCGCTCGAGTTCATCGACTGGTCGAGCGACAAAGAGCCCGTGCCCTCGATCACGGACGATGATCCGGTAGCGGACGCCCTGGCTGCCCGCACGGACGCAGAAGCGGTCAGGATTATCGATCGCGCAATCAACGCTTCGGGCCTCATCTCAGATCGCAAATTGGCGCGTCGGGTGCTTGAGTGCGCGCGGAGCCCCGGCAAGGTCTGGACTGATCAGGATATGGTCTATGCCGAGGGCGTGCTTATCCGCCTGAATGAGGTGCGGACATGAGGACGCCTCCCTTCCACGAATGCGCTCGCTCAGAGAAGCGCCTGCACGGCTACTGGCTCGACATCAGCCGCATCCATCGCGCTGACCCCGAGGCACAGAGCGATCTTCACGCGCTGGACAAGAGGCTCGATACTCCCGGCTATTCGTTAGACCTCAGGTCTCTCAGGGCGGCCGTCAGGTCGTCTCTCGGGCCTGCAGCTTACCGACTAGGCTGCCGGGGAGAAAGCACCAGCTACGAGACCCCGGTCCATATCTATGCCTTGGCAGATATCGAAGGAGGTCACGTCCTGTTTGACGTGAGGGTGTCCTTTGATGAGGAGGATGCGCCGGCCGGGTATGACTATATTGGCGCCTTCCAGTTTGGTGATATTCACAGCATGAACCCGGACATTGTGCGGGAGGACCGCCTCTACCGACACTACGTCTGGCCCCTCCGTGAACGGCGGTCAGCATGACGGACGTCATCCCTATCAGGAGCGTCGCCATTGGCGGCGCCCCTTATCAGGTTCAGCCCATCCTCAGCCTCACCTCCGGGGCCACGACATTCTGGCTGTCCCTCGAACTTCGGCGCCCAGACAGCCCCACCGGGCGGTTCATCGCCGGCATCGAAGGGCCCACAGGGTCATCAGCATGGGTCACCTCTAACGAATGCCCCCGTGCCGTCATCGGCGAGATCGACGGCCCGGAGGGTGAAGGCCTGCGGGAAGAAAAGATCCCCTCGATAGATGATATCGAGAAATCTGCGCGCAGGCAGGCCCGCCAAACCCGGGCGGAATGGCGGCGTCTCTGGTCAGGTGGTCATGATGCTGAAGCGCGAGTCCAAAAGGCGGTAGCGCACAGCTACGACGAGCTGCACCGGTTGATCAGGATCGCGCGGATCCACCGCATGAGCGCCACACTCCGTGGTGATCATCAGGATATACTGAGAGGGTAAAGCCAGCGGGCGTCATCCTGCTGGGGGCGCCAGCTGGCGGTGCGTTCGCAGGGAAAACACCAGCAGTCGCAGCGAGGGTTATCCTTTCTCCTCGTGATGCGACAGAAGACCCGCCAGATGGCGGGTCTTTTTGCTTCCAGGTTGCCCCTGTTCCCCTTAGCGTCATGAAGACGAATAACAAAAAACGGGAAAGGGACAGCCAGCATGACGAAGCCAGCCGCTATAGATCCGCGGATCCTTGAGCTATGCGAGAAGGTAACGGACAAGCGACCAAGGACGGTCATTGACCACATCATCCAGCACGGTCGAATAACCACGGACGAACTGAAGGAACTTTACGGATACAACCACCCTCCGAGGGCTGCCCGAGATGTCCGAGAGAACGGTATACCTCTTGATACGTCGTTTACGACCAATGCAGAGGGACGACGGATGGGGGTCTACACCTTCGCAAACCCCTCGAAAATCAAGGGCGGGCGCATCGGTGGGCGCAAGGTATTCTCGAAGGGCTTCAAGGAGGAACTCGTCAAGGCATACGGCGAGAAGGATCACATCTCCGGGGAGCGGATGAAAGCGCGCTACCTGCAGATCGATCACCGCATCCCCTATGAGGTGGCGGGGGACGACAGCCGAGACCCAGCCGACTACATGCTGATCGACGCGTCGAACCAGCGCGCGAAGTCGTGGTCCTGCGAGCACTGCCGGAACTTCTTGGAAATCCTCGATCCCGGCATTTGCCGCCGTTGCTTCTGGGCCTTCCCTGAGGATTACGATCACATCGCAATGGAGGAGGAACGCCGCCTGGTGCTCACCTGGCAGGGAGATTCCGTCTCGGCCTTTGACCGGCTCAAGTATCGAGCCGATCAGGAACGCGCGGACGTTCGGGATGTAGCCAAGAGGATCCTCTCAGAAGGCTAGTGCTGCCTGGCTTTCCGAATACTGCGCATTCTGGCGCGGCTCTCGATGGTCGGGCGTCAGATAGAGACTCTCAACCGTCTCCTCGTCCTTGCCCTGGAGCGTCGCCTGACTGGACCGACCGGCGTGCAGCATGACGCGGCGCAGGCCCAGGCTTTCGGGAAGCGGCGGCGCATACTCCCTACCGCCCGTCGTCCCATCGTAGGACAAGGCAAATCGGACGCCCCGCGACAGCAGTTCCTCAAGTCCGGTGATAAGGTCGGTCCTGGTCAGCTGCGCATGGTAGCGCAGGTCGGCGCCGTTAGACGTTCCGTGATACGGCGGATCCATGTAGACGTAATCGCACGCTCCGGCGTCGGCCGTGGTCTCGGTCCAATCCCCGACGCGGAACTCACACTTCCCTTTCAGAAGAGAGGAGATTGCCACTATCTCCGTCCGCATCCGTTCCGGGCGGGTTCCGGCACGCCGCTTGTCCTGGGACTGGGAATAAGAACCTGACTTATTGAATCGAACGGCATTCTTGACAGACCGGGCAATGATGTAGAGCAGGTCAACCGGATCGCGGTCCTGGTTGTAACGATCCCGGACCATGTTGAAATACTTCAAGTCCTGACCGTCATACCCTTCCCACACCTCGCGGTAGGTTCGGGCGGTCCGGTCCGGTTCCTCGATGATAGCCCGGAGAAGATCGACGATCTGGGGGAGACTGTCCCCGATCACGAAGCGCTTGGCGATCTTATGCTGCGCAGCGTAGATCGTCATGGCGGCCGAACCGGCGAAAGGCTCATAGAGCGTCTCGATCTGATGTGGCAGGTATCCGGCGATCGACGGCGCCAAGGCGCGCTTGCTCCCCTGGTAGGGGATGGCATGGGGGACTTTGGTGGATTGCAGCATGGGACCTCCGCGCGAGTCCTCTATACTAGGGATCCGGTGACTCGTGGTCTAGTCGTCCTTGCTACCGTCAGCCGGGAGAACTATCGTGAGGTGACAAAGGTAACACGGCCCCGCCGACCCGCCGAACACAACGCCCTGATCTCGCGGCATTTATTAAAGAGTAGCTCCGATCCCTACCGCCGGAGCCAACAAAAACAAGGGCCTAGCTGGCATTAGCTAGGCCCTGTTTGTTTTTCGGGGAACACTGGGTAACTGAAAAGCCCCGTGTAGCCGGGCACGAATTCTTGCAGTATCCGCCACCGAAATTTGCAGCGCGACGTTTTTTGAAACGGCCCTGAAACATCTTCTTCACGGGCTATATTCGCGGCACCTGCCGCGTCCTGACCCAGCGCAGGACCGTGGACGGTTGTACCTCGGCCTCGCGGGCAATCTGGCGGATGCTGGTCATGCGAGAGTCCCGCCGCCGAATGTCCGCACCTATCCGAGAAGATGGCAAGACATTATGCGCGGCGTGCCGAAGTGGAACATATGAACGCCGAAACCCTGCTGCTGCTTCCCAAGATTGGGAACACGGCCCGAGACTGATCTACTAAATGCTTGAAAAGTGGTGGGCGGTGAGGGACTCGAACCCCCGACATCTTCGGTGTAAACGAAGCGCTCTACCAACTGAGCTAACCGCCCGCCGGATGCCTTCTAGCGTCCTGCGGGTGCCTTGGCCAGTGTCCATTTCGCCATGCTAGCCGACGATGCCCGAACCCGCGAACAGTGCAGGCAGATCGACCGTGTCGCGCGTGTTCAGCGCATCGGCGTGGTCGCGCAGGAAGCTGTCGGCGGCGGTCTGGCCTGCCAGCTTCATCCGCGCCAGCAGGCCGGGCGCGGGCATCAGCTTGGAGCGCGCCGTCAGGTCGTTCATCAGAACGTCGTCCAGGATCATGTGGACCAGCGGGTTCTTCATGGCACGGTCCTGCAGGTGCCCTTCGGCGAACAGCTTCTTGACGAAGTTGATCGCGCGCAGGTCGGCCATCAGGGATGCGTTGAAGCTGACCTCGTTCACGCGGTCGGCAATCTCGACCGGGGTGCGGGGAAGGCCCTCGCGCAGCAGGGGGTTGATGTTCACGATGACGATGTCGCGCAGCAGGCGGTGGTCATACAATGGAAACAGCGCCGGGTTCGAGGCGAAGCCGCCGTCCCAGAAGGCCTCCAGCCTGCCGGTCACGGGATCGGGGATCTCGACCGCGCGGAACAGGTGGGGCAGGCAGGCCGAGGCCATGACCGCATCCACCGTCGCCGCCGCATTGGTGAAGACCCGGATCCGCCCCGTCCGCACATTGGTGGCCGCGACGAACAGTTGCGGGCCACGGCTGTTGCTGAAATCGGGACAGGGCAGTTCGCGCAGCACGGATCCCAGCGGGTTCACATAGAACGGCCCATAGTCATAGGGGCTGAAAAGGCGCGTCAAGTTGTCCAGCCATGCGGCGGGCGAGAACAGTTCTGTCAGCCGGTCCATCCCGCGCGGCACGGGCATCAGCGAATGCATCCAGCGCACGATCCGGTTGTCGCTGATCTGGCCCACCTGTGCCCAAAGGTAATCCAGGTTCTCTCGCGCCGCGCGCCGCCCCGCCGCGCCCTTGTGCCGCGACAGCCCGGCCTTCAGCGCCGCCCCGTTCAGCGCGCCCGCCGAGGTGCCGGTGATGGCGGAAATCGTGAGCCAATCCTCATCCAGCAGGCGGTCCAGCACGCCCCAGGCGAAGGCACCATGCGCGCCGCCGCCCTGCAAGGCCAGGTTGATGTGCTTTTCGTCCATCGCGGTCCTCGCTTTGCCGCGCAGCATAGCGGGAAAGCGCGCGCGGTCCACGGGGAGCGAGACGGGAACGGCGGCGGGGATCAATCCTCGGCGTTGGCCTCAGCCCGGCTTTTGCCCGCCACGTCCAGGGCCAAGGTCGCCGCCATGAAGGCATCCAGGTCGCCGTCCAGGACGCCCTGGGTGTCGCTGGTTTCCTCGCCCGTGCGCAGATCCTTGACCATTTGATAGGGGTGCAGGACATAGGAGCGGATCTGGTTGCCCCAGCCCGCATCGCCCTTGGCGGCGTGCTGCGCGTTGATCTCGGCGTTCCGGCGGTCCAGTTCCATCTGGTAGAGGCGCGATTTCAGCGCGGCCATGGCGTTGGCGCGGTTCTGGTGCTGGGACTTTTCCGACGACGTGACCACGATGCCGGTCGGAAGGTGGGTGATGCGCACGGCAGAATCGGTAGTGTTGACGTGCTGCCCGCCCGCACCCGAGGACCGATAGGTGTCGATGCGGATGTCGCGGTCGGGGATGTCGATCTCGATATTGTCATCGACGACCGGATAGACCCAGACCGAACTGAAGGAGGTATGCCGCCGCGCCGCGCTGTCATAGGGGCTGATGCGGACCAGGCGATGCACGCCCGATTCCGATTTCAGCCAGCCATAGGCGTTGTGGCCGCTGATCTTGTAGGCCGCGCTGCGGATGCCCGCCTCGTCGCCCGAGGTTTCCGACAGAAGCTCGACCTCGTAGCCCTTCTTCTCGGCCCAGCGGACATACATGCGCGCCAGCATGGATGCCCAGTCGCAGCTTTCCGTGCCGCCCGCGCCCGCGTTGATTTCCAGGAAGGTGTCGTTGGCATCCGCCTCGCCGTTCAGCAGGGCCTCCAGTTCCTTCTGCGCGGCCAGTTCGGCCAGCGATTTCAGGTTCGCCTCGGCCTCGGCCACCAGTTCGGGATCGCCTTCCTCTTCCGCCAGTTCGACCATCTCGGCATTGGCCGAAAGATCCCCGTCGATGCGGCGATAGGTTTCGATCGCGTCCGACAGCGCCTGGCGCTCGCGCATCAGCTTCTGCGCGCGGGCGGGGTCGGACCACAGGTCGCCCGCCTCGATCATGGCGTTCATCTCCTCCAGCCGGTGGGGCGCGGTCTGCCAGTCCATCCGCTGGCCCAGCAGGGTCAACGAACGCTTGATGGCCTCGATGGTGGACTGCGTCTCGGCGCGCATGGGCGGGATCCTTAAGGCTGGCGTCAGGTCAGGGGTGATAACGCGCGAGAAGCCGCCCGGCAAGGGCGCGGCAACCGGATGCGCGGGCGGGGCGTTCGGTCAGGCATCATCAAACCATCATGCCATGCCCAGCTTAGCCGCCCCCTTCGTCGACCTGTTCGCGCCCTTGCAGACGATCACCTATCCCGCCGCCTTCGCGCGGCTGGTGCTGGCCCTGCTGCTGTCCGCCGCCATCGGATGGGAACGGGAAATCACCGCGCGATCCGCCGGACTGCGCACGCATATGCTGATCGCGGTCGCCGCCTGCATGTTCACCCTGGTGGCGATGGAACTGACGCATTTCCCCGCCCAGGATCCCGAGACATTGCGCGTCGATCCCCTGCGCCTGATCGAGGCAGTGACGGCGGGCGTGGCCTTTCTGGCCGCCGGCTCCATCATCACCAGCGGGCGCACCGTGCGCGGGGTCACGACGGGCGCGTCGATGTGGCTGGCGGGGGCCATCGGACTGGCCTGCGGCACGGGCGACGGATCGCTGGCGGTGATGGGGACCGGCCTTGCCCTTGTGGTCCTGTGGCTTGTGCGCCTGATGGCTGAACCCTTGAAGGACAAGGTGACGGGGCCGGATCGCGGCCCGAAGCCGAGCGGCGACGGGGATCAGTAAAGCCCGCCCGACGACATGGTCCCGAAATCGGTCTGGCGCGGGATCACCTTGCGTTCCCCGGTCGAGGTGGTGATGGCGGTGCCCGCCCCCGATCTGGCGCCTGCTTCCCATGGCAGGGCGACGGGGCCGTCGCCAAAGCCCGACACGATCAGCGGAGAGCCCCAGTCGGGATCGGTGCCGTCGCGGAAATATTCGGCGATCACGTTCGGCCCCGACGCATCGTCCGACAGCCGCTGGCCGGTGGCGCGGTCGATCTTGACCCAGTAGCCGCCGGGGGGAACCGCGAAATCGGTGCCGCCGAACTCGGCCACGGCCTTGCGCATGAAGGCGTTGAAGACCGGCACGCAGAGCGTCCCGCCATAGGCGTTGCTGCCCAGCGTGCGCGGCTGGTCGTAACCCAGATAGCAGCCCGCGACGATATTGGACGAATAGCCGATGAACCACACGTCCTTGGCGTCGTTCGTCGTGCCCGTCTTGCCCGCGATCGGCACCGGCAGGTTCACCCCGCTGCCCGACCCGCGCTTGACCGCGCCTTCCAGCATCGAGGTCAGCTGATAGGCCGTCACCGCGTCCATCACCCGTTCGCGGTTGGAACTGTCGATCACCGGCCCCTGCCCCGCCGGCAGCGCCTGCTGGCCGCAGGTTTCGCAGATCCGCTGGTCGTGGCGATAGATCGTGCGCCCGCGCCGGTCCTGCACGCGGTCCACCAGCGTGGGCTCGACCCGCTCTCCGCCATTGGCGAACATGGCATAGGCCGCGACCATCTTGAACAGCGTGGTTTCCTGCGCGCCCAGGGCGTTGGCCAGGAAGGGCTTGAGGTCGTCATAGACCCCGAAGCGTTCGGCATATTCGGCCACCCGCTCCATCCCGATGTCCTGGGCGATGCGGATGGTCATCAGGTTCCGCGACATCTCGATGCCGGTGCGCAGGGGCGTCGGGCCGTAATGCTTGCCGCTGGAGTTCTTGGGCTCCCACAGCCCATAGGGCGTGTCGATGCGGATCGGCTCGTCCACGACGATGGTGGCGGGGGTATAGTTGTTGTCCAGCGCGGCGGCATAGACGAAGGGCTTGAAGCTGGATCCCGGCTGGCGCTGCGCCTGCGTCGCTCGGTTGAAGACCGAGGACTGGTAGCTGAATCCCCCCTGCATCGCCATCACGCGCCCAGTGTTCACGTCCATGGCCATGAAGCCGCCCTGGATTTCGGGCACCTGGCGCAGGGTCCAGCGGATGAAGCTGCCGTCGCTGTCCTGCGTCATCGCACGGACCAGCACCACGTCGCCCACCGACACGAGATCGCCCGCGACCTGGGCGCGCGGACCCAGCCTGCCGTCGGGGCCGCGCTTGCGCGCCCATTGCACGTCCTTGGCGGGGATCCAGTGGCCGTCGGCGTCCTCCTCGATCCCCTCGATGCCGATGCGGGCGTCGGTCTGGCCGACCTCCAGCACGACGGCGGGGTGCCAGCCGGGGATGTCGCGCGGCACCTTGGCCTGCCACAGGGCGCCGCGCCAGGCGGCCTCGTCGGTCAACTGGTCGGCCAGGATCGTCTCGCGCGTGCCGCGCCAGACGCCGGTGCCGCGGTCGTAATCCTCCAGCGCCTCGCGCAGGGCGTCGGCGGCGGCCGATTGCAGGCCGGGGTCCACGGTAGCGCGGATCGTCAGGCCGCCGCCGAAGAATTCCTCGTTCCCGAACTGGGCGGACAACTGGCGGCGGATTTCGTCGGTGAAGTAATCGCGCGGCGGAAGCTGGTTGCGGAAGGCCGGGAAGTCGCCGTTCTGCACCGATCTCAGCGGCAGCTTCGCCTCGGCCTGATAGGTCGCCTCGTCCAGATAGCCGTTCTGCCACATCTCGCGCAGGACATAATTACGCCGTTCGGTCACGCGGTCCTTGGCGCGGACGGGGTGATAGGTGCTTGGCGCCTGCGGCATGGCGGCCAGCATCGCGGCCTCGTGCGGGGCCAGTTCGGTCAGGGACTTGTTGAAATAGGTCTGGGCGGCGGCGGCAACGCCGAAGCTGTTCTGGCCCAGGAAGATCTCGTTCAGGTACAGTTCTAGGATCTGGTCCTTGGACAGCGTCCTTTCCAGCCGCGACGCCAGGATCAGTTCCTTGACCTTGCGTTCCAGGCTGCGGTCCGAGGACAGCAGGAAGTTCTTCATCACCTGCTGCGTGATCGTGGACGCCCCGCGCACCGACGACCCGCGCGACGCCACGGCCTGATACGCCGCGCCGATGATGCCGCGCACGTCATATCCGGGGTGGTTGTAGAAGTTCTTGTCCTCGGCGCTGATGAAGGCGTGCTTGACCAGGTCGGGGATTTCCTCGACCGGGACGAACAGGCGGCGTTCCTCGGCGAATTCGTCGATCAGGCGCCCCTCGCCCGAATAGATCCGGCTGATGGTCTTGGGCGTGTACTGGGCCAGGGTTTCGTGGCTGGGCAGGTCGCGCGAATAGATCCAGAAGATCGCGCCCAGCGTCAGCGCGATGAAAAAGCTCGCGGTGACGAACCACGAGAAGATGGCACCGAAAAAGGACAGGATGCTGCGCAGCAAGTGGGAACGGCCTTTCGTGGAATCGCACCCCCTATAGCGACGCGTTCCGGTGCGGTCAAAACAACACTGGGCGATGACGCGCTTATTGGCGCAGCATCGTGGACCGCGCGGATTCGTCCCGCGCCCAGCCGGTGATGGCCTCGGCCACGACCCGGACCATGCGCTCGCGCCATTGGGGGTTCAGCAGGTTCGCCCGGTCGTCGTGGTCCGAGATGAAGCCCAGTTCCAGCAGGACCGAGGGAATGTCCGGCGATTTCAGCACCGAAAAGGTCGCCCCCTGCACCGGCCGCCCGTGCATCCCGATGCCCATCAGCGACATGCGCGAAATCAGCCAGTTGGCAAAGCGTTCCGACCGGGGCTGCGTGTCGACGCGGGCGAAATCCATCAGCACGCCCGTCAGGGCATCGTCCTGGCCCGTCAGATCCACCCCCGCCAGCAGGTCGTCGCGCCTGTGCCGCAAGACCAGTTGTTCGGAGGCGCGGGCATCGGCGGCGGGGTTCCAGACATAGACCGTGGCCCCCGCCGCCTGCCCCTGCGGCAGCGCATCGGCGTGAAGCGAGATGAACAGATCCGCCCGCGCCTGCCGCGCCGCCGTCATGCGGTCTTCCAGGGACACGAAGCTGTCGTCGCCCCGCGTCAGTTGCACATCGACGCCCCGCGCCTGCAGGGCCGCGCGCAGTTCCAGCGAAAAGACCAGGACCAGGTTCGCCTCGGCCTCGCCTTCGGCCAGGGCTCCGGGGTCGTGGCCGCCATGGCCGGGATCCAGGACCACGGTGAAGCGGTCGTCGGGCGCGGGCTGCGGCGGGTCGGCGGGATCGGGCAGGCCGCGCAGCGCCGCCGTGGCCGAGGGACGGGGCGCGAAGTCCCTGGCGACGACCGGCACCAAGGCCACCGTGATCTGGGACAGCGCGGCCCCGACCTTTTGCCCCGCGCTGTCGATGCGATAGGGGCCGGGCAGTTCGACCACGATGCGCGACCAGCCGTCATGGTCCCTGCCCCAGCGGATCGCCGGGGAAAGATCCGCGCCGAACATGTCCTGCGGGTGCGCAAGACCCAGGTCGGCGCCCTGCAGATCCACGACCAGTCGCACCGGATCGCCGACCAGGAAGGCCCGGTAGGGCACGGGCTTCGTCAGCGCCAGCCGCAATTCCAGCGGCTTCGGCCCGCCCCATCCCCGCCCCGTCGCGACCAGGGCCGATCCGCCCAGATCCAGCCGCGCCGGTTCATCCGCCCAGGCGGGCAGCGACAGCAGCGCCAGGATCAGAGCCAGCCATTTCATCGCGCGGCCATGAACTCCGTCAGGCGGCGCAGGCCCTCGGCGATGTCGGCGGTGGCGCGGGCATAGGAAAAGCGCAGCGTCCGTGCGCCCCGTTCGGGGTCGAAGTCCAGCCCAGGCGTGACGGCGACGCCTGCCTTTTCAAGGATCTCGGCCGCGAAGTTCAGCGAATTGTCGGTCAGGTGCGACACGTCCGCATAGATGTAGAAGGCCCCTTCCGGGGGCGCGATGCGGTCGAAGCCCGCCTTGGGCAGCCCCTCCAGCATCAGCCGGCGGTTTTCGGCATAGACGGCCAGGTTCGCATCGGCCTCATCCGTGCAGTCCAGCGCGGCAAGTGCCGCGACCTGGCTGGCATGGGGCGGGCAGATGAACATGTTCTGCGCCAGCCGTTCCACGGTGCGGATGTGATCTTCCGGCACGACCATCCAGCCGACGCGCCAGCCGGTCATGGAAAAATACTTGCTGAAGGAATTGATGACGAACACGTCGTCCGTCACCTCCAGCGCGGAATGGCAGCGGTCGCCATAGCCGAGGCCATGGTAGATTTCGTCGGAAATCAGCGCCATGCCCCTGGCCTTCGCGGCATCGGAAAGCGCGCGCAATTCATCCGTGCGCAGCACCGTGCCCGACGGATTGCCGGGCGAGGCGAGGATCAGCCCCGCGCAACTGTCCGGCAGATCCTGGGGACGCGGCTGATAGCGGTTTTCGGGGCGGGTCGGGATGCCCACCGGCTCCAGCGACATGGCCCGCAGGATCTGGCGATAGCTGGGATAGCCGGGATAGCCCATGGCCACCCTGTCGCCCGCGTCGAACAGCGCGGAAAACGCCAGGATGAAGGCCCCGCTGCTGCCGGGCGTCACCACCACGCGCGCCGGATCCAGATCGACACCATACCAGCGGCGATACAGATCCGCGATCCCCTGCCGCAACGCAGGCAGGCCAAGCGCGACCGTATAGCCAAGCGGCTGTTCCAGGGCGGCCGCAAGCGCGCGGCGCGCGCCTTCGGGCGCGGGGGTGGACGGCTGGCCGACCTCCATGTGGATGATGTGGCGGCCCTGCGCTTCGGCGCGGGCGGCAGCCTCCATCACGTCCATGACGATGAACGGATCAACCTGTCCGCGGGCGGATTTCCTCATGCTCTCCTCGGGGCCTTTTGTCTTTTTCCGCTGTCTTACGCGCACAAGGCGCGCGCGGAAAGGCCCTTAGACAGGTCCGGTCACGCAGCTTTGTGGGGGGATTTCTTGCCAAGGCGATCCGCAAGGGCCATGCTTGCAGCAACCCGACCACGAGGATTTCGATGAAACGCCTGATCGCCGCGCTGCTTCTGACCGCGACCCCTGCCATGGCCTTCGACATTTCGGCCATGTCCGACGCCGAGAAGGCGGCCTTCGGCGATGCCGTGCGCGAATACCTGATGGCGAACCCCGAGGTTCTGGTCGAATCCATCAACGTCCTGGAAGAACGCCGCGCCGCGACCGAGGCGGAAAACGACGTGGCCCTGGTGGCGTCGAACCATGACGCGATCTTTCAGGACGGCTACAGCTGGGTCGGCGGCAACCCGGACGGCGATGTGACCGTGGTCGAATTCATTGACTATCGCTGCGGTTACTGCCGCAAGTTCAACGATCAGGTCCATGACATTGTCGAGGAAGACGGCAATATCCGGCTGATCCTGAAGGAGTTTCCGATCCTGGGGCCGGACAGCGAAACATCCGCCCGGTTCGCCGTGGCGGTCAAGCAGATCGGCGGGGACGAGGCCTACCGCAAGGCCCATGACGAATTGATCGCCCTGCGCGGCGCGCCCTCGCCCGAGGTCTTGCAGGAGATCGCCACCGATATCGGTCTGAACGGGGACGAGGTTCTGAACACCATGAACACAGAATCCGTCAGCGCCGTGCTGCGCGAGAACCGGCAACTGGCCGAACGCATGGCGATCATGGGCACGCCGACCTTCGTGATCGGCGATACCCTGCTGCGCGGGATGCCCGCAGCCGGGCTGGAACCCGCCGTCGCTGCGGCGCGCGAGGGCAAGGGCTGACGCGTCCCATCAGCCGCGCGCCAGTGGCACGGGCGGGTGCCTCCGGCGGGGGTATTTGGCCAAAGAAGAAGCGGCTATTCGGCGGCCATGCGGTCTTGGTCGGGGCGCGCGATGCGGCCCAGGATGTGGTCGGCGGCCTTTTCCCCTACCATGATCGACGGGCCGTTCAGGTTGCCGTTAGTGATGCGCGGGAAGATCGAACTGTCGGCCACGCGCAGGCCTTCGACGCCGATCACCTTCAGGTCGGGATCGACCACCGCCATGGGATCGGTCGCGGCGCCGATCCGGGCGGTGCCGCAGGGGTGATAGGCCGATTCGGCGTGGTCGCGGATAAAGGCGTCGATCTGCTCGTCCGTCTGGACGGGGGCGCCGGGCTGGATCTCGTCCCCGCGATATTCGGCAAAGGCGGGTTGGTCGAAGATGTGCCGCGTCAGGCGCACGCAGGCGCGGAATTCCGCCCAGTCGTCGGGATGGGACATGTAGTTGAAGCGGATCTCGGGCGCCGCGGCCGGGTCGCTTGACGCCAGTCGGACGGTGCCGCGCGATTTCGACCGCATCGGGCCGACATGGGCCTGGAAGCCGTGGCCCTGCGCCGCCGCCTTGCCGTCATAGCGCACGGCCAGCGGCAGGAAGTGATACTGGATGTCGGGATAATCCACCGCCTCCGAGGAGCGGATGAAGCCGCAGCTTTCGAACTGGTTCGACGCGCCAAGCCCGGTCTTCTGCAGCAGCCACTCGACCCCGACACGGCTTTTGCCCAGCAGGTTGTAATAGGTATAAAGCGTGATCGGCTTCAGCGCCTTGTACTGCATGTAGATTTCAAGGTGGTCCTGCAGGTTCGCCCCGACCCCCGGCCGGTCTGCCAAGGGCGTGATCCCGTGGCTTCGCAGGTGGTCGGCGGGGCCGATGCCCGACAGCATCAGCAGTTTCGGCGTGTTGATCGAACTGGCCGAGACGATGATTTCGCGCCCTGCCCGGATCTCCTCGATCTGACCCTTGCGCTCGATCTCGACGCCATAGGCGCGCTTTCCCTGAAACAGGATGCGGCGGGCGAAGGCGCGGATCACGGTCAGGCGGCCGGTCTTCAAGGCCGGGCGCAGATAGGCATTGGCGGCGGACCAGCGGCGGCCCTGCCAGATCGTGGCTTCCATCGGCCCGAAGCCTTCTTGGTTTTCGCCGTTGTAGTCGGGGGTATAGGGCCAGCCCGCCTGTTGCCCAGCCTCAATGAAGGCGTTGAACAGCGGGTTGCGGCGCTTTCCCCGCGTCACATGCAGCGGGCCGTCGGTGCCGCGCCATTCCGACGCGCCGCCGTGCCAGGTTTCCATCCGCTTGAAATAGGGCAGCACGTCGTCATAGCCCCAGCCGCTGGCGCCGCTGTCGCGCCAGTGGTCGTAATCCTTGCGATGCCCCCGCACGAAGACCATGCCGTTGATCGACGACGATCCCCCCAGCACCTTGCCGCGCGGCGTCGCCAGCCTGCGCCCGCCCAGATGCGGCTCCGGTTGGGTCGCGAATCCCCAGTCGTATCGCGGCATGTTCATCGGATAGGACAGCGCGCCCGGCATCTGGATGAAGATGCCGATGTCGCTGCCGCCGTATTCGATCAGGGTGACGCTGTGGCCCGCCTCGGTCAGGCGATAGGCCAGCGCACATCCGGCGGAACCGGCGCCGACGACGACGTAATCAGCACTCATGGCATCCCCCTCAGTATGGCGCCTCGACGGCGCCCATGCCGACATAGACGGTCTTCAGTTGCGAATAATGTTCGATGGCGGCGGTCCCGTTTTCGCGCCCCAGTCCCGACATCTTGACGCCGCCGAAGGGCATTTCCACCGGGGTCAGGTTATAGGCGTTGATCCAGCAGGTGCCCGCCTCCAAGGCCGCCACAACGCGATGCGCGCGGGTCAAATCTTGCGTGAACACCCCCGCTGCCAGGCCGAAGCCCGTGGCATTGGCGCGGGCCACGGCCTCGGCCTCATCGGTAAAGGTCAGCGTGGTCATCACCGGGCCGAAGATTTCGTCTCGGGTGATCAGCATCTCGTCAGTGGCGTCGGCAAAGACGGTGGGCGGGACAAAGGCCCCCTCGCCCGCGCCGCCGCAGACCAGCCGCGCGCCTGCATCCTGGCCCGCCGCGATGGCCGCGCGGATCTTGGCCGCCTGCGTGCCGTTGATGATCGGTCCGAACTGGGTATCCGGGTCCAGCGGGTCGCCCGTGCGGATCGTTGCCAGCCGTTCGGCCAGCCGGACCAGGAACCGTTCAGCGATCCCCTGCTGCAGGAACACCCGCGTCCCGTTGGAGCAGATCTGCCCCGAGGAATAGAAATTCGCCAGGATCGCCGCGCCGACCGCGTCCTCAAGGCTGGCGTCGTCGAAGACGATCAGCGGCGACTTGCCGCCAAGCTCCATCGTGACATGGCGCATCCCTTCGGCGGCGGCGGCATAGACGCGGCGGCCGGTGGGTACCGATCCGGTCAGCGACACCTTGGCGACGTTCGCATCGGTCACAAGTGCGGCCCCGACCTCTCCGCGCCCCTGCACGACGTTGAAGATGCCCGCAGGGGCACCGGCCTCGATCAGGATTTCCGCCAGCTTCAGGGCGCCCAGCGGCGTTTCCTCGGAGGGCTTGAAGACCATCGCGTTGCCCATGGCCAGCGCGGGCGCGGCTTTCCAGCAGGCGATCTGGCTGGGATAGTTCCAGGCGCCGATACCCGCGCAGACGCCCAGGGCCTCGCGCCGGGTATAGGCCCAGTCGCGGCCCAGGGGGATCATCTGGCCGGTCACGGTCGCGGCCAAGCCGCCGAAATATTCCAGCGCGGCGGCGCCAGACGCCCAGTCGGCCACCAGCGTTTCCTGGATCGGCTTGCCAGTGTCCAGCGTTTCCAGGCGCGACAGTTCCTCGTTCCGCTCGCGGATGATGGCGGCGGCGCGGGACAGGACACGGCCTCGGTCGGCGGGCGCCATCGCGGCCCATTCCGGCTGCGCGCGGGCGGCAGCCGCACAGGCCAGCGCCACCTGATTCGCCGATGCCTCGCGCAGCGAGGCGATCTCCTCGCCGGTATAGGGGTAGAACACGGGCAATGCCGCGCCCTCGCCCTCGACAAAGGCGCCGCCAATGAACAGGCTGGCTGCGGGTTGGGCGTTGTGGGTCACGACAGAACCTCGTCCAGGTAATCGAAGATCAGCTTTTCGGCGGCCTTGGCCTCGACGCCGCCGGGAATCAGGACCGCGCGCAGGTAAACCCCGTCGATCAGCGCCCCTACCGTTTCAGCCACGCGGACCGGATCGGCGGCCAGGGGGCGCAGCGCCAAGACCAGATTCGACCGCAATCGCTTGTGATAAACGCGCAACAGGCGCGCGGCCTCGGGGTTGATCAGCGCCAATGCATAGAAATTGATCCAGGCGCTGACGGTTTCGCGCTGGAAATTCTGCGGCGCGAAACTGGCATGGACGATGGCGTCCAGCCGCCCGCGCTTGCCATGTCCGGGCAGGCGTTCAGCCACCGACCGGCCATAGGTGCGCAGGATGTAACGCATTGCGGATAAAAAGATTTGTTCCTTCGATCCGAAATAGTGATGCGCAAGCGCAGGCGACATGCCCGCACGCCGGGCGATCTGCGCCACCGTCACGTCCAGCGACCCCGTTCGCCCGACCTCGAAGATCGTGGCGTTGATTAACGCGGCTTTTCGGATAGGCTCGGCGCCAATCTTGGGCAAGGTTGCACCTGTGTGAAAGAAACTGTTGCCATTTGAAGCCCGTGTACCGTTAATTGATCAACCAATCAAGAACAGGGAGTTTTGCATGATCCGCAAAAGCCTGACTGCCTCGCTGGTGATCGGCGCGGCCCTTGCCGGTCCTGCCGCCGCAGCCGAACCCGATGAATGCCGCCAGGTGGTGCTGTCCGACGTGGGCTGGACCGACATCACTGCGACGACGGCGCTGGCCTCGACCGTGTTGCAGGCGCTGGGCTATGAAACCGAAACGAAGCTTCTGTCGGTTCCCGTGACCTATACGGCGCTGTCCACCGACGACGTGGACATCTTCCTGGGCAACTGGATGCCCACAATGGAAGCCGACATCGCCCCCTATCGAGACGCCGGCACGGTGGACACGGTGCGCACCAACCTGACGGGCGCGAAATACACCCTGGCCACCAACAAGGCGGGCGCGGATCTGGGCATTACCGACTTCTCCAAGATCGCCGAACACAAGGACGCGCTGAACGGCCAGATCTATGGCATCGAACCCGGAAACGACGGCAACCGCCTGCTCCTGGACATGGTGGCCACCGACAAGTTCGGCCTTGGCACCTTCGAGGTGGTCGAATCCAGCGAACAGGGGATGCTGGCGCAGGTGGCCCGCGCCGATGCCGCGAAGCAGCCGGTCGTCTTCCTGGGGTGGGAACCCCATCCGATGAACGCCCAGTTCGAAATGACCTATCTGACCGGCGGGGACGAGGTTTTCGGTCCCGACCTGGGCGGGGCCGAGGTGCGCACGAACACCCGCCACGGCTTTGTCAGCGAATGCCCGAACCTGGGCAAGTTCCTGCAGAACCTGGAATTCACCCTGCCCATGGAGAACGAGGTGATGGGCAAGATCCTGAACGACGGGCAGGAACCGATGGCCGCCGCCAAGGACTGGCTGACGGCCAATCCCGATGCCGCGACGCCCTGGCTGGAGGGCGTGACGACCTTCGACGGCAACGACGCGCAGGCCGCCCTGACCGAGGCGCTGTCCGGCTGATTGCCGGGCTGCCCCCCACGCCAACCATATCCAAGGAGACCGCATGGAGCAGCTGACGGCGCTTGTAACCGACAACAAGATACCCGTCGGGCGGACGGCCAAGTCCGTCTTCGACTGGCTGAACGCCCATGCGGCGAGGCTGTTCAACACGATCTCGGGCGCGCTGGAATGGCTGATCGGCGGGATCCTCGCGGGGTTGGAGGCACCCCATCCCCTGCTGTTCATCCTGCTGGCCGTGGGACTGACCTGGGCCTTGCAGCGCAATGGGAAGACCTGCCTGCTGGTCGCCTTGGGCCTGCTGTTCGTCCTGAACCAGGGGTACTGGGACGAGATGATGCAGTCGCTGACCTTGGTGCTGGCCGCCTGCCTGGTCTGCATGGCGATCGGCGTGCCCGTGGGCATCGCCGCCGCGCACCGGCCCCGGCTTTATGCCTGGCTGCGGCCGGTGCTTGACCTGATGCAGACGCTGCCGACCTTCGTCTATCTGATCCCGGCCATCGTCTTCTTCGGCATCGGCATGGTGCCGGGACTGCTGGCGACCGTGATCTTCGTGCTGCCCGCGCCGATCCGGCTGACCCAGCTTGGCATCGCCTCCACGCCCCCCGCCCTGGTCGAGGCGGCGACCGCCTTTGGCGCCACCCCGCGCCAGTTGTTGTGGAAGGTGGAACTGCCAAGCGCGCTGCCGCAGATCATGGCGGGAC
Source organism: Paracoccus sp. SSK6 (assembly GCF_039770665.1). Classification (NCBI taxonomy): domain Bacteria; kingdom Pseudomonadati; phylum Pseudomonadota; class Alphaproteobacteria; order Rhodobacterales; family Paracoccaceae; genus Paracoccus; species Paracoccus sp. SSK6. The sequence continues at coordinate 20,604 of NZ_JBDPNJ010000007.1, read as the reverse complement.
TGAACCAGACGATCATGCTGTCGCTGTCCATGGTCGTGATCGCCGCGCTTGTGGGCGCATCGGGCCTGGGGGTGCCGGTTGTGCGGGCGCTGAACAGCGTGAACACCTCGCTGGGCTTCGAATCGGGCTTTGTGATCGTCGTCGTGGCGATCCTGCTGGACCGGATGCTGCGGATGGAGGGTCGCAGATGAACACCATTCCCAACGCCGTCGAATTCGACCGTGTCAGCATCGTTTTTGGCGACCACCCGGAAACCGCCCTGCCGCTGATGGATCAGGGCAAGGAACGCGGCGAAATCCGTACCGCGACCGGCCAGGTTCTTGGCGTCCACGACTGTTCGCTGAGCGTCCGGCAGGGCGAGATCCTGGTCCTGATGGGCCTGTCGGGGTCCGGCAAGTCCACGCTGCTGCGCGCGGTCAACGCGCTGAACCACGTCTGCCGGGGCGAGGTCCGGGTCTGGGACGGCGGCAAGATGATCTCGGTCAGCGGGGCGGGCAAGCGCGCGCTTCGCGACATCCGCCTGCGCCATGTGGCGATGGTCTTCCAGCAGTTCGGCCTGCTGCCTTGGCGCAGTGTGCGCGAAAACGTCGGCCTGGGGCTGGAGCTGGCGGGAATGTCTGTCCCCGACCGCAAGGCCCGCGTGGACCGGCAGCTTGAAACCGTGGGCCTGACGGAATGGGCGGAACGCAAGGTGGGCGACCTGTCGGGCGGCATGCAGCAGCGCGTAGGCCTGGCCCGCGCCTTCGCGACCGAGGCGCCGATCCTGCTGATGGACGAACCCTTCAGCGCGCTCGACCCGCTGATCCGCACCCGCTTGCAGGACGAGCTTCTGGAACTGCAGGCCAAGACGCAGCGCACCATCATCTTCGTCAGCCACGACCTGGACGAGGCCTTCAAGCTGGGCAACCGCATCGCCCTGATGGAGGGCGGGCGCATCGTCCAGATCGGCACGGCGCGGGAAATCATCGCCAATCCCGTCAGCCCCTATGTGGCCGATTTCGTGGCCCACATGAACCCGCTTGGCGTGCTGACCGCCGCCGATGTGGCCCAGCCGGGCGATGCGCCGGGCGATCCGGTCCCGCGTGACATGCCGGTGCGCCAGGTGATGGGCCTGCTGTCGGACCGGACCGCCCTGCCCGTCCAGGGCGGCGGCTGCATCACCCGCGACGCGGTGCTGGCCCGGCTGATCGACCCGCGCGGCTGACAGACGGCCGATTGCGACAGCCGCATGTCAGTGGCGTGGCAGCTATGGCATCCGCCATGCCGTCATTCTACAAGGCGGCGAAACGCGGTCCTATCAAAGGCAGGTTCATGAAGATCATCGTTCTGGGCGGAGACGGTTTCTGCGGCTGGCCGACCGCGCTGCATCTTTCGGCGCGCGGCCATGACGTGATCATCGTGGACAACCTGTCGCGCCGCAAGATCGACGTGGAACTTGAGGTCAGCAGCCTGACCCCGATCCGCCCCTTGGGCGAACGGGTCCGCGCTTGGCATGAACTGACCAACCACCAGATCCGAGTGGAAAACTTCACCGTGGGCGAACATTACCACCGCCTGCTGACGCTGCTGCGAGACGAACGGCCCGACGCGGTGATCCATTTTGCCGAACAGCGCGCCGCGCCCTATTCGATGAAATCAAGCTGGCACAAGCGCTATACCGTCAGCAACAACCTGAACGCCACCAATGATGTGCTGGCCGCCATTGTCGAAAGCGGACAGGACATCCACCTGGTTCACCTGGGGACCATGGGCGTTTATGGCTATGGCACGGCGGGCATGAAGATCCCCGAAGGCTATCTGGACGTGGTGATCGAGACCGAGAACGGCCCCCACCGGCAGGAAATCCTGTATCCCGCCAATCCGGGGTCGATCTATCACATGACCAAGACCCAGGATCAGCTTTTCTTCTTCTACTACAACAAGAACGACGGCGTCCGCATCACCGACCTGCACCAGGGCATCGTCTGGGGTACCCAAACCGAGGAAACGCGCCTGGACGACCGGCTGATCAACCGCTTCGACTATGACGGCGATTACGGCACGGTGCTGAACCGCTTCCTGATGCAGGCGGCCATCGGCTATCCGCTGACGGTGCATGGCACGGGCGGCCAGACCCGCGCCTTCATCCATATCCAGGATACTTGCCGCTGCATCGAACTGGCGCTGATGAACCCGCCCGCGCGTGGCGACCGGGTGAACATCCTGAACCAGATGACCGAAACCCACCGCGTCCGCGACCTGGCCCGGATGATCGCCGACCAGACCGGGGTCGAGGTGGCCTTCCTCAAGAACCCCCGCAACGAGGCGGACGAGAACGACCTCCACGTCGCCAACGACCGCTTCCTGGGCCTGGGGCTGGAGCCGATCAAGTTGCAGGACGGGTTGCTGGCCGAGGTCCAGGAAATCGCCCGCAAATACGCCGACCGCTGCGACCGGGAAAAGATTCCCTGCGTGTCGCAGTGGCGCAGGGCGTAGGAAACCCCGCCCGGACAGGGCGGGGATCGGTCACTCGGCCCCGGACGGTTTTCGGGATTTCATCTGGTCCACAGTCGCCAGCACAACCGCCAGGCGCTTCGAATCGGCCGGGTGCGTTCCCCAGAACGACAGTTGCCCGGTTTGGGATCGCGCCGCCTTGTCACGCGCAAAGTATTTCGCGCCTTTGACCGGATCATAGCCTGCGGCAGCCGCGATGCGTGTGCCCAGCATGTCGCTCTCCAGTTCATAGGTCTGGGAATAGGCCTTCTGGCCGACCGCCGCGCCGATTTCCATGTTCCGGCCGACGGCGTTGGGGTCATAGCTTTGGCCCGCTGATGCAGCCTCGGCATTGGCATAGGCCGTCAGCGCCCCCAGGATCAGCGCCCCCGCCACGGCCTGTTGCTGCTGCTTGACGATGTGCTGACCGATTAGATGGCCGTATTCATGGCCCAGGATGAAGGCAACCTCGTCATCGCTTTCGACATCCTGGAGCATCGGCACGGTAAAGCGGATCACCGGATCGCTGGTGCCTGGGCCCCCATAGGTGAAATAGGCGTTCGGTTCGGCCATCTGCCGATCCAGTTCCAGCTTGACGCGGCAATCGGCGCCCTTCCGGGCCAGTTCGGCCTTGCACAGGTTTTCCGCGACAGGCTGGATGCGGGATGCGACCCGCTGGAAGCGCGCCTGCGCGAGGGCGGGACTGGCAGGGCTGCGGGGCGCGGCTGCCTTCGCCTCGGCGAACATGGCGGTGGCGCGCGCGTTCACGCTGTCGTCCACGCCGGGCAATTCATAGGTGGTGCCGCAGGCAGCGGCCAGGGCGGTCAGGCCGATGGCAGCTGCGGTGCGAAACAGTTGAAACAAGGTCATTGGCAAGGCTGTCCTGTCAAACGGCTGAATGCCTCACGATAACCCGGCCAACAGCCTTTCTTGAATTGATAAGTTCCTAAAATAAAATACAAATGCGGCGCGAAACCATGTCTCACCATGTGGCATGACTTCACGCCTGCCGCAGAAACTCCAGCAGGTCGCCGACCAGCCGGTCCGCATGGGTTGCGGTCAGCCCATGAGGGGCGCCGCTGTATTCGATCAGCGTGGCGTCGGGCAGCATTTTCGCCAGGCGTTCGGCGGTCGCGGCGCTGGGAACGGTCTTGTCGCCGGTGCCGTGGATGATCAGCGTGGGCACGTTGATGTTGGGCACATCTCCTGTGAAATCGGTCGTCCCGAAGGCCGTCACGCATTCCAGCGTCGCGCGGGGGCTGGCCATCATCGCCATGCCCAGGGTCCAGTCCAGGACCGGCTGGCTGACGCCGCTGACCATGCCCTGGCCATAGAACTGCTTGAAGAAGTCGGCCAGGAAGGCCGGACGATCCTTGCGCAGGCCCGCCTGGATCCCTTCCAGCAGGTCGCGGGTAATGCCGTCCGGGTTGCTTTCCGACTTCAGCATCCCCGGCACGACGGACCCCACAAACACCGCCTGCGACACGCCCGCGCCATGGCGGGTCATGTAGCGGGCGACCTCTCCCCCGCCCATGGAAAAGCCGACAAGCGTGGCGTCGGTCACCCCCAGGCCGTCGATCACCGCGGCCAGGTCGTCGGCCAGCGTGTCATAGTCATAGCCGCCCCAAGGCTGGTCGGATCGTCCGAAGCCGCGCCGGTCGTAACTCACGACGCGGAACCCGGCCTCGGCCAGCCTGACGGACTGGTATTCCCAACTGTCGGCGTTCAGCGGCCAGCCGTGGATCAGCACCACGGGGCGGCCTTGCCCCCAGTCCTTGACGTGCAGTTTCGTTCCGTCGCCTGTCGTGATTACCGGCATGTCGCGTTCCCCTGTTCGGACTTGGCAGGGGAACGCCGGTGGAGCGGGCCGGGTTGCCTTACCGGACCCGCGCCCAGGTCTGGCTTTTGCAGATCAGCCCGCCCGCGACGCAGCCCGACAGGCTCATCCGGTCGCCCTGGACGCTGGCCTTGCCGTTGTAGATCTTGTTGTTGGCCGGCCGCCAGACCTTGCCCGTGTAATTGCCGCCGCCCTGCGGGGCCATGTCGATGACGATCTGGCGGCCCAGGTTCGGCGACTGGTATTCCGACTGGCCCTGGAAGGCGCGGGTGATCGTGCCGCAGAAGGCGGGGCCGCAGGGGGCGATGGTGACATGGGCGAAGGAGCCTTCGTCCGGCTGGGTCTGCCAGATGCCCTCGATCGGGTCGGCGGTGGCGGCGGTGCCAGCCAGCGCAAGGGCGGCGGCGATGATGATATGGCGCATGGATCCCTCCTCCAAGGATTGACGGATGCTGCGCGGGCGCCGGATGTCTGGCAAGCATGACGTGAGGTCGCAGCGCCCTTCCGTTCCGCCCGCCCCCATGGCAAAGGGTTCGCGATCCGCGAACCCAGGAGTGTGCCATGATCCTCTACCCCGCCATCGACCTGAAGGACGGCAACTGCGTCCGCCTGCTGCGCGGAGAGATGGAGGCCGCGACCGTCTTCGGCACCGATCCGGCGGCGCAGGCGCGCGCCTTCCAGGACGCGGGCGCGGAATGGCTGCATCTGGTGGACCTGAACGGCGCCTTTGCGGGCCATCCGGTGAACGCGGCGGCGGTCGAGGCGATCCTGGGCGCCATCCAGATCCCCGCCCAGCTTGGCGGCGGCATCCGCGACATGGCAACCATCGAGGGCTGGTTGTCCAAGGGCCTGTCGCGGGTGATCCTGGGGACCGTCGCGGTCGAAAACCCCGATCTGGTGCGCCAGGCGGCAGCGGCTTTCCCCGGCCGGATCGCGGTCGGCATCGACGCGCGGGGTGGCCGCGTCGCCACGCGCGGCTGGGCGACCGAGACCGAAGTGATGGCCACCGACCTTGCCCGCCGGTTCGAGGACGCGGGCGTGGCCGCGATCATCTATACCGACATCGACCGCGATGGCGCCATGCAGGGTCCGAACATCGCCGCGACCGAAGCCTTGGCCCGCGTGGTCGGCATCCCCGTCATCGCATCGGGGGGCGTGTCGTCGCTGGACGACCTGCGGGCCCTGGCGGAAACGCAGGTCATCGCAGGGGCGATTTCGGGCCGGGCGCTTTACGACGGCGCGATTGATCTGGCCGAGGCGTTGGCGCTGTTGAAGTAGGCGGTCCTTTGGCACGCCTGATCCACCGCAATACGGGCGGAATCAGGAAACGCATGCGTTTCCCCGTCCGCAGGACCGGGCTCCATCAGAGACATATCAACCCCACGACCCGAGAGGTCACCGCCCGCTTGGGGGCGGGGCGGGCGCTGACCGGGCCTTCAAGGCCCGGTGGTAAGGGTGGTTGCGGGGTCACGTGGCGAAGGCGATGGCCTTCGCCAAATCAAGACCATCAAGCAGCCGCTTGGCGCCTAAATCGGGCCGCCACGAATTACCCGCCCGGCGGGCAATCCGCCCGTCAGATCTGCCGTTCCGGCATCTGGACGACCAAGCCGTCCAAGGCCTCGGTCACCTTGATCTGGCAGGTCAGGCGCGAGCGTTCGGGATCGGGCTGATAGGCGAAGTCCAGCATGTCCTCCTCCATCGGGTCGCGGGGGGGAAGCTGGTCCACCCAGGCCGGATCGACATAGACATGGCAGGTCGAGCAGGCGCAGGCGCCGCCGCAATCGGCGTCGATGCCGGGGATGCCGTTGTCGCGCGCGCCTTCCATCACCGTCATGCCGGGCTTCACGTCCACCTCGTGGCGGGTTCCGTTATGCTCGATATAGCTGATGCGGGCCATGGCTATCGTCCTTTGCTGTGCACGGGGCAGATAGGCCATCGCACCCGCAATGAAAAGGGGCGGCCCCGAAGGCCCGCCCCTGTTTGCACATCGGTTTCCGGTCAGGACTTGCCGACCGGCAGGGCCACGAAGCGCGGCTCTCCGTCGCGGCGCACCAAGACCAGCAGCGACTTGCGGCCCGCCTCGCGCGCCTCGTCGATGCGGGCGTTCAGGTCGCGGATCGAGGCCACGGGCTGCTGGCCCGCCTCGGTGATGATGTCGCCGGCGGCAAGGCCCTTTTCGGCGGCCTCGCTGGCAGGATCGACCTCCTGCACCAGCAAGCCGCTGCTGTCGGCAGGCAGGTCCATTTCCTGGACCATCTGCGGCGTCAGCGGGGCCAGCGACATGCCCAGAACCTCCTCGGGGGCGGCATTGCCTTGGGGCGCGGGCGAATCGCCCGTGCCCTCGGCCGTCTCGCGGCGGCCCAAGGTCACGGACAGGGTCACCGGCCCTTCGGACCGCTGCACCACGACATCGACCGGCTCGCCCGAAGGCGCCTCGGCCACGCGGCGCACCAGGCTGCGGGTGTCCTTGACCTCGGACCCGGCGAAGCTGGTGATCACGTCGCCCGCGCGCATCCCGGCCTCTTTTGCAGGGCCTTCGGGAACGTCCGTCACCATCGCGCCGGATTCCGCCGCCAGGCCAAGCGCCTCGGCCATGTCGGGGGTCACGTCCTGGATCTTGACGCCCAGCCAGCCGCGCCGGGTTTCGCCGAATTCGCGCAACTGGTCCACGACGCTGGAGACGACGTTGGACGCCATGGAAAAGCCGATGCCGATCGACCCGCCATTGGGCGATAGGATCGCGGTGTTGACGCCCACGACCTCGCCCTTCAGGTTGAACAGCGGCCCGCCCGAGTTGCCGCGGTTGATGGCAGCGTCGGTCTGCAGGTAATCGTCATAGGTGCCCGACAACTCGCGGTTGCGGGCCGAGACGATCCCCGAACTGGCCGAGAAGCCCTGCCCCAGCGGGTTGCCAAGCGCCAGCACCCAGTCGCCCACGCGGGCGTCGTCGGAGTTGCCGAACTTGACGAAGGGCAGCGCGTCCTTGCTGTCCACCTTGAGCAGCGCCACATCGGTGTTCGGGTCGGTGCCCACCACCTTGGCGGGCAGGGTGTTGCCCGCATAGAACTCGATCTCGATCTCGTCCGCGCCCTCGATCACGTGGTTGTTCGTGACGATGAAGCCGTCAGACGAGATGACGAAGCCCGATCCCAGCGCGTTCGACCGCTGCGGCATCCGGGGACCGCCCTGTCCGGGCTGGCCCGGCATTCCGGGAAAGCCGAAGTCGCGGAACAGGTCGGAAAACGGGCTGCCTTCGGGGAACATCGGACCGTCCTCGCCGCGCGTGGGCTGGGCCACCACGGCGCTTGTGGTGATGTTCACGACGGCAGGCGCAACCTGCTGCACCAGGTCGGCGAAGCTGTCGGGCATGACCTGGGACGAACCGGCCTGGGGCGCGGCCGTCAGCGGTTCGTTGTTGTTCGCCGCTTCTTGTGCCTGCTGGCTGGCCTCGGGCGAAATGTCGGGCTGCGCATCCTGGGCGGCCGCAAAGCCAAGGCCGACGGTCACGGCCAACGCCGAGGCGGTCAGCAGATGCCGAGGAGAAAGCGTCTTCATGCGGATGTCCTCATCTTTCGCATAATGCTCCGGTCCTGACATGGGCCGGGGACCGACTGGATATGAAGAAGAAATAGGGTGGCGTGGCAAATAAACCACGCTCTCGGGCGGTGAACTGATCGTGACTTTTATTGCAAGGGGCGGATAGTTTCCCATCCGCCCCCTGTTCTTCGTATCAGTCCTGCGCGGGAGCTGCCCCGGCCGCTTCGCCCGCAGGCGCCGCATCGGGCGCGGCACCCGCATCAGTACCCGCATCGCCGCTGGCGGGGGGCGCGGTCACGGCCGAACCCTGCTGCGGGGGCGTGGCCAGGCTTTCCGGCATCGGCGTCAGCGTGACGCCCGCGCTTTCCCCCAGACGGTTGCCGTCGCGGTCGGTCACGGTGGGCGTCACCAGATCCTCGTCCGCTGTCGCCGGCGGGACCGCAGCGGCCCCGGCCGAGTTGCCCGCCGGCACCGGCGTGGGCGAGGGGTTGGCGCGTTCCGCACCGTCGTCGCGCAGATAGCTGAAGAACTCCCCGTCCGGCTGCAGCACGATGCTGCTGTTTTCGGGACGCAGCGCGCGTTGGTAAGAGGTCATCGACCGCGTGAAGGCGAAGAATTCCGGGTCGCGGCCGAAGGCATCGGCATAGATGGCGTTCCTTTGCGCATCGGCCTCGCCTCGGACGATCTCGGCCCGTTTCGAGGCTTCCGAGGTCAGTTCCGTCACCGTCCGGTCGGCTGCGGCGCGGACGCGCTGCGCGGCCTCGCCACCACGGGCGATCTCGTCCGCGGCCTCGCGCTGGCGTTCGGCGCGCATCCGGGCATAGGTCGCGTTCAGGTTCTGCTCGGGCAGATCGGTGCGGGTCAGGCGCACATCGATGATCTCGACCCCCAGGCCCAAGGAATTCTTGCGCGCCTCGTCGCGGATCTGGTTCATCAGCGCGGTGCGGTCGTCCGACAGAACGCTGGTGGACGGGACCGTGCCCAGCACTTCGCGGATGGCGTTGCGCACGATGGGTTCCAGACGTCCCTGCGCGCCCTGGATGCCGCCCGCGCCCACCGCCTGGCGGAAGCGGACCACATCGGTGATGCGCCAGCGGGCGAAAGCGTCCACGATCAGGCGGCGGTCGTCCAGCGGCGTGACCTCCAGCGGAACGGTCGGCAGGCCCAGAATGCGGCCGTCGTATTTCTCGACATTGTCGAGGAACGGCACCTTGAAGCCAAGGCCCGGCTCCTCCTTGACATCGACCACGCGGCCCAGACGCAGGACCAGGGCCTTTTCGCGTTCGTCCACGATGAACAGCGACGATGCGACAAGCACCGCCACCACGATCAGCAGCGGAATGGCCAGCGTGGACAGGGTTATGCGACGCGCGGCCATCAGTTGTTTCCTCCGATCTTCGTGCCCGTGCTGGCGCTCGTGTCACCCCCACGGCGCAACTGGTCCAGCGGCAGGAAGGGCACGACGCCCGATCCCTGCCCGTCCATTCCTTCGCCGATGATGACCTTGTCAACGCCGCCAAGGACGTTTTCCATGGTTTCCAGATACATCCGGCGGCGGGTCACTTCGGGCGCCTTCACATATTCCTCATAGATCGAATTGAAGCGCGCGGCCTCGCCCTGGGCGGTGTTGACCGCCTCGGCGCGATAGGCCTCGGCCTGTTCCAGCGTCGCCGCCGCGTCGCCGCGGGCCTGGGCCAGAACGCGGTTGGCATAGGCGTCGGCCTCCTTCTCAAGCCGGTCGCGCTCCTGCTGGGCGGCCTGCACCTCGCGGAAGGCGTCGATCACCTCGGAGGGCGGGTCGGCGCGGTCCAGGTTGACGCGGACCACGTTGATCCCCGACTGATAGGCGTCCAGCGTTTCCTGGACCGAGGCCTGCAGGTCGTTGGCGATCGTGCCCCGGTCGCGGTTCAGGATCGGCGCCAGTTCGCTGCGCGCGATGATGTCGCGCATGGACGATTCCGCCACCGCGCGCATGGTGTCGGCGGGATCGGCCAGGTTGAACAGGAATTTCATGGGGTCGTTGATGTTCCAGACGACTTGGTATTCCATGTCCACGATGTTCTGGTCACGGGTCAGCATCAGCCCGTTGTCCATCTGCCCTTCGCGGCCCGTGCCGATCTCGGTCACGCGCTCGTTGGTGACGGGGATGACCTCGGCGGTGACAAAGGGCCAGGGGGCGAAGTTCAGGCCCTCGCTGCCCACGGCGACGGCGCGGCCGAACAGGAACTCGACGCTCTTTTCGTTGGTCTGGACGCGGTAGAAGCTGGCAAAAGCCCACAGCGCCAGCAGCACCAGCCCGCCGATGGTCAGCGTCGTGCGGTTCAACTGAAGACCCGGCCCGCCGGACGGACGGCGCCCGCCGCCGTTCGGGCCAGGGCCGCTGCCGCGCCCGCCCATCAGGACGCGCAGGCGTTCCTGGCCCTTCTTCATCAGTTCCTCGATCTCGGGCATCTGCTGCGGGCCGCCGGGCCGCTGCGGGCCTTTCGGTGGCTGCTGCTGTCCCCAGGGGCGGTTCGAGGGCTGCCTGCCGCGATCCTCGTCGTCTCCTCCGCCGCTTCCGCCGCCCCATGGGCCCTGACTTGCCATCCGTCGTCCTTCTTTCTTCTTCGGAATTCCGTTGCCTGAAACTGGTGCAGCAGGGGGAAAAGTCAACCCGAAGGCCCCCTGCCCGCGCCGATCTGTCGCAATTGTCAGGCGGTTGCAGCCTGTGCAGGAACCTCAAGCCGGTGTCGGCGCGCGGGCTGGCGCATCGTCACCAGTTCTTCGGCCGCGGTTGGGTGCACGGCCATGGTCGCGTCGAAATCGGCCTTGGTCGCGCCCATTGTGATGGGGATCGCGGCAAGCTGGATCATCTCGCCGGCGTCGGGGCCGAAGATGTGGCAGCCCAGGACCATGTCGGTTTCGGGATCGACCAGCAGCTTCATCATCACCCTGGCATTGCTGCCCGCGAACATCGACCGCATGGGCCGGAAGACAGTCGCATAGACATCCACGTCGCCGCGCGCGCAGGCCTGTTCCTCGGTCAGGCCGATGGAGGCCACCTCATGCGGGCGCAGGTAAACGGCGCTGGCGATGGTCGCATGGCTGACCTTGCGCGCCCGTCCGCCGAAGACCGTATCGGCGAAGGCATGGCCTTCGCGGATCGCCACGGGGGTCAGGTTCACCCGGTCGGTCACGTCGCCGACCGCGAAGATCGAAGGCACCGCCGTTTGCGACCATTCGTCCACGGCAATGGCGCCGTTCGGGCGCAGGTGGACGCCGGTGTTCTCCAGCCCCAACCCGCCGGTATAGGGCGTCCGCCCCGTGGCCCAGATCACCGCATCGAAGTCTTCCCGCCTGTCATCGTTGAAGGTGACGCCGATCCGTTCGCCGTTCCGCTCCAAGGCGGTCGGGGTGACGTTCAGCCGCAAGTCGATGCCGATGTCGCTCAACTGCAAGGTCGCCATGTCGCGGGCCTGCGCGTCAAAGCCGCGCAGCACCGCATTGCCGCGATAGGCCTGCACCGTCTCGCAGCCCAGACCCGCAAGGATGGTGGCGAATTCGCAGGCGATATAGCCGCCGCCGACCAGCAGCACCCGGCGCGGCAGTTTCTCCAGCAGGAACAGGTCGTCCGAGATCAGGCCCAGTTCCTCGCCCGGAATGCCCGGCAGCGCGGGACGCCCGCCGACCGCGATCAGGATATGCTTGGCGGTCTTGCGGGTGCCATCGGCCAGGGCGACCGTGTGGGCATCGACGACCGTGGCGCGCTGATGGAAGATCTGAACCCCGGCCTTTTCCAGGTTGGCGGTATAGATCAGTTCCAGCCGGGTCAGTTCGGCGTCCAGCTTCTGCCGGAACACGGTCCAGTCAAAGCGGCCCGCCTGTGCGCCTTCCCAGCCATAGCCGCGCATCTCCTCGGCCATCAGCCCGGCTTGGGATGCGAAGATCATCAGCTTCTTGGGCACGCAGCCGCGGATCACGCAGGTGCCGCCCATGCGACTTTCCTCGGCCAGGGCCACGCGGGCGCCGTGTTCGCCCGCCGCGATCCGCGCCGCGCGGACGCCGCCCGAACCGCCGCCGATCACGAACAGGTCATAATCGAAGCTCATGGCTGGTCCCCCTCGCCCGCCAGCATGTCGGCGTCGATATCGGCGTTGCGGTCAAGGCGCACAACCGTGCCGTCCGGCTTGCCGATGATCGCAAGGCTGCACATGCCCAGGAACAGCCCGTGTTCCACGACGCCCGGAATGGCAGACAGCGCGCGGGCCAGCGCGACCGGGTCGGGGATCGCCCCCAGATGCAGGTCCAGGATCCAGTTGCCTTCGTCCGTCACCCAGGGCTCGCTGCCCTTCAGGCGGTGCAGCACGTCGCGGTCGCCCAATTCCAGGTCATCCAAGGCGCGGCGGATCAGGGTGCGTGTCGTTTCGAACCCGAACTGCAAGACCTCGACCGGCAGGGGAAAGGCGCCAAGCTGTTCCACGACCTTGCCGGGATCGGCGATCACCACCATCCGCCTGCTGGCCGCCGCCACGACCTTTTCGCGCAGATGGGCGCCGCCGCCGCCCTTGATGAGGTGCAGGTCGGGATCGACCTCGTCCGCGCCGTCGATGGTCATGTCCAGCCAGCCGATCTCGTCCAGGCTTTCGATGGAGAGGCCCAGGCTTTCGGCCAGTTCGCAGGTGGCCTTGGATGTCGCGGCGCAGCGCAGCGACAGCCCTTCGGCGCGCGCGCGGGCGGCCAGTTCGCGAACCATGATGGCCGCCGTCGATCCCGTGCCAAGGCCCAGCTTCATGCCGTCCTGGACCAGGGCAACGGCTTCGCGCGCTGCAGCAAGCTTGGCGGGATCGGGTTCGGTATGCGACATGGCGGGCCTCCTGCATCTGCGTCCCAAAGGTTATAGGCGACGAGGGTCGAAAGGGCGAGAGGGTCGGGGCGCGTATCGCGCTTTAGCCTGGTGGATCGGGTCCGTCCGGGCGGGACCAGAAAACGCACTGCGTTTCCCCGCCCGCGTGAGCGGGTTCCGCCAGAGACGGTGCCATCCCAAGTCCACGGGAGGCCCGCGCCCGCCGGGGGCGGGGCGGGTGCGGGCCGGGCTTTTGAAGCCCGGCGGCACTGGTGGCGCTGGCAGCGCGTGGCGAAGGCGATGGCCTTCGCCAGACCCAGGGCGGCGCAGGAATGAATGTCGATCCGCCCTAGCCCCGGCTGACGCTTTCCGGCAGGATCACCGTGAAGGCGCTGCCCTGCCCCTTGGCGCTGTCGATGCGCAACCGGCCGCGATGGCGGTTCACGATATGCTTGACGATGGCAAGCCCCAGGCCGGTACCGCCTTGCGCACGCGACCGATGCGTATCGACGCGATAGAAGCGTTCGGTCAGGCGCGGCAGGTGCATCCCCTCGATCCCCTCGCCCCGGTCGCGGATCTCGACCGCCCAGGCCGGGCCGCGCAGCAGCGGCTCGTGGTCGATACGGCGCATGGAGACGCCCAGGTATCCGCCCGATCCGCCGTATTTCAGCGCGTTCTCGACCAGGTTCTGGAAGACCTGCACCAACTGGTCGGGATCGCCCGGTACAGGCTGACTGCCCGCGATGCCGCTGGTTTCGACCGTCACGCCCGCCGCCGTTGCAGCGGGGTCCATCGTCGCCAGCACGCCGCGCAGCAGCAGCGGCAGATCGACCTGGCCGCCGGGGCGGCGGCGTTCCTCGGCCTGGACGCGGCTCAGCGACAGAAGGTCGCTGACCAGGCGGTTCATGCGGGCGGCCTCGCGCTCCATGATGTCCAGGAAGCGGTCGCGGGCGCGGGCATCGTCGCGGGCCGGGCCACGCAGGGTTTCGATGAAGCCGATCATCGCGGTCAGCGGCGTCTTCAGTTCATGGCTGACATTGGCCACGAAATCGCGGCGCATCTGCTCGGCCTCCTCGGCCTCGGACCGGTCCAGAACGGCGATGGTCGCCCCCCGGCCAAGGGCCGAGGGCAGCCGCGCCACGGTGATCTCTGCCGCGATGTCGCGCCCGTCGGCCAGGATCACGGCGCTTAAGCGGGCCACGCCATCGATGGGCGGGGGCAGGGACGGGTCGGGCGCAGGCTGGGGATGACGGTCGGGATCCAGCACCCAGTCCACCGCCGCGACCACGGCGGGATGGCGCACGACGGTCACGAAGGGCCGGTTCAGCAGGTCAGCCCCCCCGAACAGCGCCACCGCCGCGCGGTTGGCGCCGATGGTGCGCGCGCGGCCATCCACCGCCAGCATCGGCACGGGTACGCCCTCCAGCAGGTCCGAGGCCCGGCGATGCGCACCTTCGGTCATCCGGCCTGCCGCACAGACTGGGCGGCGGCGCCTGGTTCGCGGATCATGCGTCCTCCTCCATCAGGTGCCTGACGAAGCGGCCAAGGCCCCCCTGCCGGTCGCGGCGCAGGCGTTCGGCGGTCAGGATGGCGCGCAGGCGGTGTTCGGTTTCGTCCAGGTCGTCGTTGACCAGGACGTAATCGTATTCCGCCCAATGGCTGATCTCGGCCCGGCTTTTCTCCATCCGCCCCGCGATCACCGCGTCGCTGTCCTGCCCCCGCCCCCGCAGGCGCCGTTCCAGTTCCGGCAGCGACGGCGGCAGCACGAAGATCGACACCACATGCCCGCCCAGGGCGGATGCGCGGATTTGCTGGCCGCCCTGCCAGTCCACGTCGAACAGCGTGTCGCGCCCGTCGCGCATCGCGGCCTCGACCGGGGCGCGGGGGCTGCCGTAAAGGTTGCCGAAGACCTCGGCATATTCCAGCATCTGGCCTTGCTCGACCATCTGGCGGAAGGCGCCAGGAGTGGTGAAGTAATAATGCTGCCCTTCGATTTCTCCCGGGCGCGGGGGCCGGGTGGTCGCGGAGACGGAAAACCGCAGGGCCGGATCCCAGTCCATCAGACGCCGCGCCAGCGTCGATTTCCCCGCGCCCGAGGGCGACGACAGGATGATCAGCAAGCCGGTGCGGTCCATGGGTGTCCTTTCCTGGTGGCGTGACGGCGGGATGGACCAGCACCGCCGGACGGTCAAGACCCGGCCGGCGGCGGACCGCGCCGCATCATCTTAACCATTCGTTAGGAAAACGACTCGGCAGGCGGCGAAGTTATGTTTATCATACCCTTGGAGTAACAGTGCGTCCGTGTGTCTGGATGCGCATCGGTGTGTGAGGGTACGGCATTGTCGGAATGTCAGAACGACGCAGGGTCGCATCCGCCCATGGCGGAGCGGAGGGGCCAGATCGTGCAACTGGCCGATTTCAACCCGTTGCAGCCCGCACGGATTCTGGCCGAGATGCGAAGCTATTGGGACAGCCTGCGGCGCGGCCGGGCGGTGCCGGCGCGGTCGGACATCCAGCCCCAGGGCATCCGGCGCGCCCTGGACTATGCCTTCATCCTCGAACGCATCGCGCCCGGCGCGGCGCGTTTCCGCCTTGCGGGCCAGCACCTGATCGACCTGATGGGCATGGAGGTGCGCGGCATGGCTTTCTGTTCGCTGGCCAATTCCAGTTCGCGCGGGCGGCTGTCGGATGTGCTGGAATCGGTGTTCCGCGCCCCGCAGCTTGCGCAGATGACGCTGCACGCCAAGGCGGATTATGCCCGCCCCGAACTGTCGGCGCGGATGCTGCTGCTGCCCTTGTCGTCCGACCTGGGCGACGTGACGCGCGCGCTTGGCTGCATCATCGCCGAGGGCCAGATCGGCGTCGCGCCCCGCCGTTTCGACCTGATCCATGACGAGGTGATGCCGCTCCTGGACGGCGGCAAGGTGCTGGCGCCCTCGCCCTCGGGCTTTGGCGGGGACCGCCGCACCGGCGGGCGCGACGGGACGCCGCTGCGGCCGCTGACGCTTGCCACGGGCGAACCTCCAGCCAGGCTGGCCGACAGCCCCGAATCGCGCCGCGCCGGTTTCCGGGTCATCTCGCTGCCGCAGACACACCTGCCCGGCGCCACCAAGTCCTGAACAGCAGGCGGCGGCCGCCCTTCAGCCCACCGGGACGACGCGCACCGCGCCGCCCTTGGCAGACAGCGCGATCTCTCCGCCCGCAAGGCGCAGGGCGTCGTTGCCGAACACCTCGGCCCGCCAGCCCTTCAGCGCGGGCAGGTCGCGGTCGCCCTGGGCGATGGCATCCAGTTCGGCGGAAGACGCGATCAGCTTGGGCGCCACGCCCGAAGCGTCGGCCTTGGCCTTCAGCAGCACCCGCAGCAGGTCCGACAGCGCCGCATTGCCGGGCTTGCCCGGTTCCTCGGGCTTGGCCTGGGGCAGCTCCCTGGCCTCGATCCCCGCCTTGACGGCGGCCAGGATACCGTTCGCGATCTCTCCCTTGCGCGCCTCGCGCAAGAGCAGGCGCGACCGGCCCAGATCGGCCTCGGTCAGGGGCTTGGTCGAGGCAAGCTCGATCATCGCGTCATCCTTGAAGACGCGCGACCGGGGAATGTCGCGTTCCTGGGCATAGGCCTCGCGGAACCGCGCCAGTTCGCGCAGGATCGCCAGGAAGCGCGGCGAGTTGGTGCGCGTGCGGACCTTGAGCCAGGCTTCCTCGGGGCGGGTGATATAGGTTTCGGGGTCTTCCAGGACCGCGATCTCCTCGGCCAGCCAGCTTTCGCGGTTGTTCTTGCGAAGCTCGGCCGAGAGAAACTCATAGATCACCCGCAGATGCGTCACATCGGCCAGGGCATAGGCCGCCTGCGCGTCCGACAAGGGACGGCGCGACCAGTCGGTAAAGCGCGACGATTTATCCAGGTTGGCCTTGGCGATCTTGCGGACCAGGGTCTCGTATCCGACCTGTTCGCCAAAGCCGCAGACCATGGCCGCGACCTGCGTGTCGAACAGGGGCTGCGGGAACAGGCCCGCGTCGTGGAAGAAGATCTCCAGATCCTGGCGGGCGGCGTGGAAGACCTTGACCGTGCCTTGGTGGCGGAACAGGTCGTAAAGCGGTTCCAGCGACAGCCCCTCGGCCAGGGGATCGACCAGGACGGCCTCGCCCCCTGCGGTCTTCGGCGTCGATGCGGGCGGCAGGGCAAGCTGGATCAGGCACAGCTTGGACCAATAGGTTCGTTCGCGCAGGAATTCGGTATCGACGGTGACATAGGGCGCGGATTTCGCGGCCTCGCAGAAGCGTGCAAGATCCTCGGTCCGGGTGATGGTGATGATGTCGTTGCTCATGGGGACTTTCATGCCGGCGGTTCGTCCGCCAATCCGACCGGCATAAAACCAAGTCTCCGCCTTGAAAAGCGTTTTTGGTCAGCGGACCTGACGGATCACAAGGGCGGGATGTCGCCTTCGGCCCGCAGCGCGTGGAAATCGGCCACGAAATCGTCCAGCCGCCCTTCGGCGATGGCACCGCGCAGGCCCGTCATCAATTCCTGGAAATAATGCAGGTTGTGCCAGGTCAGCAGCATCCCCGAGATCATCTCGCCCGCGCGGAAGACGTGATGCAGATAGGCGCGGGAATAGCCGGTGCAGGCCGGGCAGCTGCAATCTTCGTCCAGCGGACGCGGATCGTCGGCATGGCGCGCGTTCTTGATGTTGACTTGGCCCCGCCGCGTCCAGGCCTGCCCCGTGCGCCCGGAGCGAGAGGGCAGCACGCAATCCATCATGTCCACGCCCCGCTGCACGGCGCCCACGATGTCGTCGGGCTTGCCCACACCCATCAGGTAGCGCGGCTTGTCCACCGGCAGGAAACCGGGCGCATAGTCGAGGACGCCGAACATCGCCTCCTGCCCCTCGCCCACGGCCAGGCCGCCGATGGCATAGCCGTCAAAGCCGATGGATGTCAGCGCGCTTGCCGATTCCTCGCGCAGTTCCGGCGTGACGCCCCCCTGCATGATCCCGAACAGCGCATGTCCCGGCCGGTCGCCGAATGCGTCGCGCGACCGCTGGGCCCAGCGCATCGACAGGCGCATGGATTGGGCCACGGCGTCCTCGGTCGCGGGCAGCGCGGGGCATTCGTCAAAGCACATCACGATGTCGCTGCCCAGCAGGCGCTGGATTTCCATGCTGGTTTCCGGGGACAGCATGCGCTTGCTGCCGTCGATATGGGATGAAAACGTGACGCCGTCTTCCGTCAGCTTGCGCAGGGCGGCCAGCGACATGACCTGGAAGCCGCCGGAATCCGTCAGGATCGGCCGGTCCCAGTTCATGAAGCGGTGCAGCCCCCCCAGCCGCGCGATCCGCTCCGCGCCGGGGCGCAGCATCAGGTGATAGGTGTTGCCCAGCAGGATGTCGGCCCCCGTCGCGCGCACCGATTCCGGCAGCATCGCCTTGACGGTCGCGGCGGTGCCCACAGGCATGAAGGCGGGGGTGCGGATCTCGCCGCGCGGCGTGTGGATGGTGCCGGTGCGGGCGCGGCCGTCGGTCGCGTGAAGGGTGAAATGGAAACGCTCGCTCATCGCCTGTGCCTGTCGCTGGAACCGGGTGTCCTTAGCGAATGAGGGCAGGCTTCGCAATCCGCGCTCTCTGGACCTGAGGGGGGCGGTTGCCTATATGAAGGGACATTCAACAGGAACACGCCCAGGATCCCGCCATGACCGAGTTGCAGGAAGGCGCCCCGCTGATCGCGCCCTCGACCACAGACCATCCGCTGTATGACAGCGTGGTGGAGGCCTGCAAGACCGTGTATGACCCGGAAATCCCGGTCAACATCTTCGACCTGGGCCTGATCTATACCATCGACATCACCCCCCAGAACGAGGCGCGGATCGTGATGACCCTGACCGCGCCCGGCTGTCCCGTTGCCGGAGAAATGCCGGGCTGGGTCGCCGACGCGGTCGAGGCCATTCCGGGCATCAAGCAGGTCGATGTGGAAATGACCTTCCAGCCGCAATGGGGCATGGACATGATGTCCGACGAGGCGCGGCTGGAACTGGGCTTCATGTAGGCCGCCACTGGGCGGCGGTAGCTGGGGGACTTCACGTCCCCCAGGCCCCCTGTGGGATATTTGCAGTCCAAAGCAGGAGTCCCGCGTCTTGATGGGCATGGGGCGCGGGATTATCTTTGCGGGTGAACAGAAGGATCGCGCCCATGTTTGCCATTCCCGGATCCGTGCCGGTCACCATCACGCCCGCCGCCGAACGCCAGATCGCGCGGCTGATGTCGGGCAAGAACGCCTTTGGCCTGCGCATCGGGCTGAAGAAGGGCGGCTGCGCGGGCATGGAATACACCATGGATCTGGTCGAAGCCGCCGGGCCGAACGAGGAAGTCGTGGAACAGGGCGCCGCGCGCGTCGTGATCGCGCCCAAGGCGCAGATGTTCCTGTTCGGGACCGAGATCGATTATGAAAACGGCCTTCTGGAATCCGGCTTCAGGTTCCGCAACCCCAACGTGACCGATGCCTGCGGCTGCGGCGAATCGGTGCGGTTTGAGCCGCTGGAAGGCAGCCGCGCAGGCAGCTGATCCTGGCAGCCAATTTCGCGGCCGGTTGCGGCGCTATCATCATTGCGAAATGCCCCTTGTCGTCCTAAGCCCCTGACGAAGCTGAAGGAGGAATGGCATGGCACCGCGCAAACTGGCTGCTGGAAACTGGAAGATGAACGGCGACTTGGCCGCCCTGGCCCAGATCGACGCCTTGGTCGCGGCCCATCCCGCCCCCGGCTGCGAGGTTCTGGTCTGCCCCCCTGCGGTCCTGCTGCATCCGATGAAGGCGCGGGCCGGGCAGATCGCGCTTGGCGGGCAGGATTGCCATGCCAAGGCCTCGGGTGCGCATACGGGCGACATTTCCGCAGCGCAGTTGAAGGATGCCGGTGCGTCCTATGTGATCCTGGGCCATTCGGAACGCCGCGCCGATCACGGCGAAACGGATGCCGTGGTGGCCGCCAAGGTGGCGGCGGCCCATGCCGCAGGCCTGACCGCGATCATCTGCGTGGGCGAGACCGAGGCGCAACGCGACGGCGGGGACACGCTGGCAGTGATCGCCGCGCAGCTTGACGGCTCGATCCCCGATGGCGCGACGGCCGCCAATATCGTCGTCGCCTATGAGCCGGTCTGGGCCATCGGCACCGGCCGCACCCCCACCAACGACCAGATCGCCGAGGTCCATGCCCTGATGCGCGAGCGGCTGGCAGGCAAGGTCGGCGATGCCGCGGGGGTCCGGCTGCTTTACGGCGGCAGCGTCAAGCCCGGCAACGCCGCCGAAATCTTTGCCATTCCCCATGTGGACGGCGCCCTGGTGGGCGGGGCCAGCCTGAAGGCTGCGGATTTCGCCCCCATCATCGCGGCGCTGGAAGCGGCCTGACTTCGGCCATCACGGGAAGGGGCGCCACCGAGACCCGCCCCTTGCCCGCGCCCTTCGCCTGATACAGCGCGACATCCGCATCGCCCAGCATCCGGTCGATGTCATCCGGCCCATAGCCTGCCGACAGGACGATCCCCAGGCTTGCCGACACGGCGCAACCCTCGGGCGAGATCTGCTCGATCCCCTGGATGATGCGCGTGCCGATGCCCGTCAGCGCCTGGCAGCACCAGGATCCCCCCAGGATCAGCACGAACTCGTCCCCGCCGATCCGGGCAACATGGTCGCGGCTGCGGGTCACGCGCCCCAGAACCTGCGCCACGTCGCGCAGCAGGCGGTCGCCGGTCGGATGGCCCAGGCGGTCGTTCACGGGCTTGAAGTTATCCAGATCCAGATGGACCAGGGCGAAACCCTGCCCGCCGCGCGGATCCAGGGCGCCGCGCATCGCGGCCAGCAGCCCCCGCCGGTTCAGAACCCCGGTCAGCGGGTCGGTATGGGCTTCCCGTTCCGCATCCTGGCGGGCCAGCATCAGGTGGCGGTTGAAGCGGGC
>NZ_JBDPNJ010000006.1:0-150103 GCF_039770665.1 Paracoccus sp. SSK6 | reverse complement strand
GTCCACCGGTCGCCCGGCGTCGATAATCTGTCCCTGCATTGGTTATATTCCAAGCCGTTTTTATCCCATAGAAGATGGGTAAAAACGGCGTGAGAACAAAACTTTAGTGGAACTTTTTAGCGCCACTCAAACAGCTTTAAAATGGGATAGCGGAACAGTCCGCCCTCCTCTTCCTTCGGCGCCGTGGGATCCTTGATCCGCGGGTCTTCCGGCTCCTCGGGCGGGGTGGTTCCGCCGCCGGGTGGAGGGGTCGTCGTGCCTCCGTTGCCCTCCACGGCTTGCGGCTCTGGAGCAGGCGGCGTAGTCGTGCCGCCGCCGTCTTCCGGCGGTGTCGTGGTCCCGCCGTCATCGGGTGGCGTAGTCGTCCCACCGTCGCCCTCTTCCTCCTCCTCGTCTTTCTTTTCACTGAACGGGTCGGAGTTCTTGGGCAGTTTGACAGCAAACCCACCGCCAAATTTCCACGTCGTCTGGGGATCATCGGTCCAACAGAAATCGCCCAGTTTCTCGCTGTATCCGAACAGCATCCCGCGCTCCGTGACCAGGGTGCGGCGTTTGTCGATGGTCGCGTTGATGGGCTGGGGTTTTTGCGCAACGAAGGCAAGCGCCTGGGCTGTGTTGTCAGGCGTCATTGCTTCGATGGCGCCCTGGTCTTGAGTCAGCAACACCTGCTTGCGGCGGGCGTCCCAGTTCGCCGTCACAGACTGCTCGTATTTCTTGCCCGACGTCAGCTCGTATTCGGCGTCGAGGTGCAAGACGTTGCCATCGGCGGTGGTCACGAACGGACCGCCCAGCATGCCCGGGTCTTTGGGTGGCTCTTCTCCTTCCGGCGGGGTTTCTCCCTCCGGCAGGGTTTCTACCTCCTCTGGCTCTTCCACCACCTTCTTGACGAACCGCATGTTGACCAAGCAGGCGCCATTCACCTCGCCCGTGGCCTCGCCCGGCAGCGTCCTCTCTAGCCATCCCCCAGCGTGCCATAGGGCGACTTCTTGGCCATCGGTGATCATGCGGTAGAACTCGGATCCCTTCTCGCCGGCTTCTGCAAGTTTGGGCTCAAACGGCAAGCCCTTGGCGCCGCGCCACTCGTTCTGCCGATATGTCCAATGGGTCACGTCATCGTAGAGATCGACGCCGCGCGCGCCATTGCCTTCGGAGTCGACATTCGAGGTGGCGATGGCCACGATCGGTTTCGCGTTCTGTCCAGCGTAGATCCGGACGTTGTCATAATAGACCGTGCCCGTGCCTTTTCCCTCGATAGCCAGGAAGAAGCCTGAGTCTCCAAGCTGGTCCATCAAGAAGTCGAAGGAGATTTTTTGCCAGTTTTTCGCCGGATCTTTTCCGGTTTGCGCACCGGTCGCGACGGCGGACCCGATGGCGTTGACGGTGCCGAAGTTGCCGGAGGGTTTCCAGCTCGTATCGCCGAACGTGATGTTCCCGGAGGACGTCCAAAACTCGGCGTTTTTCCGAACACAGATATCCACAAAGCAGAGCCGGGTGTTGTAGTCTGTGCCGACCGGCCCCGACGCGCCCGAGAATTCGATGTAGTCTCCGACGATTTCGGCCCTGGTGACCCCGGCCTCCAGATTGTAGTCCAGCACGTCGGCCCGCCGGAACCTTATGATCTGGCCTTCATCCAGGTCGTGAAATTTAAACGCGAAGGCCTCTGCAAGATTTCCCCACGAAATCCGCATGTGTGCGCCCGCGGAGAAAACCTGCGTCTGTGCGGTGCCAGAGCCCGTCATCGTCCCTGCGATAGGGGTGATATAAACTTGGGTGTGGTAGCCGCTGCCGCCTGCGAGATAGACCACACTGTCTTCGTAGCGCCCGTTGTTAAGACCTCCAAAAGACCAGCCCAGGATGTTCCCGCTCGAACGGATGTAGGCATAAGGCTTCCCAAGCGAGATGGCAGCAATCGCGCCTGGGTCCAGGTAGATGTCAGCCTCGACCCTTGCGGTGGTCGAACCAATGGCCGCAATTTGTGCACGCACGACCTCCGGCACAAAGATAGGCTGCTCAATCCTGAACTCTTTTCCGGGGGCCGCGCTGGCAAGATAGCGCTTCGAGCCAGACAGTTGGGGCGGGTCGGTCAGGTCCAGGGACAGCGGCAAGGTGCCTGTTTTCAGGACCCAAGGCTCCAGGCTCTCGTTTTCGAAGTCGCCATTGACGACCGAGATCTGCACTTCTTGGGCTTCGTCGTCTCCAATCTTCCGCTCGACAAAATTGTCGTAAGGCATCCGTGCATGCATGACAGTGCCGTCCGCACACAGCAGAAAAACGCCGTCCATTTGCGTGCCGGCGATATCGACCAGACGGCTGCCCAAGGCGGGGTCTTCTACGACCTCGCCGTTTTCGTCGATCTCTGGCGGCTGGCCTTCGGGATCTTCGGTCAGGCCACGGATTTGGCGATACATCCAGGTCGCCCCGCCGTCTCCCGAAATGGATAGGCCGGCGCGGTGGAGGGCAATGAGGGGCGGGCTTCCCGGCCGCGGGGGTGGTGGCGTCGGAATGAGCGGGTTGCCGTTCTCGTCGGTGTAGGAGCCTTCTCCGTCATCGGGCGGCTGGGGCTTGTCTTCACGGTCGCCCTTGTCCTCTTCTTCCTCGTCTTCGTCTTCTGGATCGTCCTCACCGTCGATGGGGTTTGTGGGGTCGGCGGCGTTGGGCTGGGCCAGCGCGATGGGGGAAATGATAGCCCTGCCAATGCGTTCGTCATAGGTCAGCAGAAACAGGTCGGCGGTGCCGGCTTCCCGCTGCTCCTCGGTGTAGTGTTTGAACAGCTTTTCCAGGGCGTATTGTGGCGCGCCAGGCTCGCCCGCGACGGGCGACTCCTCCGCAGGCGGTTCTGTTGATTGCTGCGTAGGCTCCTCGGCGGGTGGGTCGGTGGGCTCCGTGGGCGCGCTGACAGTCACCAGTTTGTAGCCGTCAAAGCCGTATTGGATGCCGTCAGCCAAGGACAGCGTCGCGGGGCCGGAATAGTAGATATAGAGGGTGGTCGAGAACACGCGGTAGCGGTGCCGCTCGGCGCCCTCCGGCAGGCCCTCCTTCGGGATCCACTGCTCCTCTGGCAGCGCTTGGGGCTTCTTTACGTTGATGGTGCAGTTGCCCGAGGCGGCCACGGCCATGTGGCCGAACTCACCAACGGGCACGTTGATAGCCGACTGGATCACCTTCTCGAAGGTCATCGTGTGGAAGTTGCTTGGGATTTCCAGATCCTTTGCGATGACCTGCTCCCAATCCTTGTGCTTTTCCTTAATGACCTCGAGCTCTCCACCGCCCACGGTAAGCGTGCCCCCTTTGCGTTCGGAGGTCGGCTCCACCTTGGCGCCGTCGATGGGCTTCGTGGCGGCGTTGGCAATCTTGCGTTCGTAGCGGATCATTTCAGTTGCACCTGCTTGGGGAGGCCAAATTCGCCGGTCACCTCGACGGTGGCTTCCTGTTCAAATTCTTCGTTGGCGACCGGGATGGTCTTGATGTCGAACTGGGTGATCGGGATGTTCGCGCCGGCGTTGAAGGCTTTGAGCTGGTCGTCCAGGGCGTTCTTCATGGCAAACTCAACCCGGCCGTAGGCGCTGGGTGTGTCGCCTTCGACGGCGCCGAAGCTGGGTTTCGACGTGCCTCCACCGCCAGGCACGGCGGCGATGGTGCCGGACAGCGTGCGGCGGCCTCGGTCCCAGAGCAGCTCGTATTCGACCAAGCGGCCGGTGATGAAGCCGCCAGGCAACGTGGGGGTGTTGATGGTGGCGCGGGTGTCGTGAGTCACAAGCCAGGGGTTAGGCATCGCACTGGTGAAACGAGCAGTGACACAGCGCGAGGCGATCGCGGCCCGGGCTGACATGCGCGCCAATGCTGACCCTATGAGGATTTTGCCACGGTCCGACTTGAAGAACGACGACATGCGGCGGCTGGCGAGGTAGTTCGTTTCGCCGACCTCGAACCAGTAAGACGATTCCCGGCGCAGTTTAGATGTGTGGTCTTCGCGGCACCGGAACACGCTTCCCTCTTCGACGATGAGGTCGCCCTCTTTGTAGTCGTGTCGCTGTTTGAACGGCTTCGCGCCCGACTTCTGGGTCAGGTCGCGGACCGCAATCTCCTCTTCCTCGACCTCATCGCCAGCGGCCTCTTCTTGGAGGTCCGTGTTCATCACCAGCTCGATGGTCTCTGTGCGGGCCACCTCGTAGTCATACCGCAGCTGCAGCGCGAGGCGGAGTTTATGCATGTGGGGACTGGCCACCCACAGCTTCTCTACCGCCGCCCAAGCAGGATCCAAGCTCTTCGGTTTCTCTTCGATGCGTGGGAAATAGGTGTAGCCCATCGGGTCCTTGACGACCTCGGCAACCGAATGCTGGACCTTGAAGCCGGTCCCGATTTCCGTCTCCTTTTGCGGCCACTTTTCCAGGAAAGCTTCCGAGGACAGGGTTTCGGTGCCGTCGATATTCTCGGCCATGAAGGTCTGGGTGCCAATCTGCTTCCACTTCGCCGTCAGCTTCACTTTGTAGGTCTTGGCGACGGCGGCATCTTGGGAGAACTCCAGGCTGTCCTTGAGCGGGATGACGGTAAGGTGGGTCTTTCCGCCCAGCGCGTCACAGGCCTCTGGCTTGCCTTGGATGCGGCTATGACCGATGACCTGGGGCCGAAACGCAAGGGCCTCAGCGATGTCGTCTTCGCTGTCCGATGGCACGATAAGAGCGTCGTAGGGCGCCATTTTGAGGCTCTCGCCCAGCTCGTAGAGCCAGGTGTCGATCTGCCCGCCGTGGGTGCGTGCGATGGCCTCAACCGTGATCGTCGGCGACAGGACCCCACGCGGCGACGGCTGGATGATGCCGTCGAAGATCAGGCGTCCGCGGTCAGAAACAAGGATCC
The DNA here is from genome assembly GCF_039770665.1 of Paracoccus sp. SSK6. Lineage (NCBI taxonomy): Bacteria > Pseudomonadati > Pseudomonadota > Alphaproteobacteria > Rhodobacterales > Paracoccaceae > Paracoccus > Paracoccus sp. SSK6. The sequence continues at coordinate 145,249 of NZ_JBDPNJ010000006.1, read as the reverse complement.
GTTTCTTCGCCAGGCTCGCCATTCCGCCCGCCGGCTGCAGCATGTCCATCCGCAGATAGGCCATTTCACCTTCGCGCTGGGAGATAGACATACGGAACGGCGCCAGGTCCTTCCGCTCGTGCGTTGCACGGTCGAACTCGGCAGTGTTTGAGACAAGCGCAATGAAGGGGGCAGCCATCGGGCACCTCTTTGGGTCGAATGGGAGTTAGAGAAAAAAGGCGCCGCGCCCAAACTTTAAGGGGCGACTTCGGGGGTTTCTTCGGGTTCCGGCTCGAGCGCAGGAGGCGCCACAAAGACGTCAGCCACAGGGTCGTAGGTGTCACCAATGCCGGCAAATTTTGCGCGGATGTTGCCGTTGTAGGACGTCTGGATCCACCGCCCGCCGAGGCCAAGATCCACGGCAAGGAAAGCCTCGCCACGGTGCTCTTGGTCGTCGCTTACGACCAAAACGCGCATCACGATGTTGTCGTCGGAGAGTTCTGCGAAGTGTGCCATTGAATCAAACCTTGTAGCGGACGATGACGATGCCCGATCCACCCGATCCGGCATTCGCTGTGGAGGTTATTGGGCCACGCCCGCCACCGCCGCCGCCGGTATTTTGGGCGCCTGGAGCTGGGAACGACGTTCCACGGCCGCCAAAGCCACCGCCGCCCTGGCCGCCAGGTCGCACCGGGTAGGTGGTGCCACAGCCGCCGCCGCCGCCGCCTGAATACCAGGCAGCCGTGCCGAGCATGTCGGACAGGTAGCCGTCGCCACCGCTGATGATTTGCCCCCTCTGCGAAAACCCACCGCCGCCGCCCCCGCGGCGATCGGCGATGTTGGTGTTGATTGTCCCTGAGGAGCCGCTTTGCCCACACCACTCGCTGCCGGGGATCGAGGCCAGGCCGCTGCCGCCGTATCCGATTTCGTTTTGATCGACTTTCGTAGCCCCAATCGCGCCGCCGCCGCAGCCGCCACTGAAACCGTCCCGGTTGGCAAACAGGCTGGACCCAGCACCGCCGCCGAGGGCGGTCAGGCCAAATGCCGAAGAGTTGCTGCCGTTTGCGCCGGCCCCGTGCGCCCCGCTACCGCCCGCACCAACCTCGATGGGGTGGCTTCCAGCCGCAACTTTGAGCGTCTTGCGGACAATACCACCGCCCCCTCCACCTCCGCCGGGCACGTTGCTGTTGTTGGATCCGCCGCCGCCTCCCCCTGCGACTATAAGGGCCTCGAACAGACCGGTCAGGGTGGAGTTGAACAGATTGGCACCGAGGAACGTATGCGAGCGCCACTTCACCCCGTCATAGTCAGTGTAGTCCAGTATCTCGCCGCCGGTGCCTCGCCCCCAAGTCTCGGCAGCGGATGCTTCCGCCGCCGCAACATGCACAGCATACGTCTGCACGGCATACGCATTCAGCGCGGTCGCGCGCACGGCGAAAGCGTGCAGCCCCGGCGTCGTCAGCGTGCCCGAGATAACCCCGCCCGTGCGCGAGACGCCCGGCGGGAGCGCAGACCCAGACTCCAGGGTATAGGCCACAGTCAGCCCGCCCTCGGACACCGACGTAAGCTCGGTCAAATCGAGGGAGAAAGAAGCTCCCTGGTCAAACGAAGCCGGGAACAACTGCGGCGACAGTCGCACCGTCAGCGCATCACTTTCAGCATCACCCCCGTCGAACCCGTCGACATCGCGCAGCGTCAAACCCCAGCCAGCCTGTCCGCGGCCGAACTCGCTATCGAACGACCGCTCGACAACCATGCACTTCATAACCGGGCGGAAGCGGATCACATCCGCGCCCGGGATTGATACCGAACGACCGCCGCCCGCCACCCGGCCGACCTCGGTGTCTTCGGCATCGACGCCATAGACGGAGCCCGGCACGGCGTCATAGGGCAGTTCGACATTCGACCCCGGCACGGCCATCTCCGTCGGGCTATGCAGCGTCACCACGTCGCCTTTCCACAGCCCCACTAGCGGGGCCACGGTGATATCGGTGCAAGACAGGCTCACCATATGCCGGCGGAAAGCCGAGCTGCCCGTATAGACAGCGCCGCCGTAGATGGTGCTTTCGACCTCGCCGTCCCCATCGACCAATGCGGTGTCGCACTTGATGAACCGCCGCGCCCCTTTCGGGAACACGATCTCCTGGCCGTTCTTGAACAGGCGGAAGGGGAACTTGGCGGCGCTCATTTGAAGGTCCTCGGGGTGCCGACCTTGCTAAGGTTTCCAGCAATGGTCTGGTCTTTCACGATCGCCGCCGCGACATCTGGGTTTGCGACGGTCTGGTAAGTCCCCGTGTCCAGGTTGAGGTTGATGGGCGTCCCGGTGGGCCCGGTTTGCGCATTCGCCATGGCCGCATTGACCGCCGCGCTGGGGGCCTCGGGCGCGCTCCCGGAGTCGCCCACGATCCACTTCGGCAGCACCGACTTGATCTTGCCCCAGAACGCCACGATTCCGGCGCCGAGCGTGACGAACAGCGCAATGATGGCGAGGATCGGCGACGAAATCGCGGCGGCCGCGATAGCAAACACGGCGAAAATAGCTGCCAGTGGCACCAGGATGAGCGTCATGAGGCTAAACCCCTTGATGATCTCCAGCAGCCAGGGGGCGCTCTCTTTCAGGTATTCGATGATGCCGGTCAGGCGCTGCATAAACTCATCGAATGCTTCCAGGATTCCCGCGTCAGCCAAGGCCAGCGACAGGCTCTGGGCGGTCAGCCCCATCGTCGCCAGCTGCTCGTTCAGTGTCTGGAACTTGGCCAGGTCTTCGGGGCTCAAGAAGGCGCCGGTTTTCTCGCCCATATCGCCCAAGCGCTTGAGCTCGGCGCCGTCGTTGTCGAACAGGTTGGCCTTGATGGTGGAGTTGTTTGCCAAGGCCTCGAACGCGAAGGTCCTCATTTCTATGCTTGCGCCGACACGATCCAGGATTGCGTCGATTTTCTCGAAGGTCTCGAGGCTGTCTTTGCCCTTGAACTCCCTAGCAACAGCCGTGGCCCAAGCCTTCTTTGCGTCCTCCTCGGCCTTCGTGACCAGTTCTTCTTTCGTAATGCCCTGACTCTTGGCCACCCTTTTGAGCTGCCGGTCCGTAAGGCCATCTGTGCTAGCCTTGAAGTTTTCTTTGGAGATGCCGATGAGCGGACCCAGCATTTCCGCCAGGTCCAGGAGTTCGCCTCCCCCGGACTCCTCGAGCTCGCCAATTTTGTCGTTGACGTCCTTGAGCGTGTCGCCGAGGTCGCTGATGTCGGTGCCGTATTTTGCCTGCGTCGCAAATGCGAACCGCTGCAAACGCATCAGGTCGGATGCGTTCTTCGGGTCGAGACCGGCGGCCTCCGTAGCGGTCTCCAGTTCCCGAGCCCGATCGGCCTGGGTCTTGATGCCGCCGGCCAGCGCCCCGACACTCAAAGCCCCGGCACCCGCCGCAGCAGCGCCGCCTGCCAATGCCATACCCTTGCCACCAATGCCGCCCATCACACGGCGGGCGTGCTCGCCCATGCGGTCAAAAGTGCCCCGGGTGTTGCGACCGATGGTGTCGTTGATGCGGGAGATGCGTTGCTCCATCGCCTCGTGGGCGCGGGCAATCTCCTCGGGCGTGGCAACGCCAGACTGCCGCACCTGCTCAAACTGCTCCCGAAGGCGAGCAATCTGGCGGTCAGCTACCTGCTCGGACATAACGCCCAGGGAGCGCATCGCATTCCGGCCACGGGTTGCCGCGTCGGCGGCAGTCTGGCCAGACTGATCTACCTCTTCGTTGGCGTTCCGTGCAGCGCGCCGGATGCCCAGGATGGACTCGGCATACTCGCGCGCGCCCCGGATGGCGCCCGAGACATCAGACAAGAACGCTACGACTAGGGGGTTATTCGCCATCGGTGGGTTCCTCGCCGCAATCGACAACATCGAACATGCTGTCGTCGGGGCCTGCATTGCCGTCGATGTCGGCCATCAACTGGCGGTATCCTGCAGCGTTCAGGTTCGCTGCGCGCGCGGCCCAGATTTGCCGCTTGAAGTCTTCAGTTTCGAGCTCTTTGAGGGCTTTGCCGAACTCGACGGCCTGGGGGATGGTGAGGCTGTAGGGGTCAAACCCTGCGCGCCCGAGCCGGACAAAAAGCCGGCGGATGCCAGCGTAGGCAGAGACATCCCGGCTCGGACCATCGCTGTCCGTGCCCCCACCACTAGCTTTCCCAAGAGGTCTTCCGGCATGCCGGCGTCCAGGGCGGTCAGGACGATGTCGATCTGTTCATCGGCGACCAGGTCAAGCTCTTCGAGGTCCTGCTCATCGGCGCGCGTGGCGGCTGCGATGATACGGTTGATGACGACAGGTCCGGCCTGCCCGATGGCGGCCAGCAGGCTGGGCGCCTCTTCGGTTTCGTCCTGGTCCTCTTCGTCGGTTTGTGCGTTCTGGTCGGACCAGGCTTTCACCAGGGCCGGCGCTTGATGCATCAGCCAGAAGATGTCTTTCCCCCGCATTGGGAAAAGGTCGAGGATGCCGCCCCGAAAAGGGATGGACGCCACGGGCACAGACGCGGGGGCAAGTTTCTTGAACTCTTTCAGCTTCACGAAGGAGGCTCCTTATTGGACGGCTTTGAGCTGCTGCAGATAGCCGAACCGGCGCGACGCGGGCGCGGTGGTGTCTTCGACAACCTTGAAGCGCACGGGCACGGTGTTCTTTGCGCCGCTGTCGTCGTGCAGCATCGCTTCGCCATCGGGGAACATGACGATCTTGGCGGTATATTTGAACCGCACACCACCACGGGCCTGGCGCTGGACGACCAACAGGCGGCCACGGATCCCCTGCCGGGCCGACAGCGCTTCGACGATGGCGCGGTCATCGGCAGCGACGATTGCGGCGCAGGAGGCGGTGATGTCGTAGGGCGTATTTACGAGGAAGGTCAGGACACCAGCGCCTGCGTCCAGGTGGTAGTCTTCTCCCTCTTCGAGGTTGCCGGCGGAAGTGATGGTCACGTCCAGCTTGCCGAAGTCGATCACGTCGCCAGCCTTGGCCGTGCCAGACTTGATGATGCCGGTTGCCGCCGCCTGCGTCAGGGAGCCAGCCTTGGCGAGCATGGCGTAAGCCAGTTCGCGCGCGCCTGTCTGGCGCAGGACGGCAGAGCCAGAGACGGACACCTCGGTGACGTCGGTGTCGCTCACGACACGCGCGCCTCCGATGGCCGAGAAGATGTCTTCGTCCGTGGCATTCGCGGTGGTGGAGAGTTTCTCCATATGGCCCATCGACACGTAGGTCGAAGTGCCCTCCAACTCGAAGTAGGATTCGCCGGCGAGGTTCCGGACAAGTTTGATATCTGGCGAACGGCTCATTGCGCGGCTCCACTGTTTCTTGGTGGAGATATCGGTCCGGCAGGGGGAAACTGTGCGCCGCGGGCTGGACTTTTTTAGTCCAGCTCGACGCGCAGCCGCATCACCACAGCAAAGCCATCCACGCCGGTCTTGTCTTCCACATCGAGTGCGGTTTTGCGGAAATATGGGACAGACCCGGACGATGTCACTTTCGACCAGTCTGTCGCGCGCAGGGATGCACGCAGGGTGCGCCACGAACTGGCAATGACGGGCGCCAGAAGGTTGGGGTCATCCTGTTCCAAAAGCACTTCGATGATGGGCTGGATATTGACCTCTTCCGCCCAAGCGGCGGCCGGTCCGTCGCTGACCGTCTCTTCGGAGCCGGTCCAGACACACACACACGGCAGTTGGCCTTCGTCCAGGTCAAAGGGGTGGTTGAGATAGACCGGCCAGCCCAAAGCCTCGGCGGCCTGGGCAACCGTGGCGACAGCGGCTTCTACGGGGTCTGCCATTGGACTTCTCCTATGCGGTCAAGCTCGCGCTTCACAGCGGCTTTGATGTGAGCCAGGTTGGAAGAGGCGACGTGGGAAAGGCGATCGCCCTCGGGAATGGGATCGCGCCGGATCTGCTTTTTCAGGACGGCCACCAGCTTGACCTCATCCTCGCCCAGACGCTGCATCAGGAAGGCTTTATCCTGACCCTTGGTCACGAACATGTCTTGCGACCGGCCCTTGGCGGTGTCGCGGCGCAGGCGCTCCCGGTATTCAGGATCCACTACCACCTTCAGCATCTTCGAGCCGCCACGGATGGTGTCCCCATACTCACGCACGCGGGCGTCGAACCCGTTGTCGATGAAGGCCAGCGTGTTGTTCTTGCGCACTTTGAACGAGATGGACTTCTTCCGCTTGGGCCCGGATCCGTCCAGGCCGTCTTCGCGGAACTGCTGAACCACATCGGGCGCGGATTTGTAGAGGCCCCGGCGAATGGCGTTATACAGCTTGCGCTGGTAGGTCGTCATAAACTCGCGAGGGTTGAACTGGTCGATTTGCATTTTTCCCTCTTCAGATGAGAAGTTTCACCATGCCGACGCCGTCCGCCATGGCCCGGCCAACGGTCTTTCGGGCGCCGTCGATATGCACGCGGGTGCCAGCCTTCACGCCCAAGCGCTCGGCATCGGCGGCGCGGATGGCCACCATCATGCGCGACACGATGGCCCGGCTGCCGTTCTCGCCCACCTCTTCCACCTCGACGGAGTGGTTGACGTTGGCGCGGATGTCTTCGCCGTTGATGGTGATGGTGTCAGGCGTGGGCAGGATGTCGGCGGCATCGACAACCCAAATGGCCGGCCCAGCGCGGCGGTCCAGTTTCAGGTCCGACAGGCCCGGCAGTGGCGACGGCACGACACCATCCACCCGGTATTCGGTGGTGCCTACGGTGATACGGCCGCCCTTCCGGATACGGGCATCCTTCATAACGGTGCCCGATACCGCTGACCCAATCAGCCGGCCCCGGTTCGACATCCGAAATGCTTGGTCGGTTTCCACAATGTTCATGCGCAGCGGGAATGTGTCCAGGCTGTCGGTATAGACGGCGGCCTTGGTGGGCATGGCGTTGAAGAGGTCGCGGGCGAACATCGGCGGGTCCTAGAGAAAAGGCCCCGCCGTGGCGGGCGGGGCCTGGTTGGTTAGAGGGGGCCGGGCTTACGCGCCGGCGCCTTCTTCGGCTTCCACACTGCCATCAATCGACCCGGTGGAGGTCCCGCCAATGACGGCGGCCGGGTTGGTGATGTAGTGGATCGGCAGCGAAGCGATCTCTACTTGCACACCCTTGTTGAAGGGCGTCGCGTGGGGCGTGGCGTAGCCAGGCAGGCCGAGGGTGTTCGCCGTTTCCGGGTTGTCCAGCGGGGTGAAATCGGTCCGCAGGAGGCCAGGAACAACCGGCACCAGCTGCCATTCGTCGGCGCCCAGGGAGGGGCCGTAGTAAGGCAGGTGTGCGACGTCGAACAGCTCGAAGGGAGCGCGCTGCCCGGTGGCGCCAGCGCGGTTTACGGCGCCGTCCTGGTAGCGGTCATACAGCGCAGCAACAGCATCGCAGGTGCGGAACCGACGCCAGTCGTTCTTGCCGTGCAGCATGACGAAGCGCTGGGCGTCATCAGCGCCGGCGCCGAGGCCGTCGCGCGAGTAATCGACCACATCGGCAACCAGGTTTTGCAACTGGCGGCGGGAGGCGGTGTCATAGTCGATGGCGACCGACTGAGGCGCAGTCACGCCAGCAGCGCCGAAGAAGTCGAACAGGAGGTTGCCCTCGGAGTCGACCTGGCGGCCTTTCAGCACGTTGCCGCGCTGGAACTCGTGGGTGTGCTCGAGCCACCGGCGGATGGTGGCGGTGTCGCGGTTGAAGACCTGCTCGAAGGTTTCCAGCTCGTCTTCGGTCCCGAAGGCACGAACGTCCTGGATGTCCTCGCCAGAGAACGACACAACCCGGCCCAGCTTGACGGCCGAGATGGTGTATTGGCCGCGAACCAGCTTGTGGTCCGAAGCGGCCGGTGCGGGCTGGTAGAGCGCGCCGGGGTCGATCAGTTTCAGGCCGGTAGCCCCACGCTCGACCATGGCGCTGCGGGTGCGCAGGCGGCCAACGGTGAAGAAACGCGAAAGCGTAGTCTCAACGAACGGCGTCTTGTTCCAGGTCGCGGTCAGTTGCTTCAGGGTCAGGAAGTCTTTGTTGAACATTTGAGGTTCCCTCGTTCAGAATCGGCCGAAGTTGCGGTTCATTTCGGCGATGCGTTGGACCCAGGGGGCCGGCGCTTTCGCCGTTGTCTGCTGCGCCGCTTCAGCCGGGCGGGCAGTCATTACCGGGACCTCATCAGCACCGGATTTCAGGGCGGCGATGACCGGATCGGCCTCCGCCTGCATTTGAGCATCGGACACAGCCGGAGCCTCTGGGGCTTCGACGGCAGGCGTTTCGACAAAAGCGGCGGGCGCCTCGGGCGCGGCCATCTCGGCATCCGCCACAGGGGCTTGTTCGGCGGGTATTTCGACCACGGCATCGGGGGTTTCCGCGGCGGATTGGACGGCCTCAATCAAGTCAGCCGGGGCGTTCTGGTAGGCACGCATCTCAGGCTCGGCGAGCGCCGGGGCCGCATCAACTTCAAGCACGCCAGAGGCGAAACCGTCATTGACGGCCTCTTGGCCGCGCCACCACTTCTCTTCCTTCATCCATTCCTTGACCTTGACGACGCTTTGGCCGGAGATTTCGGAGTAGATAATGGCGGTCTGTTCGTTGATTTCATCGAGCCAGTCCGCAACCTCGCGCATGTCGGACGAACGACCCCACGCGCCGGACTCGGCTTCGTGGATCATAAAGCGCGCGTTTTTGCCGATAACGCGGTCGCTGCACGCGGCCGAAACAACCGTAGCGGCAGAGGCAGCGATACCAAGGATAACGGCCCGAAACGTAATGCCGGACGCCTTGATGGCATCATGGATAGCGAGCGCCTCGGACACCGAACCGCCAGGCGAATTGATTTCCAGGTCGGCCTCTTTCACGCCATCAGCAGCCAGCTGATCCAGGCCAGCCATGAAGGTCGCGGCGGTATTTTCCCAGGGCGAGATGACACCGAACAGCCGGATCTTCGCCTTCTGGCCGTCGGCGTTCATCACGGCCGCTTCGCCACCCGAGCTGCGGGTGACGAAGGTATGATAAAGCGCTACGGAATCTGGAGTTTGGCGGGCCATTGCGGATGTTCCTACTGTTCTGCGGGAGATATCGGTCCGACCCACACAAACTGTGCGCGCCGGATCGATATTTTTTTAGCGCTTGGCGAACAGCGGTGCGGGCGCCGCCGGCTCTGGTGGTTTGCGGGCGGCGATGCGGGCAGCCGACCAGCCCAGGCGCTCCTTGATGTCTTCGTCGGACCACGCAAACGGCACATCGGAAAGACCGGCCTCAATATCCGCGATCAGATCCGACAGCCGCTCACGCCGCACGCGTTCGGGGTCATCCCCTTGGCGGCGGATGATGTCGGACTTGGTGCAGAACCCGGCATCCACTTCCTCTTTCCAAGAAGCGACCTCCTGCGCGCGGTGGAGGTTCGGGAAAGGTTGGCCGACCCAATCCACGTCCAGCCAGTCATCCAGCGTCGTGCCCTTCGGCGGCGTCCATTTGCCCTCTGCGACAGCGAGCCTGACGAAGGTGTTCCAGATCGGAACCAGAAACATTGCCGCAAAGTCAGCGCGCCACATATCGACTTGGCGCTCGAACTCCTGCGAAATGCCTTTGTAAATCCGGTCCTGCAGGCCTGCCTTGTCCATCATGAGGTATTCGTAGGGAATATTCAGGGACATCGCGAGTTGCAGCCCGACCTGGCGCAGGAACGGCCCGAAGCTGTTCCCCATCTCCGCCGGCGCAGTCTGTTTGATTTCGGCGCCGGGCGGCAGCGTCACCACGCTCCCATCCTTGGGCACATCGACGGTATGGCCTTTGGGCGGCTCTACCTCGTTGCTTTCGGAGTCGACATACTTGCCCGTAGTGGGGTCGTAGAAAACATCCGCGAGGCGCTCCTTTTCCTCTTCGGTCAAGTCCGGAATCTGGACCCAATACGCGATGTTAGCGGACAGGACTTTGCGGACCAGTTCGGCCGCCATAAATTTCTTCAGGTCATGGATCTCGACAAGCGACCGCATAAGCGCGCTTTCCCCGCGCACGGCGCCGGGCTCGAGCTGTCGCATGACGTGGAGGATGACGTTTGCGGATACCTTGACCACCTCTTTACTGGATGCAGCGATGAGGTCCGACCGGTCGCCGGGGTGCGTCTTGTAGACGTAGTAATGGGTGGCCTCGCCACGGTTATCGAACACCTGGCCGCCGCGGACCGTCTGGCTCGAAAGGAAGGGCAGCTCAACAGGCACCATTTCGGTGGGAAGAACTTGGACCTGGAAGCCCACAGGCAGCGGCACGCCCTTGTGCGCGTTGCGCAGGCGCAGGTAACCGAAGCACTCGCCCATGTTGAAATACTCGCGCCAGGCTTGCTCCTGAACGAAGCGCAAATCACCCAGCCCGTCGGCGCCTGCCCGCTTTGCCCAGCGCCGGAAGAGGCGCATGAGGTCTTCGTCCCGGCACACAGGCGTCATGCCCTTGCCGATGACCATCGTGGAGGTCAGGTCGCCAGGCCGCGCGGCAATGCCATTCATACGGACGGCGGCACGGACGATGCGGCTGATCTGGGGATGGTTGCGAGTCAGCGCCGAAACGATCGCCTCGCCGCTTCCGCGCGGTATGTCTTTCCGGTCTTTCAAGACCTCGGAGAAGTTGTAGTCCATCCGCGCTTCCTGGGCGAGGTTGAACCCACCCATGACGACAGGGACGTGGGCCACGGACTGGCGGACGGCGCCCTTCGGCAGTGCGGACTTGGCGGCCGCCGGGGCGGCCTTTGTGGTGCGGCGGGCGGTCATTATTTGAGCTCCGAGAGGGGACGGCGAACGATGGGGCCAGACAGATCCACGGGCCGGTAGCCCAGTTCTGAAGCCATTCTGTGTCGGATTTCCCGGGTCAGCTCGTCCGCCACTTTCAGCATCTGGTCGGGGCTGGAATAGGTGTAGGTCACGCCGTTGTAGGACCAGGACGCAGTGCCTTTGGCACGTTGTTCCAGCACGCTTTTACGCATCGCACGCAGGTCTTCGAGCGAGAAGCTGTCATCATACATTGCCATCGGGGGATCTCCTTTGCGGGAGATATCGGTCCGAGGCAGTGAAACTGTGCGCCGGTTAGCGGCGCACTCGAATTAAACCTGTGCCAGGCGGACGGCTGCCCGGCGGCGATGGGGGCTTGGGGGCGCCGCTGGTGTTGGGGTTGCGGGGCACGAAGATGCGGCCGGGATCGCGCTCCGGCTCTGGGCCCGCGGGCGTCATCTCCACCACCTCGGCCTCCTCTACATCCTCCACATCCTCAACCCGGGCCATCGCCGCCGTAGGCCGCACCACCACGTCAGTCCCGAAGGCCCGGCGCCAGCGTGTGCCACCCAACGACATCAGGGCGTGGGTGGCGGCGAACGCATAGACGAAGCAGTCCCAGGGCTCCTGGTCGGAGGGCGTGGTCCATCGGGGCGCGGCCTGCCCTGGAACCGGCAGCGGCTTTTCCCTGGTCAACCGCTTGAAGAAGGCCTCGTTGATGACCTCGCCGCCCGGCAGCGTCTGCGCTGGGAACTCGACCAACCCGCCTATCAGTCGCTCGTTGATTTCGTCCTTTGCCAAGGACACGTCGATGGTGAAGAGGATGGGCCGCTTCTTGGCCGACTGTGCCGGCCAGATGGTCTTCTGGCGTGTGCCCGCCGCTCCGTTGTGGCCGCGCACGGCGAACCAGAACCTGCGGCCCTTGCGACGCATACGCCCAATCCAGTCATAGACCTTCTGCGTAAAGCCGCCGTGGCTGTCGATACAAAGGGCTTCGACCCTGAACACCCGCCCCGAGGCAGAGGTCCAGGTGCGTGTAGCCAGCGCCTCGAGCTCGTCGAAGGCGCGGCCCTTGGGGTCTGTCAGCGGGAAATCATCCAGCACCCAGTGCGCCACAAGCGCCGATCGACCGTTGCGACCCCAAGCCCAAAGACCGGCCTCCATATATGAGGCGGTGCCGGTGGTATCACCACGCTGCACATCGACGCCCATCGTGAGGGCTTCGGCCCAGTCAGGGATCTCTGCGCCGTAGTCTGTCACATACGACAGCAGGTCATCGACCTCGGAAGTGGGAGAGAACTCGGGCTGGAACGGCTCACCCAACACCTCGTTCTTGAACACCTGGACCTTCTTGGCACCACCAGCCAAGGCGCGCTTCCATTCCTGCGCCATTTCCAGCCAGCCCACGAATTGGGACAGGTATTGCGGGTAGTGAAAGCCAGGGTCGGGATGGGTCGGATTGCGGGCAATCCAGCGGCCACCTTCCAGCATCCGGATCCGGTGCCGCTCCTCGATTTCACAGTCCTTCTCGCACCGATACCAAGCGCGCGTCAGGCCTTCATCCCAGTGGATGCCGGGGCCGTCCTTCTCGCCCCACACCATGGGCTGCTCGTGCCCGCAGCACGGGCATTTGATATGGTAGTAGCGTTGGTCGCTATCCAGGAACTCGGCATCGGTTCGCCCGCCATGCTCGGCCGGCAACACCGGCGAGCCGCCGAGGATGAGCTTGCTGTTCCAGAACGTCGTGCCGCGCTTCTTCAAGCGGGCCAGTTTGTCGCCGCTCTTGTCGTCCCAGTTGGTGTCGTCGATTTCATCGCCGATGTTGATACGCGTCGTGAGACGGCGGAAGTTGCCCTCTGCCTTGGCGCCACGCAGGCGCAGGATGGCGCCGTTCTTGAACTTACGGGTGTGCCATTGCTCCTTCGCCTTGCCATCCAGCACGACATTTGACAGCTGGCGGACCTCTTCAACATCCCGGATCATCGGCAGGATCTCGGACTCGTCGAAGTCTTTGGCCGCGTCATCGGTCGGCTGGAAGAACAAGATGGGCGCCGGATCCCAGTGGATATGGTAGGCGCTCAACCACAGGAGCGCCTTCGTGAAGCCGATGCGAACCCCTTTCCGCATCACCACTCGCCGATAGCGCGGGTCCGTCATGCAGTCCATCGGCTCACGCTGTGGGCCGAAAGTCAGCCAATCGCCCGGCTCCGAGGACGTTTCAACCGACAGTTTGGCGTAGCGGTCGGCCCACTGGGACAGCGTTAGGCGCTCGCGCGGCGCCAGTGCCAGAGCCCGGATGTCGAACATACGCCGACCTGCCCGAGCAAGGGTGCGCGGGTCAGTCGACAGCATTGATAATCTCCTCATCATCGGCCAGCCCATCAGCCCCAGGCAGGTGCCGGGTGCGGGGCCGCTTGCCGCCGGGTCGGTCCGCAGTGAGGTTCTTGAGGGCGCCCTCGATGGCGCGCGCCACGATGTCTTGGCACACCGCCGGCTTGTCTTCCTCGGCCAGTTTTCGGGCCACAGACCCCGACAACTGGGAAAGACCGAGGCGAAGCGAGCCGTATTCCTCTGTGATCAGGGTCTCCACATCTGGCATCAGGACCGCATCGCCGCGAAGGATAGCCAGTTCCAACTCGGCCTTATCGGCACGGGCCTTTGTCAGGCGCGCGCGCTCCTCCTCCCAGCGAGCTTTGGCATCAAGTCCCTCTTCAGTGGTGCCGGCACGCAGGTCATCAAGCACCAGCCGGACAGTCGCCAGCACATCGTATTTGCCGCGCGCGGCACGCACGGCAAGCCCTCTTTCAGCCATGTTCTGGAGGGTCCGAGGCGTCACGCCCAGCAGCCCCGCCAGTTGCGGAGCGCCCCACAAGAGAAGGGGGGCGGATGTATCGGTTTCAGATCCGATTTCGCTTTTATTTTTTGCAGTCACCGCCAGGTTTCCTATGTTTGTTGGGTGAAATGTGCGTTCGCCGGCGCCAAAGCGAAGCGAAACCGCGTTTCAATTTCTTCGTAAGTAGGCACCGATCGACCCTCGCCCCCCCTGCTACCCTTCACAGGGGTCCTCCAGGGTCCCCTGCCGACCGGGGCCGGCCGCCTGGCCGGGGGTGCAGCGCTGCCTCCAGAACCAAATCCTCAATGATTTCATCGAGTTGGCAAAGTGTGCGCGTGTCGATGCCTGAGCCCAGCCAGAACGCCAGCCGGAGGCAGGCCTGGCGGGCCTCCTCAAGGGTCAGCACGGTGTTGGTGGGGAGCGGCATGGATCAGGTCCTGTGGGTGTCTGGGGCAGGGCGGGGCAGGGTGTCGGGTAGAGGGGTGGGCTGGGTGTCTAGGAGCGTGGGCAGGCGCGGCGATACCCACTCGCCGAGGTGATCCAGGTCGCCCGTGTTGTGTTTGGCGCCCCTGACCACCCCCCTGGGTGTGCGACGGGGGTGGGGGATGTTGAGGAGGCGGCAGATGGCGTTAAGCATAGAGGGCCGCTCCACCTGCCGAGGCCGCGTGGGCAGGCCATATGGCCACGGGGTTGCCCTTCACCCACAGCGCCACACGGTTGCCCACAATGACCGCGCTCACATGAGAGCGCGGTAGGGCGGCGGCATGGCAGAAGGCCAAGATGGCGTGCTCGAGGGTGATGGGGTTCATTCGAAAGAACTCGACCGAGCACGCAGCAGGCCCAGCTTGTCGGCTCCGCCACCCCAGCAGACATCAATCTCATCGCCGAGGTTGAGGCAGATGGGCGTTTTGCCCGCCTGGGGCACAACCAGCCGGCGGGCGGCATCAATGTCTTCCACGACCGAGCGGAGGGCGCGGGCGCAATCAGCAAGATACTCAATGGTTGGGTCATTGAACGCAATGTCGCTTTCGAACGCCGCGATGGCCTTGCTCTGCGCATCATCCAGCACCTTGGCGACGTCGATGGTGTCGGCTTGGGCTGCGGCCTTGCGCACAGACTCGAGCTCTGCTTGTGCAGACAACAGTTGCCCTCTGGGCAGCAATCCGCGGTCCACGAGGCTTTGGATCTTCGAAACGTCTTCTTGTGTCATTTGTGGCATCTGTGTGCCCTCCCTGTTTGTCCCTTGGTAGGGAGCTAGGGAAAACAAAGGTGGATCCAAAACGCCGGCCGGTCTTTCTTTCAACGCACCCAGTCTTTCGGCCGGCTGCGATACACGCCGTGCTCGCGGAGCAGCTGTTCGTATTCGAGGCGGTGGGCACGGCGACGGATGGCCCAGCGGATGGGCACGAAGATGAGCAGCGCCAAGCCGTAGACTGTGGCGGCGCCGGTGATCAGCAGCGAGGCGATGGCAAGTGCGGACATGTCGGATCCTTTTCCCTTTGCAGAAGGGAAGGTGGGTCCGTTCCTATCCATATGCACACCAAAATCAATTTGGTGATGGCGCACCCAAGACCATCAAGACAATCGAAAAGGAAAATATGCCAGTTAATGCTGGCAATTTCCTCAAATCGACAAGACGAACAAGACCTTTTTGCAACCCTTCCTATAGAAGGTGTGCGTTTTTAACTTTGGAGACACTATGATAATCATTCCTCACGCGCCTGGGGAGTAAATATCATATGGTCTTCAAAGTTAATTTTATGCCCTCGCTATAGGGAAGGTTGCACAAAGGTCTTCATTGTCTTCTGTCTTGGCTAGGTTTCCAATGAAATCAGCGGTTTGTAACTTTTTTTAAAAATCTTCAACAACATCGCTTGGATCGACCCATCTCCTCCTCACGCAACAAGAGGAGGCAGCCATGAAGGTCCTGCGCAAACCCCAATATCTCGGCACCAAAAGCCAGACAAACGCAATCATCGCCCTTGCCGGTGCGAATGGCAGCTATGCCGACCGTCAAGCGGCGGCACGCGCCGTTATCGGAAAATCCTTGGTGGGTTCAACCGTCGGCTTGGTGAAGCTCGGAAAAAGCCAGTTCATCGTTTCTACAGATGACCTCCCGAGCCTACCTTCAAATGTCCGGCCCTACGCCTTTGCTGTCGTTGCCCAGTGCAACGACAAGGGCGCCGTGTTCCTGACCAAAGCCTGAAACCACCCACAACGACAACGAGCGGCACGAAAGACCGCCCAACAACAGGAAGTCGAGCATGCATTCTTACATCAAATCCCTCCGCGCCTCCGTCGCACAGTTCGAGGAAGTCGCAGCGGAAATCCGCGCCGCCGCGAAGGCCGAGCGCGAGGCCAACGCCACCGATCTGGTCGATACCGATCACCCCTCGGATGACCTTTCTACCATCAACGGCATCGGCGCCGCCGTGGCGGCTAAACTGTCCCAGGCCGGCCTCTGCACTTATGTGCGCCTGTCCAAGGCAACCGACGACGAACTGGAAGCTGTCTGCAAAGGCTATGCCAAGAAGGCCAAGGCGCAGGATTGGCGTGGCCAGGCTGTGAAAGCGGCCGCCGCGATGGGCAAGGTGGTTGTCGAGAGCCCCGACCGCTTGACCGACATTGGCGGCATTGGGCCATCTACCGCGAAGGCCTTTGCCAACGCCGGAATCCACACCTACCGCGCACTGGCCGCCCTGTCAGACGACCGGTTGGAAAAGGTGACCGAAGGCTTTGCCGAAAAGGCAGACAAGGGCCGCTGGCGGCAGCAAGCCAAGACGCTTGCAGACCGGAAAGACCTCCGGAACGCGGTCATTGAGCAGGCCGTGGCCGCCGTGGAAACGGTTGAGGGCGAGGACGAAGAGCCCCGTAAGAAGTCGGACCCCGCAGAGCGCATAACGGCCGCAGACATCTGGTGCTTGCTTAATGCCAGCCGCACCGACCTTGGCAACACCGATCGGCTCCTGGTTCACTACGGCCACCGCATCCTCGACGTGGTAGGCCTAGGTGTGATGGCCTGGACCGGCAACCGCTGGGTTGCAGATGGCAAAGAGGGCGCGCTTGAACGCACTGCCCATCAGGCCGCCCGCGGCATCGCCAACGACATCCAGACTGCCCGCATCCTGCACCAATACCGACCCGACATTCTCAAATACCTGCCTATGACCCGCGCAGAGGCCAAGGTTATGCGAGAGGGCGACAAGGACGGGTGTGGCATGGTCGATGACCCACAGAACGTGCGCTTCTCGCTCGAAGAGCTGTCGATGTGGGCCAACCGTGCGCAGGACCAGAAGGCCATCTCCGCTATGGTCAAGCAAAGCCGCACGTATATGCAGATCGATGCGGACAAGCTTGACGCCCTTCCCCACATCCTCGGCGTCAAGAACGGGATGGTTGATCTGCGGTCCGGTGTGCTGCTGCCGTCTGACCCATCGGCCTTCATGTCGAAGCAGGCTGGGGTGGTGTTTGATGCGGCCGCCAAGTGCCCCAACTGGATTGCCTTCTTGAACGATGTGTTCAACGGCAACCAGAAGCTCATCCGATACATCCAGCGCTGGATCGGCTACATTTTGACCGGGGAGACCAGTGAGCAGAAGTTCCTGTTCCTCACCGGACAGGGATCCAACGGCAAGGGCGTGATGACCTATGTCATTGAACAGTTGTTGGGCGATTACGCCAGAACTTTGCCCAAAGACTACCTGATGAAGCAACGCGGGCCGCGCTCGAAGTCCAGCGGCACCGACGACATCCTCGCAGGCCTGCGGGGCGCCCGGTATGCCCACGCCTCTGAAGGCGACGCCGACGATGCGCTGGACGAAGGCCGGATGAAGGACATGTCGGGTGAAGGCACCCAGACGGCCTCCTTTAAGTTCGAGCGGGCCTTTGAGTTTCGGCCGGTCTGCAAGTTGGTGTTCGATACCAACTTCCGCCCTCGCATCCACAGCCAGGATAAGGCCATCTGGCGCCGGGTTGTGAATATCCTCTTCACCAACCACTACGAGCACCCGTCCCACGAAGACTTCGTAAAAGGTGTGTCGAAGCCAAAGGACCCGATGCTGCGCACCCGCCTCCTGGCGGAGATGCCGGGCATCCTCAACTGGGCCATCCAGGGCGCGGTGGAGTGGTATAAAGGGATGGAAGAGCACAAAGACGGCCTCGGCGAAGAGCCCGAGTGCGTGTCCGAGGCCCGCGGCGAATACCGGGTTGAAACCGACGCCACCGGCGCCTTCATGGAACAGTGCGTCGTGATCAACAAAGGGGCGTCGGTCCAGGCTGGCCGGCTGTATGAGGCCTACAAGCAGTGGTGTGAGTTCAACGCCGTGGGTTTCCCGGTGTCGATGCGTGCCTTTGGCGACATCCTCAAAGAGAAGGGCTTCAAAGCCGAAAAGCGGGGCAGCTACATCGTCCGTTTCGGCCTCACATTGAGTAGCGCCGGCGAAACCTATGCAGACAAGAAGCAGGACGGGATCCACGCCCCCGATCGCCCCTTGGGCCGCACCCCTGTCGCCGTGAAGGTGGCGTGAAACCTTCCCGCTGGGCCCGGGTTATGGCCTGACTACCTCCCTGTTGGACTTGCCCCCTCTTCGGAGGGGGTTTTTTTATTAGTAAATAAAGAAAAGGATGCTATTCTATAATCCTTTACAGAGGGAGAATCGTTATGGCTTTGTCCGAAAATGAACGTAAAGGCGAAATTGCAGCCATCCGAGCGAAGCTGAAAAGCAAACCTGGTTCAATGGAGGCGCTCAACGACGCTATACACACCTCCTTATCTGCGCAGGGGATAAACATAGACAACGGTTTAAATGGCGGTTTCGTTATAGCCTTGCCAGAAGAGTTGGCTGACAATCTAAATCAGGTTACTCTTCCCGGTGGCACGAACTGTTGAGAGAGCGATGTTTCAGAGACTCGCTCCTGGTATTTTCTATCATCCCAACTTTATAGATCCAGTCAAAAACAGTGAGATCTTAAACGAGGTCCATTCTTGGAATGATTGGTCAGCGGCACACGCTGGTCGCTATAAAGACGACAAGTTGATAGAGACTGCCGAAATCAAAGAGATCCGAGATGTGCTGGTTAATAGAAAGCCGTTGCAGTCAAAGACCGAGGAACACCTTCGTATTGAAGAGGCTGCTACTCAAGGAAACCAGCTCTTTGGGATCGAGAACGTAAGGGCCTCACCGTATGTGGTGTCAAAGTATGTCAAGGATTGCCACATCCGTCCCCATACAGATACCGACTTCTTCAATACACCCAGAGTCTATACAGGGGTTTATTATCTAAATTCCGAGTATGTCGGTGGGGAAATCTATTTTCCAACCTTCGATATTTCTCTGCGACCAGAAGAAGGATCCCTAGTTCTTTTCCTGGCAGAGTATCTACACGGTGTGATGCCAATCAAATCCGGTGAGAGATATTCGATCGTTTGGTTTGGTGAGGTGGAAAGGGATAAAGGACACTAGGGTCGATAGACGCTGTGTGCCGAGTCTTTGGCCTCTCCCAAATTGGGGGAGGCCGTTTCACTTCAATACTTCGGGCTCACACCGTGGCGCCGCTGCCTCCTCGTGCTGGCACACGAAGCCATCGAACGCCGCTTGGACGCGTTCCGTGCTGAGCAGATACACGCTCTCCATCGCAGCCAGGACGCCTAGCGCGAACAGAAACCCGTGGCGGTAGGCTGGGAGGCGCGCCAGGGCCGTTGCAAGGGCAAGGATGAGCGGGACAAAGGCGACCCACCACAAGAAGGTGCCAACTGGCATAGCGATTGCAAACAGGCTGAACGGGAGGGTTTCAAGAAGGGCAATCACGACCCGCACACCGAACGCTGTGTTCTGAACCGCCCCTTTGTGCTGTCCCCATTCCCTTTGCAGGATAGACCACGACCAGGCTGGACCGATGGCTAACGCGAGCATGAGGGCGGTAACCAGATCCGGGTGGATGTCCGGCAGGTCTAGCAGGTTTTCGAGAAAGCCTGCGATGCCGCCCGCCACCTGGTTCCACCCCACGATGACAGCATGAACCACAGCGGCCAGGTCGAGAGGAGAGTAGTGCTCTAGGATGTTCGGCGCGGCGCCCAGGAACGCAAACGCCATCACCACGCCCCTCGAAAAATGCGCCGCCTTCCACCAATCGACCAGCCAGCCCAATGCATACCCCAATGCAGACCATCAATGCCGTGGGTATAGCACAGCCTCCTGATTGGTCACAAAGCGCTGCCGGAAGAGAGACCCCCACAGAACCCAAAATTTTAGCCAGGTGGTCCCCTGTTCGGGGTGGGTCAAGGGGTAGATAGCCCGGATGCGAAAAGATGGCTCCAAGGCAATTTTTTGGAGGTTTCTTGACTTGCCGTGGGTCTGGATTGGCGCATGTGGTGGGGGCCAGAGCGGTTCTGGCGAGCAAAACCAGGAAAGACCGACCATGAACATCGATACCACCGCCCTCACCACCTCTCACGCCAAGCTTGCCTTTGCGCGCGACATGAAGCCCGTCATCGAAACGTTCCTGGCGCGGGCAGCCGCCGAGGGGATGAGCCTGTCTCGAGTGCGTGGGGACGCAGTTAGCGCAAGCCGCGCCCAAATTTGGTTTGAGTATGACGACGCCGGCAGGAGGGCTTTTGTGCGATTTCACACATACCACCGCCGCGGCGGGCTCGGCGTTCGCTTGCAGGGAGAAATCTTGTATCCGTGGCGCAAGACAGGACACGACAGATTCATCAACAGTCGTGGTTTGGTTGCCAAGCAGATTCCCGCAGCGTTGAGTGCTTTGCGCGCGGCATGCTCGAGCGAACTCGAGGCCCGCGATCGCCGCCTGAAACTGCAATCCATGCTGCGGGGCGCAGGCTTTGAAGAGGGCGTCTCATTTTGCGGAATAGAGTATGAGCGGGACGGTTTAGCAGTCGAAGAACGTAATGACGTTTGGCACATCACTATTCCAGCCTGCCAGGCGACCGAAATCATCGCCGGCATAATCAACCAAACCGGTTGATATCCATCGCCACACACAAATCCCACGCACATTTTTTCACTACAGCCGCTAAAAAGTTTTAGCCGGTTTTGTTGGGTTATTTTACCGGTGGTGCATTTTGTCGGAAAAATAACACGCCGATTTTTTGCGCGCCGTATTTGCGGGACGCATATCTATGGTGTGGGCAGGGAAGCCCACCATCAACGGGGAGAGAAAGCCATGGACGCCACATACTGGAACAACAACGGCCGCTACAATGCCACGGCTGGCAAACTGGGGGAACTGATCCCGTCGGTGGGCGGTGTCAGTCAACCAGAGAAGAACAAGGCACTCGAGAAGTTTCGGTGCACCCGCAACATCTACTACGACTACTACAACAACGGTTTATGCAATCGCATGGGCGAAGTCCGGAAAGTCTATGGGTTTTCGGCACTGGTTATGATGCGCCAACGGGGCAATATCTACCATCCTGACATCGAGGCGGCGTTCGAGGCTGGACTGGACGCCGCGATTCTGGCTGCCGCCGATGAACAGGACTTGGACGTGGTGGAGTTGTCTGCCCATGCCCGCCTCGCCCGCCGGGCCTGTCTGCATGCCAAGTCTGTGCGCCACAGGGCCGCCTAACTACCCCACATAGCCCCTGCGGGCGCCATCCCCGGGCCAGCCTCGCACTGGGGCCGGGGTTCAGGTGTGCCAGCCAATGGGGCTGGTATGCCATCGAGGAGGAAAAACCATGGCACACGTTTCCCGCTCACAGTTCGAGAGCGCAGCAAACCATCGCGAGTTCGAGGACCTTTATGACGCCGCCGTCGAGGCGATCGCCAACGACCCGGCAAACGCCCACCTTTCCGACCGGGAAGCCGATGACCTGGGCGTTGGGACGGTCGACAAGTTCCTGGAAGATGCCGGCCTGGTAGCCCGCCGTGAAGCCCTCCGCTCCGAGGCGCTGCGGTAAACATTACCATCACTCCCCATAGGGGCAAGCACCAAGCCAGAGGGCCGGAGAGCCCTGCATAGGAGAGAAACAATGTCGAGCCGAACTTTCTACGCAGCCAACCACGCCACTCGCCAGGTCGTTGGTTTTGACACCCAGGCGCAGAGGAAAGCATGGGTGGGTGAAAACCCGGAGCGCGAGGCGACGGTCGTTGCGGTGGCGCGCGAGTTGCACCTCGAGAAGGGGTATCGCTTGGGAGGGCCCGTGTGATGCACGACGCAAACATGTTCGACCGCGAGTTCGACGTGCCAGTCGATTTGACCGATGACACCGCCCCGGGGGCTGGCGCCCCCGGCCCCCGCTCAGATGAACCCACGCCGGCCGAGATGGTGGGGCTCGACGGAGTGTCCGCCGGCCGGCTTGGCACCGCCGCTGTGTTGGCGCGGATGTCAGACAGGCAGGTATGGGCCGCCCTGGCTGCGGCCAATAAGGTGGCGCTGCTGGCCCTTGAAGAGGGCAATATGCCAGTGGCCAGGCGCGCGGTAGCACAGCAAGAAGCGCTGACGCGGGAGTTGCAGCGCCGCACGGAGCTACGCAAATGAACCGCGCGGCGCCGTCCAAGCACGAAATCCTGGCCGCAACCGCCTTCGGCCAGGTCAGGGGCACGCAGGAACTGATCGCCCTGAAACACTGCGACGATAACCCCGATGTTCGCCGTCTGGCTGGTATCGCACTGGGCCTCCGGAGCTGGCCATACAGGTGGTGGCGCAAGCCCGGTGAATACGCCCGTCCCAGCGCCTGAAACTTTGGAGCGGCCGGTCTTTTGACCCATCTGCCTGTCCTCGCTATGGACAGGCAGATGGATAGGTGACGCTTCGAAGAGTATTAGCACCCTTGGTCTATTGTGGCGGGACCACTATGAAGTTGAGGACGGTCGAATGGTCCTGTGTGCATGACCGCCGTTGCTAGAAATGTCCTGCAGTGCGTCCCATATATTCTGCAGGCACTAGGTTCTCCTCTGCAACGGATTCCAGATCTTTTCCTAGAGCAATCACTTCGGACTGAACATCTGGTCGTATCGGCGGTCGCCAGCAGACTTCCGGATCTCTTGAAACATCATAGGCTGGTGTTGCATCGAAAGTCAGGTTCGCATTTTCCCAATACACGTGATACTCGTCAGGAAGATATTTCTTCACGCAGAAAAGCGTAGGCCTGCGATCCCCGAATGCTGAACGCTGTATCAGGATGTCTTCTGGAACATCTATGCCGCGCCTATGAAGCTCTCCTTTGTCTAGCAACACCTCCTTGACAAAGGCCACTTTGCCGCTAACCGGCAAAGCATCCATATCGTCCAGAAGCGCTTGAAAGTTAGGCGTCGAGACGAAACTTATCAGATCAGCATAAGCTTCCTTAAAGGCACTGCGCAGGTCTTCTACTGTCGGTTTTGTCATTCAGCAGCTCCCGCCACATCCGCAGACGGTACCTGCCCCAGCGCCCCCACAAGTGCCCATCACAACCGGCCCCTCACTATAACAAGCAATTCCAGGGAAAGGTGCAACTTTGATAGAACTTCCATCCTTCAAAGTAATTTTCGGGTCAGTGCTATTAGCTTCGGGAGCTTCAAATTCATCAACGTTGCCAAACTCTAAAACACCCAGATCTTCTTCGAAGTAGCGGCTGGAGATGCGCATGCCTTCAGGCATACTCACCCCCGCCTCTCGGAGGCCGTCGACGGACAGAATATCGCGCGCCCTCATAAGGCGCTCCTCCATCGGAAGCTTTCGTATTTCCTCCATTCTCTTTAGGAATGGCTCAGACGTGATAGCGTCGATAATGCTATCGGTCATTTCCTTCATTTTAGCGGCTGACGGTCGACTCATTGAAAGTTCCTCCAACAAAAAGACGCAGGCTCATTGGCTCATAAAATAATGATTCGCACAATAAATCCTTTCGTTATTGCGCGGGGACAATCCATTTCCGAAGTTCAACGTCGAAGATGTTCCATCAATGTAGCTACAGCCTCTTCGGGAGAGCGGACAACGGTGTATATGCCTCCAGCCTGCTCCACCGCTTTCTGGAACGCTGCTTGGCCTGTGCGCTGGGTTCCCTTATCGGTTTTGACCTCGACAAAGACCGACCGGCCCTGAACCACCCCCACGATGTCGGATATGCCCGGGGGGCCCAGCGCAACCCACGCGCCACGGTCTGTCTTTACGCGACCGGCGTTTTGGCGCCAGAAGATGCCGACCGGGTGGAAGCGCTGGGTAAGGGCCACCAGGATGCGGTTGTGGATGTCGGTCTCTCGGTTCGCCATCAGACACCGTCACCGAACCGCTGCAGCTGGTCGCGGCAGAAGGCTTCCAATGCCCCATCCCCATCGCGCAGGGCGCGGTCCAAGCGCTTGCGCATGGTGTCCACGGCGGCGCGGTGAGCGCCGCCCGGCGTGCGGGAGGGCAGCCAAGCGCGGAGTTGAGGTATCGTCTGGCCAAGCCGCTTGCGTTCTTCCCGTGCGGCCTGACGCTGGGCGGCGATTTCCTCTTCGGCCAGCTCTCGGAGGCGCACGGACTCGGCGCGGGGGATCCGGGTATCTTTCGCTAGGTTGGCCCCACAATAGGGGCAGCACGCAGGCCCCGTTTCGAAGACAGCCATGCATTCACCACACTGGCGGACAGTGAGGGATTCACCTGCTTCGGTGATGCGCTGTGCCTTGGCTTCATCGCTGGTGCGCCAGTCGCGCTCTTCAGTCAGGGTGCCCAGGCGCAGCGTGTTGCCGACATGGTCAAGCACCAGCCCATACGGCTTGCCATCAGCGGCTCGGGCCGCACGGCCCAGTTGCTGGACCCACAGCTGCTCGCTCTTGGTAGGGCGCAGGGAAAGCAATACGCGCAGAACCGGAAGGTCGAACCCGGCGGACACCTTGTCGACCGAAAACAGCAACCCTCCATCCGCCAGCGCCGCGATCTTCCGTTTCACATCTTCGGGCCGGTCTTTCCCCGTCAAGACTTCGCAGGGGTGGCCCGCCTTGCGGAACCGATCGGCGGTGTCGGTGGCATGCTGGACGTTGACGCAAAAGCCCAGGGTAGGGGCCCCATGGCCGTGCGCTCGGTAGGTTTCCAGCGCGTTGGCGTAGAGACGGCGCTCTTGCAGCAGCTCCATGACCTGGGCTTCGTCATATTCGCCGCGGCGGCTGGCTACGCGAGACAGATCCAGGGGGTCGGGGCACACATACCGCAGTGGTGCCAGGAATCCCTTCTCGGTGAGCCAGCGGGCGCCACGGGCTTTTATGTGACAGGGGAAGGTTTGGAAGGTCTCGGGTCTGGGCGTGCCGGTGAAAGCCACCACCTTGGCATTGGGGGCGCAGTCCATCACGCGGCCGTATTGCACCGCGCTGCCGCCCATGTGGGCCTCATCTATCAATATTAGATCGGCCGGTTTGGCGGCCAGTTCGATGCGGCGCTTGTCTGCCGCTTGGACAGTCATAACGACGACGCCGGGGAGATGGGCAGCGCGCTTCGAGAGCTGGTCCACCACGGCCGAGCGGTTCGACAGCACCCACACCCGCTTTCCCGCTTGGGAGTAGGCAATGGCCAGCAGCTGGATGATAATAGATTTGCCGTAGCCTACGCTGGCTTCGAAGAGGATCCGCAGCGCCCCACTGCGCATTGCTTGCCGCAATGCGTCCAAGTCGTCCGATTGGTGGGCCCAGAGGGAGCCGAGCGCGGTGGTAAGGTTTAGGTGCTGCAAAGAAAAATCCCCGCCGGTTGAGGGCGGGGATCAGATAGGTCCAAGAGGCGGGCTTCAGAAAAAGGTGGCGCCGCTTTCTTGGAAAAACTCTGGCTCCGGTGCCTCTATCGCCGGCGTGGGCGGTGGAGCGTAGGCTTTGTTTTTCCGTCCGGGAGTGGCGGGCCCTTTGCGCGCTTCCTTGGCAGACAGGGCCCAGCCCGAGGCATAGCGACGGCGACCGGTGAGCAGGTCCCGCACGCGTTCGTAGTGGAGGCCTGTGAGCGCGACCAAATCTTGGCGACTCCCAGTTGCAGAGGCGCCGGAGGAGTGGAACAGCGTGCGGGGACGGGGGTCTGCGTTTCCGTGCAGGGCCACACCACCGAGCATCTCTGCACGCTCGCGAAGATCCCCCGCACATTCTATGAGCGCGGGGTATCTGCGCATCGTGCGGATGACCTCCTGGGCAGCGACGCGGGCCAAGCCAACGCGCTTCGAGGACAGTTCCGCGAGCATGATGTTTTGTGCCTCCACCCAGGTTTCCGGGGACACATAGAGCCCCAACACTTCAATGGGTGTGTCCGAAGTTTTAACGGACGATGAGTTTCGCGCGATCAGTTCGACATATTTTCCGAGCATGGTTCCCTCCCTGGGGTTTTCTTGCTTCTCGATAAATATGGGTCGCAACGCAGATACGGGCAAACCGATCGGATAACATTTTTCGGACGAAAAGGCGCAATACCGCAGTTGGTCGTGCGACCCAGAAATAAATATCGGCGTGGGGAAAAAATATGGGTCGCAACGCCGAAATAATTTCCGTCCCGCCAAAATCGAACAATCTCTCTTATAGGCCCGCGGAACAGTGGGCTGACAAGCCATCAACAGGAGGAAGACATGGCCCAGACCGTCAAAACCCGCCGCGGCCTCGCGCACGAAAAGAACCGCGCGAAGTGGCTCGCCACCCGTGCCCGCAACATCAACTCGAGCGAGGTCGGGGCACTGTTCGGGCTGTCGCCTTACATGACGCCGCTCGAACTCTACGCGCTGAAAAAGGGCCTCATCGAAGACGGCTTCAAAGATAACGACCGGGCCGCTGCCGGTCGGTTCCTCGAAGCCGGTATCGCCGCCTGGGCGTGCGAAAAGTTCGGCTTCAAAGCCAAGCCGCTCAAAGACTATTTGGAAGACCCAAAGGCCCGCACCGGCTCCAGCTTCGACTGGGAAATCACTGCCTGGGATGATGCCCCTGGCGCCTTCGAGGGCCGCATCCCGTTGGAGATCAAGACGGTCGACTACCTGGGCTTCAATGGCTCTTTCAAGGCTGGCTATACCGACCGCAAGTGGAACGCCGACAACCCCGACGACATCGTTGCCCCGCCGGCCATCGAGCTCCAGGTGCAGCACCAGATGATGCTGTCCGGCGCACCCTGGGCAGTCATCATCGTGCTGGTCGCCGGCAACCAGATGCACCGTATCGTGCGTATGCGGAACGAAACCATCATTGGGAAGATCCGCGATCGGATCGCCCAATTCTGGCTAGATGTCGATTTTGGCCGCGAGCCGACGGCAGACTACGAGCGCGACGCGGAAACCATCAAGCGGCTGTATGTCCGGCCCGACCCGCGCGCCGCTGTGCCGGCGGAGCAGCACGCCCGGATGATGGATGCTATCGACCGCGCCTGTGCTGCTGCCGAGGAAAAGAAAGCAGCAGCAGCCATCGAGGAGGCCGCCAAGGCAGAGGTGATGGATGTGCTGCGGGAAACCGAGCTCGCCGTCCTGCCGGACGGTTCAAAGGCCAGTTGGAAGGCCGATAAGAACGGGCGCCGCAGCCTGCGCCTCACCGCCGCGCCAGCGCTTGACGCCTTGGCCGCCTAACAACCTCGCGGGGCCTGCCGGCCCCGCACCCCGCCGACGTTCATTCAACAGGAGGAAAACATGAACGCACAAGTCCAGGTCGCCGAAGAGCGCACCCCGTCCCCGATCCAGGCTATCAGCGCCATGCTGGACAGCCAGGCATTCGCCCCCAAGATCGCCGCGTCGCTGGACGGCACCGGCATCTCCGCCGAGCGCTTCAAGCGCGCCGCGCTGGCCGCCCTGTCCCGTCCGGAAGCCCAGTATCTGGTCGAGAAGTGCAATCGCGCGTCCATCTACACCGCCCTGATGAACGCGGCGGCCGCCGGCCTCGAACTGCACCCAGCCTTGGGCCAGGCATACCTAGTCCCGCGTGGCGGCCAGGCCGTGCTCCAAGTGGGCTACAAGGGCTACATCGCCCTGGCGTCGCGTGCCGGCCTCGCGGTTGAGGCCGATGTCATCTATGCCGGGGATAGGTTCCGGGTCGTGAAAGGCACCAACCCCGACATCTCCGTTGAGCCCGAGTTTGACCCGGCCAAGCGCGGCGAGTGGGTGGCCGTCTATGTCATCACCCACTACGCCAGCGGCGCCAAGACGCTCACTTTTATGACCCGCGCAGAGGTCGAGAAGGTGCGCAACCGCTACTCGGACGCCTACAAGCGCGGCGGCAAGGGCGCCGAGGTCTGGAACGAAAACCCCGAAGAGATGGCGAAGAAGACCTGCATCCGGCGTGCGTCGAAACTCTGGCCCATCTCCGTGCCCGGCGGTGACGATGAAGGCGGCGACACGGTCGACCATGCCCCGCAGCACCAGGGTATGCGCGACGTCACCCCAGCGCCGCGCGCCGGCGGTGCGGCTGCGCTGGACGCCCTTGGCGAGAGCCTGTGAAGCAAGCGCCCCGGCCGGCGGCCGGGGAATTCTTATTGCTGATCGTCGATTTGGGGTGCAGGAGGGTAGGGCCCGTTTCCTGCCGTAGGGCTATAAGGTTGAAAGAGGATGGGACGACGGCCACCCAGCACTTCGATAAGGGAGTTGCGCACAATGCGCTGTTCGGTGTCTTCGTCGCTCCATCCCTGCGGGATGTAGCTTCCGTCCAGGATGTCCAGTTGCTCGACCTTGAAGTTTAGAACTTGCGCGATCTCGGAGATCAGCTTCGTAAGAAGCCGTTGCCGCTGTTTGATGACCTCATCGAAAATATGCTGGGAGGTGTCAGGTGTGAGGTGTTCGTTCAGCTTCCTAAAGTAGTCTTTCCACGCCGCAATGACCTTTTCATCGTGCGCGAATTCTATCTCGATTAGGTTGAGAGCCCCAACATGGTCGTAGTGGATCGGCATCTTTCTGGTGCGCATAAGTGTTCGGAAGATGTCCATGCGCCGACCTACAACGTCCTTTCGTTCGTCGGACCTCCGAGTGATCCAAACAGCAAGTAGTGGACCTGCTATGGCGGCCGCAGCCGCGACGATACCTACCAGCATCGCCTCGCTCATCAGGCATCCCTCAACTTTTTGAAAATCACATTCACCGGACCCATGGGCGTCCTGACAGCGACAGGCTGACCATTGCCGAAGTGCATTGGAAGGGTCGCGGTAATTGACTGCGTCATAGATTGCGCCAGTGATTGGCCGGTAACCAGGGTTCCTCCAGCTGGAACAGTAAGATCTACTCGGATGTCGATATTGTCGCCCACCGCCTCATAGGTGCCGTCGTAGGTTCCGCCGGTGGCATCGGCACCGACTATAGTTCCATCCTTCATAACAATCACCGCATGCCCGAAACCGGCAACGCCTGTGTAATATAACGCGTAGAAGCCTTGCATATGCGAATCCCTACCGACCTTCTGGTTGGGTATGATGAGAGCCATCGGTTCGCCTAGCAAGCGTCAGCGGACCGGTGCCACGCTGCTTTCGCTGTTCCTCCGGTTTTCTCGTGAAACCGGAGGACCGCATGCCCACTTACAACCTTCTTGTCGTGTTTGACGAAATCGACCCTGACGCCCGCCGCGCGGCCGAGATCCTCGACCAGTGCAACGATTGTATGGTGTCGCTGCGATACCACCGCGAAGATATCGTATATTTCGGCTGGTCGGTGGTTTTCCTCGCCCCGCCGCCTGCCCCGGCCACGCTGCACAGGGCGCTTTATGAAGCCGATGCTGTGGGCGTGTTTGCGACGCACCGACCGCACATCCGCCCGCCGGCGCTGATCTGGGTTGCCGGCGCAACCCTGGTCGAAGCCACAGACAAGGCGCTGGGTTTCCGGCCCACCCCTGTTCCTGTTTCCCCGCGATGAGAAAACAGGCGATGTGGCCGCCCTGGGTGTCGCATTCCTGCTGCATGATGTATGCGGCGCCCCGCCGATCCCCACATTTCGATTTGAAATAACTGCTCGAAACGGGCACAACAGAACGAATAGAGAAAGAGTCCGAGCATGTCCGCAGCCGCTGACCTCCAAAAATTCCTTGGCGATGATCGGTTTGCGACGGTCATGGCTGACCCGCCCTGGCGATTCCAGAATCGCACCGGAAAGATCGCGCCGGAGCACAAGCGGCTGGCGCGCTACCCAACGATGGAGCTGGATGAAATCTGCGCCTTACCCGTTGCAAGGCACCTCGAGAAGCGCGCGCACTGCTACTTATGGGTGCCCAACGCACTGCTGCCTGACGGTCTGCAGGTGATGAAGGCTTGGGGCTTCGAATATAAAAGCCACATCGTGTGGGAGAAAATCCGCAAAGATGGTGGCCCAGACGGCCGCGGCGTCGGCTTCTACTTCCGGAACGTGACCGAGATCCTCCTGTTTGGCGTGCGCGGGAAGGACATTCGGACCTTGGCCCCAGGCCGGCGCCAGGTTAACTACATTGAGGCGGAGGAGCCTGGGCTGCCCGAAAAGGTCGAGCCGGACGGAGACCTCTTGAAGACCCGGAAGCGTGAGCATAGCCGGAAGCCAGACGAGCAGTATGACATCATCGAGTCGTGTTCGTGGGGGCCATTCCTAGAGCTGTTCGGGCGCGGCAAGCGGCCTGGATGGACCGTCTGGGGCAACCAAGCAGATGACGACTACAAGCCGTCGTGGCCCACATATGCTTACAACAGCAGCGTGACGGCGGCTGAATAAGCTTGATTTCGGTTCCGACTATTATGCTACTATCGAACGGCCGGGGAAACCCGGCCGTTCTTTTTTGTTGGAGGCATCGTGGCCGAACGGGATGAGGTCTGGCACCCCGGGAGCTTCACCAAGAACTTTTCTTGGGGTGGCGGTGCTGGATTGTCGGAGTTGCATTCTGTGATTCGTGCTGGTTTCGCGGATACGTTGGAGGATGTCCCCCGCGCTCTGTTCCGAGAAAGAATCGCCACGTCAGGACGGCCAGACTACATCCCAATGAACTTCTTCTTGTTCAACCGAGTGGTTGACGGTGAAGATATTATTGTAATCGACGAACTGGTTTTTCAGGCGCTGTGCTGGGACCACAGCTTGGCATTTGACCGGGTAGCTCTCTTTGCTTTTCTTTTCAGCTATGTCGGGCGCTGGAAGGGCTCGAAGGATTATCAACGTCGCCCAGCAATGTGGGCCAATGCATACGTTGTTAACCGCATAGCAAAAGATCTTGATTGGGATGTGGTGAAAGTCACTGCCGATGACATTGAACGATATGTAGCGGCAGATCCAAGATATAAGGCAGAGACTACCAGGAAGCTCGCAACCAACCTGAACTACCTCCTTCATATCGGACATGTGGAGGATTTTTCGGATCGAAGGGTCACCCGGTGGTGGGTAGATTGCCTTTTTCTCGCGCTCGATCGCCTAATAGAGGATGCCGGACTTGGAGGGAAAAAGCCCTCGTCGTCCGAGTATCAGTCGCTCCTAGTAAATAGCGATTTCTTCAAGCTGACCGGTGAACGAACACTTGAAAAGGATTTGGCGCTTCAAAAGCTAGTATATCTTTATTTTACTCTTGGCGGTCGATCGCGCTTCTACGACGAAGTCGTGAGAAGCAGGGTGCAAGAGTTGGTGCCAGAGCAGGTTCAGATCCGACTAAACGACCATCGTCCGAGAGGAGCTGTTCATCCTACAAATCCACGCATACTCAAAAGCATTCCACCCTGCTGTAGCCAACTAGCCTACCTGGCAGGGTTTCAAGTCATCACACCGGATGAACTGGAAAACTTCGATGCACTTGAGTTTGTGAAACAGCGCTCAAATTGGGCACTGGCAGCTATAGAAGCAGACGGCATCGAGCCCACGATGTCGATAGAGGAGCTGCTAACGATGACTAGGGCAAAATGACAACGCTTCTCGACACCAATATCATTAGCGCCCTGACAGAGCGAAATCATAGATTCCACGAGTGGGCAATGGAAAAGATGGCAGAGCGGCGCCTAGACGGACCGACCGCAATCGCAGACATTGCTTACTCCGAAGCGTCAATAGTTTTCGAGACATCCGCCGATCTAGATCTTATCTTGATGCGTTTTGGGATCGACCGCATCAGGGCAAGCAATAACGCACTTTTTCGTGCCGGGCGCGCGTGGATGGAGTATAAGCGTCGGCATAAAGGACAGGTCAAGAAAGGCGTTCTTCCAGACTATATGATTGGCGCTATAGCGGAATGTGAGCAGATTCCTCTGATGACGACCAACCCTGGCGACTACGCAACCTATTTTCCGGACGTTCCGCTAATTCAACCACCTGCAGAATTGATGGCCGGCCAACGCACTGCTGATCCTATAGTTACCGAGGTTCAGGCGCCTGGCTATTTGGACGATCTTCTAGGTCCCTAATCACTCTTCAATAACTCCGATGGGCAGCCCGATCAGTAGCAGCGGACATGGGTTGCCCACACCGCGGCTGATGCGGTCCTCGAGCTTGCGCCAGTGTGTCGTGGCCTGGCCGAACTTGTCTGCGACGAACTGCTTGGCGAATGCCTTTGCGAAGGGCTCTTGGGCGTCTACGCGGCGCTGGACGGCTTCCTTTTGTCGGGCTGTCCGGTCTTTCATGTTCATGTTGGCGACCATGTCGGCTTCGTCGATATAGCCGTGCTTCTGTATGCACCGCTCCACTAGCCCCAGCATACCGTCTTGGAGGCTGGCGCCGCGGGTGATGAGCACGCCCACGCTGATGGCGGATTGGGCATGGAGACGCTGAAAGTTTTCCAGATCCCGGTCGAAGAAGGGATCCTTGTTGTTCCATTCGATTTCCAGGGCGATGGTGCCGCCCCCTTCAACGCGCCGGACATGGTCGATCTCATGGCTCGCGGCCACCCGTTCCACCCCATCCACCATCAGGCGAAACTTGAAGTGATGCTTGGGCCAGCCTGCACCGTAGAGGGCTTTTTTCAGCCGTTGGGTTGATTGCGCCTCGCCACCGCCCGATCCGATCAGTTCTTCGGCAGGTATTTTCACCGCCAGCAGGATGTCTTCTAGCTCCTGTGCGATGTCGGGGTAATCGACGGTCAGGATGGCGCCGGCATGGTTGCGGATGGCGATGTCAAAGCCAGCGTTCTTCAGTCGTTCAAACATAAGTCCCTCGGATTTATCCGTGAGACTACAAGCTGATTCAGGCCAAGGCAAACCTATGCGGTCCCCTGTTCCCCCTGATGAGGAACAGGAGCACGCTATGTCTGCATATGACGACATCACCGCGAAAATCGTTGCTGCAATCGAGTCCGGCCTAACCACCGGCAAAGGGTATCGCATGCCCTGGCACTCCCAGTGCGGCCGGCCTGTCAATGTGGCCACGGGCCGGGTGTATCGGGGCATCAACGTCTTGATGCTCTGGGGAGAGGCCCAGGATAAGGGCTTTTCGTCGCCGCTGTGGGGCACGTTCAAGCAGTGGCAGACCAAAGGCGCGAAGGTTAAGAAGGGCGCCAAGGCATCGTTGGTGGTCTTTTGGAAAGACCTGCCGGCGAAAGGCGAACAGGAGGGCGACGAGGAAGAAGCCGGCAAGCGGTTCGTTCTCAAAACCTCTTGGGCTTTCAACGCCGCCCAGGTGGAGGGATATGAAGTCGACGGCGAGCCTGCGGCGCCGCACGAGCCCAGCGCGGCCGAGCGCCTCATCGCCGCGGCCGGCGTTGATGTCCGCTTTGGCGGCGGTCAGGCTTACTACCACCCCCGGCTCGATTATGTCCAAATGCCAGCGCCTGGGGATTTCGTGTCGGTGCCAGCGTTCCAGTCCGTCCTGCTGCACGAAGCCGCCCATTGGACCGGCCATCAGTCCCGCTTGGAGCGCGAGTTCGGGAAAAGGTTTGGGGATTCCGCATACGCGATGGAAGAGCTCGTGGCGGAGTTGAGCGCGGCCTTCCTCTGCGCTGACCTGGGCGTGTCTAACCAGCCGCGCCTGGACCACGCCGAGTATGTGGCGAACTGGCTGCAGGTGCTGAAAAACGACTCCCGCGCCATCTTTTCCGCCGCCAGTGCTGCGACAAAAGCGGCGGATTTCCTGCTACATTTTCAAGCGGCTGAAAATAAACAGGAAATAGCCGCGTAGGTTTTGGATTGGGCCGGTCTTTCTCTATTTCTCGGGTATCAACAACACAACCCGGAGAGACATCATGGACCGCTTTCAATCTTTCACACTAGGATTGGCCCTCGGCATGGGCATCATCATGTCGGTCGTTGCAGGGGCCGCCCACGCCGAGGCATCCGACGGCACCCGGGTCGCGGTGCCAGCCGTCCGCGCCCCTGCATCCATTGCATCGGGAAAATTCTGTGGAAAGCTGCTCCACAAGGACAAACGCCCGATGGACCAGATCCGGCTCACAAACCTGGCGTCGGTGCACGCGGAGATGACCCGTGAGCGTCCGTTTTCGGACTATGTGCGCCGGGGCGCGGGGGACGGCATCTATCATGGCTACGTGCTCTGGGGGTATGACCCGAAGCTCGGTTTTTCACCGATTTACTTCGTGCCTAGCAACGTGCCCACCGACGAATGCTGAGGGTGGCCGCTATGAACTTTTACAGCATTCCCGGCATCCGCGCGCCGTTCCTGTCCGACCCCAAGGTTCGACGGGAGTCTGAAGACCGTGCCATCGCCCACCTGCAAGCCTTGGAAGCCCGCTATGGCGCCGGCCAGCACGGCAAGGACGGGCGTGTCCGTTTCCGCAGCGGTGAGGATGTCGCATACCGCATGGTGCGCGACGGCTACGCGGTGCCGACGCTCGACCGCAAGGACTTGGTGAAGA
Organism: Paracoccus sp. SSK6; assembly: GCF_039770665.1. NCBI lineage: Bacteria > Pseudomonadati > Pseudomonadota > Alphaproteobacteria > Rhodobacterales > Paracoccaceae > Paracoccus > Paracoccus sp. SSK6. The sequence goes on along the minus strand of NZ_JBDPNJ010000006.1, from coordinate 111,065 downwards.
CCCACCATGCCGCACAGCGCGCCCAGCGCGGCGCTTGGACTGTGGAGCCTGTGATCGCGCTGGCAGGGCGATGCACGCGCGCGGTCATCAACGCGTCGGACGAGCTCACCAGATAAAAGTCCGTTTTGGCCGCCTCATTTTTTGGAGGTGGCCGAAAACGGAACCATCTTCTTATCAACACCAACGGAGAGCATCATGGCTGGCAGCGTCAATAAAGTTATCCTCATCGGCAACCTGGGCGCTGACCCGGAAGTCCGGTCTTTTCAAAATGGCGGCAAGGTCGCCAACCTGCGCATCGCCACGTCGGAGAGCTGGAAAGACAAACAGACCGGCGAACGCAAAGAGCGCACTGAATGGCACAGCGTTGCCATCCACGCAGAAGGCTTGGTCGGCGTTGTCGAGCGCTTCTTGAAAAAGGGCAGCAAGGTCTTCATCGAAGGCAAGCTCGAGACGCGCAAATGGCAGGACCAGGCAGGCAATGACCGCTACTCCACCGAGGTGGTGATCCGTCCGTTCAGCGGCACGCTGGAAATGCTCGACGGGCGCCGCGGCGCGCCGGCGGATGATGTCCGCCGCGACGCTGGCGCCGGGGCTCCACATACAAACAGCCGACAGGCTGCCACGGGCGCGGCGGGCACATCATACGACGACGAGATACCTTTCTAATACGGGGCACTTTCCAGCCGGGAAACAGCGCCTGGCACACGCACTTGCTGAACGCCGCGCCCCGTCTCCATGTTTAGCGGCAAGCAGTGAAAGCGCGATTGGCCATCGAGATAGGCCACCGTCCGGGCGGTATATCCCGGAAGATTTTCTGGGGTGCTCTCCGAGGGGAGGATGCGGGGGTCCATGGCCCGCATGGCTTTGGTTCGAGTCCAGAGGCCCCCGCCAATCCCAACCCGGGGGGATTGCACCGGGACATGCTGGCGCGAACGCATGGGCGAAGTGTCGCGCGATAGGGCGGTTCGGATGGGGCCGCCCTTTTCCATTCCCATATCATAGGAGGCCGCCAATGTTCTGGTGGGGTCGAGTTAATGCCGTGTTCGCCATCGTGGCGTTCGGTGGGTCCGTCATTGCTGCCTTGAATGGCGCCTGGGCGTTCATTGTCCTGATCTGGCTGGCGATCATCATCCTTCGCGTCATCCTGGTAATCGTGAACACCGTATGGACCGCGGTCGTGGGCTGGCCCCTGTTCTACGACGTTCAGATTCGCGACCAGCGCCGCCGGGGCAGGGGCGATGAGTAGCTGGGCTCCATGGCGTCGATTGGGCGCCGTTCTGGAGTGCCGTCTGGACCTGCATTTCGCCCTGCGTCGCGCTTCAGGCGCGCCGGAGGAAGAGGTGCGGCGGATGCCTGCCCAAGAAGCGCTGAAGCTCTTCCAGTTACCGGACATTGGGGGCATACAATCACCAGTTGAAGAGGTGCGGCATGACTGATTTGTGGGACACGTGGCACGGCTGGGAGCGCGGCGGTGGGCCACTGGCTGCGGCGTGTCGGCAAGATCTGCACGACCGTGTCTTTGCGTTCGATCGCCGCGCAACGCACGCGGAGAAAGCGGACCTGATGCAGCGGTGCACTGTTTATCCGCAGGCGGCCTGCATTCCATTTTGGGCGTCCGAAGGCCAGGACGTTGACGATCCGCGCATCATCGCCGTGTTCCGAGACGCGCGACCAGAGGAACGCCAGGCCATCGTTCGGCTGCGGGTGGCTCTGGAACAGTGGCAAGCCGCTAATGAAGTCGGTGAATAGAAGGGGCGCCTCCGGGCGCCCTTTTCTCTATGGCGTAGCACTTCGTCTACGTTTCGTTTCTGGATTGCTGATTTCAGTCCTATTTTCCTCTGCGATGAAGAAAGTCGCCAAAGGCATTTATATGAATGATCCATTCACATTCGACCCAACGAAGATGGTATGGGAAACTGGCCGGGATGCAGATGGCCGGTCTTTCCTGGGTGTCTGCTATCGAGTGCCCGGCGTCACGGACATCGGCATGACCCACTATCTGGATGACAGGGTGCTGGCAGACCCTTTGCAACTCGCCGGTGTCGTTGCCCAGGAGACGCGCCGGGTTATTCTGTCGTTCCAGCACATCGTGGCCCGGCTGTCATCGCACGAGAAGCTGGCGTGGCTGGCGGCTTCACGCAGCGGTTGATAAGCTTCCTTCATCGAAGAGGAGAAAGCGATGACGGACAGCAAGGATGACCAACGCCCGGAACCCACGCCTCAAAGTTTAATAGCCGAAGCCGAGACACTGCTCAAAGAGTTGGGGTCGAATGCGCCTTTGTTGCTGCAGGCGCACACCTTGGCCGCTATCGCGAGCGGCGATGTTGTGGGGCTTCAGTCCGTCATCAGGAGGCTGAAAGCGCATATAAAAAGAATGGAGCTGGAGAAGGAGCTGGAGGAGGAACGGCAGAGACCAGTTCCGCCGCCGGGTGGATCCGGTTCAGGAGAAGATGGGCCTCCATAAAGAGAAAGGCCGCCCCGAGGGGCGGCCTTCTTGTGAGGGCCGGTCGCTACTCCGGCTGGGGGTGCTGGCCACGTCTCGCCATCAAATCGCGTGTCTGCTTTCCACGCCGCCTCACTGCCGGTTACGAGTCCGGTGCCGTTGTTCGCTGGGGCACGGCCGGGACACCCCTCCTGCTCAATTCCAGACACGTCGGCCGCTGGCGCCATACCCATCTCCCGTGGCAAGAAACCGGTTGATGGAGGGGCTCGCTTTCCACAGCTCGCCCAGGACACAGGGTATATAGGCCAACGACGAGCCAACCCAAAACGACCCCGCGATTCTTGCGACGAAATCTGCATCCAAATAATGGTTTCTATGCGGCAATCTGTGCGGACAACGCAATCGACGCCGTCAACCCATCCAAGATGCCAGTAAATATTGGTGCACCCGACAAGATTCGAACTTGTGACCTCTGCCTTCGGAGGGCAGCGCTCTATCCAGCTGAGCTACGGGTGCCTGGGGCCGTGAATAACCGCAGCGCCGCCGGGGTGCAACGGCGAAAACGACAGGCCGTCGTCAGCCCGCGCAGATCTGTTGCAGGGCCAGCCATTGTTCATCGGTCAGAAGCGGACGGGCAGGGGGATTGTCGCGGAACGGATCGCCCTCGATCAAAGGCAGGACGGTCTGCCCCGTGGGGTCGATGGAACGGGCATAGGGTTCCGCCGGAATCCCGCGATCCGACAATGCGGCCAGCAGATCGGCATCGGCGGGACGAGGGGTGGGTTGCAGCAGCATCGCGGCGCCATATCCCGCCATCGCGTCGCGGGACATATGGCCCAGGGTCATCAGCCGCAGCGATGCAGGCAATCCGGCATGGGCGATGGCGACCGACCGCAAATCCGCATCATCGCTGGCAAGCTGGGCCGCGACCAGATGCGCCGCAGCCACCTCGGGGCCGGGGGCGGCCCGCAGCAGGTCGTTGCCGATGACATACAAGCCGCCCGGCAGGCGGCGCGCGCCGCCCAGGGGGCCGGGGACGACGCGGATGATCGCGCCCGGATCAAGCAGCCGCGGCGCCAGGTGATCCAGCACCGCCTGCCCCGAGGCGCGCGTGCAGACCGCGCCCGCGGTCTTCTCAAGATCGGCAAGGATTGCCATGCCGATGTCGCGCGCCTGCGCGGGCGGTGCGATGCGGGCGGCATGGGTCATCAGGGCGCCCGGCAGCCAGAAGGCCAGTCCCCCCAGGACCATCAGGATCGCCAGGACCAGCAGAACCCCGCGCAGGCGCCCGGAATGGGCGCGATGGCTGGCAATCGCCCCCTGGACCCTGGAAATCGCCTCGATCATCAGCGGGTCGTCGATCTCGACGGTCTCGTCCGTCCCCTCGGCTCCGGGCGCATAGATGGCGGGAAGGCTGCCGGGGTTCAGCTGCACGACCGCAGGCAGGGACCAGTGCGACAGGGGGCGGTCGGTGCCGGGGTCGGACAGGACCAGCGTGGCCTCGCCCAACGCCACGATGACTTCGCGCAGGGGCGCGTCCGGGGTCGCGCGCCACGACCCCTGGGCTTCGAGCCGTTGAAATTTCACAAGCGCGGTCATCGGGTCCGGTCTGCCATCATTCAGGCGACCATAGCGCGCGCCAAGGGCAGGTCAATTGCGCCTGCTGGACAGGTTCAGGCAACCCCTTCGGGAACCCGCATCCCCTTGTCCCGCGCCAGCACCCGCATCCGGTCCTGCAGCTTTTCAAAGGCCCTGACCTCGATCTGGCGGATCCGTTCGCGGCTGACATCGTAGCGGGCCGACAGATCCTCCAGCGTCAGGGGATCGTCGCGCAACCGGCGTTCGATCAGGATGTCCTTTTCGCGGTCGTTCAGCACGTCCATCGCCTGCATCAGCATCTGCCGGCGGGTGTCCAGTTCCTCGGATTCGGCAAAGGCCTCGGCTTGGTTGGCGTCCTCGTCCTCCAGCCAGTCCTGCCATTGGGATGTCGATTCGCCATCCCCCGAACCGACCGTCGCGTTCAGGGACGCGTCGCCACCCGACAGGCGGCGGTTCATCTCGATCACCTCCTGCTCGGTCACGTTCAGGTCGTTGGCGATCTGGGCGACGTTTTCGGGGCGCAGGTCGCCTTCCTCAAGCGCGCCGATGCGGGACTTGGCCTTGCGCAGGTTGAAGAACAGCTTCTTCTGCGCGCTGGTCGTCCCCATCTTCACCAGCGACCAGGACCGCAGGATGTATTCCTGGATGGATGCGCGGATCCACCACATCGCATAGGTCGCAAGACGGAAGCCGCGCTCGGGGTCGAACCGCTTGACCGCCTGCATCAGGCCCACGTTCGCCTCGGAGATCACCTCGGCCTGCGGCAAGCCGTATCCGCGATAGCCCATGGCAATCTTGGCGGCCAGGCGCAGGTGGGACGTGACCAGCTTGTGGGCGGCCTCGCTGTCCTGGTGATCGGCCCAGGCCTTGGCCAGCATGTATTCTTCCTCGGGTTCCAGCAGGGGGAACTTGCGGATTTCCTGCAGATAGCGGTTCAGCCCCTGTTCGGGGCTGGGGGCGGGTAGGTTTCCGTAACTTGCCATGTCGCTGGCCTTTCGCAGATGTCCGGGCAACGCAACCCGCGCGGGCGGGGTTCCGACAACCTGGGACAAGGGTGTTTGTGCCCGGATAAGGGCCTTGGGGTCATTCTGTCTGGAAATCGTGAACAGGTCAGGCGCCAGGGCTTCACGTTCCCGTCAGGCGCAGGGCGTCCAGAAGTGCCTGCATGTCGGCGGGCAGGGGGCTGTCGAAGGACAAGCTCTCGCCCGTCACCGGATGGTCAAAGCCCAGATGGGCCGCGTGAAGCGCCTGCCGGGGAAAGACGCTGACCGCCTCGGCCGCCGCACCAAGCGCCTTGGCCGACGCCCGCCGCGCCCCGCCATAGACCGGATCGCCGATCAGCCCCAGCCCGGCATGGGCCATGTGGACGCGGATCTGATGCGTCCGCCCGGTTTCCAGCCGGCATTCGACCAGCATGGCGACCGGCGGCGTGCCAAAGCGTTCCAGCATCCGTGCCCGCGTGACCGCATGGCGGCCCTTGTCGAAATAGACCGCCTGCCGCTGCCGGTCCGTCGCGTGGCGGGTCAGGCGCGAGGTGATCTTCAGCACCGCCCCGTCCTCGAAGCTGACGCCGGGCGTGCCGCGCAGGCGCGCGTCGGCGCCGTCGATCACCCCATGGGCCAGCGCCAGATAGCGGCGCTGCGCCGTATGCGCCTCGAACTGCGCCGCCAGCCTGTGATGGGCACGGTCGGATTTCGCAACCACCAGCAGGCCGGAGGTGTCCTTGTCGATCCGATGCACGATGCCGGGGCGCTTTTCGCCGCCGATCCCCGACAGCGTGTCGCCGCAATGGGCCAGAAGCGCGTTGACCAGCGTGCCGTTCGGGCTGCCGGGGGCAGGGTGGACGACCATCCCGGCGGGCTTGTCGATGACGATCAGGTCGTCGTCCTCATGGACGATGACCAGCGGGATCGCCTCGGGCCGGGTTTCGACGGGTTCGGGGTCGGGGACGTGGATCAGGTAATCCTGTCCTTCGGCCACGCGGGCCTTGCCGTTGCGGACCACCCCGTCCGGGCCGCTGACGGCGCCGTCCGCGATCAGTTGGGCCAGCCGCGACCGCGACAGGGCCGCAGCCTCTGGCACCGCCAGGGCAAGCGCCTTATCAAGCCGCTCGGGCGGATTGGCCGGGATGGTGACAACAAGGTTCGACATGGACAAGGATGATAGCGACTGGAAAGCGGCGGCGAAAGCGGTGCCGGAATTGCGGCTGCTGCGCTGGCTGGTGACGGGGCTGGCGCTTGTGATGGGCCTTGGCATGATCGCCATCGTCGCGCTGCTGTGGATCCGCTTCAGCCAGCCGGTGCTTCCCGGCCTGCCTGACGCGATCACGCTGCCCGAAGGCGCGCAGGCCCAGGCCGTGACCTTTGCCCGCGATTGGACCGTGGTCGTGACCCACGCGGGCGAGGTGCTGCTGTATGACCGTTCCGGCGCGCTGCGGGACCGGGTTCAGCCCTGACGGCCCGCAGACATCGCGTCCAGCCGCGCCTTCAATTCGGCGTTTTCGGTACGCGCCTTGATGGCCATCTCGCGCACGGCCTCGAATTCCTCGCGGGTCACGAAGTCGCGATCAGCAAGCCAGCGGTCGATCCAGCCCTTCATGGCGGTCTCGGCCTCGGTCTTGGCGCCGTGGGCCACGCCCATGGCATTGGTCATCAGCTTCGAGATGTCGTCAAAGAACTTGTTTTGCGTGGTCATTTGGCCTTCGCCCCCGATACGTGCTTGCCCGCCTATATGGGCTGCGCGGCGGCGGGGTTCAATGCGGTCGATGCTGCAATCGCACAAGACCGCCGCCCGTCCCGCAGGTTGACACCGCGTCCCCGCTGACTAGCGTGCGCCGCGCACAAGCGAGGCCCAATGATCCCTTTTCCGAATATCGCCCCCGAGATCTTCACCATCCATCTGGGCGGGCTGACCCTGTCGCTGCGCTGGTACGCGCTGGCCTATCTGGCGGGGCTGCTGATCGGCTGGCGGATCATCATGGCGATGATGCGCCGCGACCGCATCTGGGGCGACCGGGCGCCGATGGCGGCGGACCGGGTGGACGATCTGCTGACCTGGGTCATCCTGGGGGTGATCCTGGGCGGCCGGCTGGGCTTCGTGCTGTTCTACGAGCCGGGCTTCTACCTTGCGAACCCGGCCGAGATCATCAAGGTCTGGCAGGGCGGGATGAGCTTCCACGGCGGCTTCGCGGGCGTGATCGTCGCCACATGGCTGTTCTGCCGCGCGAACGGCATCCCGGCCCTGCGGCTGGCAGACGCCATGGCGGTGGTCGCGCCCATCGGCCTGTTCTTCGGCCGCATCGCCAACTTCATCAACGCCGAATTGTGGGGCCGCCCGACCGACCTGCCTTGGGGCGTGATCTTTCCGGGCGAGGCCGCGCAAGCCTGCCCCGGCGTGGTGGGCCCCTGCGCCCGCCACCCCAGCCAGCTTTACGAGGCAGGGCTGGAGGGGCTGCTTCTGGGCCTGATCCTGTTCGCGCTGGTCCGCGCGGGCGGGCTGCGCCGTCCGGGTCTGGCCTTCGGGGTCTTCCTGGCCGGATACGGGCTGGCGCGCATGTTCGTGGAACTGTTCCGCGTGGCGGACGCGCAGTTCATCACGCCGGACAACCCTTGGGGCCATGTCATCGGCGGCCCAGTGGTCGGCCTGACCATGGGCCAGCTTCTGTCGCTGCCCATGGTGCTGATCGGGTTGTTCTTCATCTGGCGGGCCTGGCGCCGTCTGGCGGTGGCTGCCGCATGACGCCCCTGGGTGAAATCATTGCAGGACGCATCCGGGCCACGGGTCCGATCACGCTGGCGGACTATATGGAGATCTGCCTGCTCCATCCCCGCTACGGCTATTACGCCACGCGCGATCCCTTCGGCGCCAAGGGCGATTTCACCACCGCGCCCGAGATCCATCAGATGTTCGGAGAGCTTTGCGGGCTGGTGCTGGCGCAGGCCTGGATGGACCAGGGCAGCCCCGCGCCCTTCACCCTGGCCGAGATCGGACCAGGGCGCGGCACCCTGATGGCCGACATGCTGCGCGCGATCCGCAAGGCCCCCGGCATGGCCGAGGCGGCCGAAGTCGCGCTGATCGAGGCGTCCCTGCATCTGCGCCAGATCCAGCAGGATCGGCTTGGCGCGGTCACGCATCTCGACAGCGTCGAGCAACTGCCAGGCAAACCCTTGTTCCTGATAGCAAACGAGTTCTTCGACGCCTTGCCGATCCGCCAATATCAGCGCACCCCGGTTGGCTGGTGTGAGCGCATGGTCGGCCTGTCGGAGACCGGCCTGCGCCTCGGTCTCGGCCCCGTGGTGCAACTGCCCCGCGAGGGCCAGCCCGGCGACGTGGTCGAGGAATGCCCCGCCGCGCCCGCCATTGTCGAAGCCATCGCCCGCGGGATCGCGGCGCATGGCGGCGCGGCGATCTTTGTCGATTACGGCGGCTGGAACGGCTATGGCGACACCTTCCAGGCGCTGCGCAATCACGCCCCCGAGGATCCGCTCGCCCATCCCGGCGAAGCCGACCTGACCGCCCATGTCGATTTCGCCCCCTTGGCCGCCGCGGCGATCCGGGCGGGGGCGGTGGCCTCGCCTCCGATCCACCAGGGCGACTGGCTGCTGTCGCTGGGCGCGGCGCAGCGCGCGGACCGGCTGGCGGCGGCAGGGGACGCGGGCGCATTGGCGGCGCTTCGGCGCTTGACCCACCCGGATGAAATGGGTCACCTGTTCAAGGCCATGGCCATCTGGCCGAAAGGGGCGCCCCCGGTGCCCGGATTTGACGCGCTGAGGCTTCATGCAGACCACGCTTGAGATCCTGACCCATCCTCTGCTTCGCGATGTCAGGCACGGTTTCTTCACCCGCAAGGGTGGCGCATCCTCGGGCCTGTTCGCGGGGCTGAACTGCGGCCGCCGCTCGACCGACCAGACCGAGATGGTGGCCCTGAACCGCGCCCGCGTGGCGGCCGCCATGGGCGTTCCCGCCGATGCGCTGACGACCGTGAAGCAGGTCCATTCCGCCGATGTGGTCACGCTGTCTGATACCAGCGACATTCCGACGGTCGCCAATACCGAGGCCGACGGCATCGTCACCGCCCGCCGGGACGTGGCCCTGGCCGTGCTGACCGCCGACTGCCAGCCGATCCTGCTGGCCGACCCGGATGCGGGCGTCATCGGCGCCTGCCACGCAGGCTGGCGCGGCGCGCGGGACGGCATCATCGAGGCGACGGTCGATGCCATGCGCACGCTTGGCGCCACGCAGATCCGCGCGGTGATCGGCCCCACCATCAGCCAGCGCGCCTATGAGGTGGGCCATGATTTCATGGACAGCTTCCTGGCCGAGGATTCCGCCTATGACCGCTTCTTCAGCGGCGGGCCGAACGGACGGCCGATGTTCGACCTGCCGTCCTTTGGCTTGATGCGGCTGCGCGATGCGGGGGTCGAGGCCGAATGGTCCGGCCATTGCACCTATTCCAACCCCGACAAGTTCTTCAGCTATCGCCGCGCCACGCATGAGGGCGAGGCCGATTACGGCAGGCTGATCTCGGCCATCGCGCTTTGATCCGGGCGGGGCTTCCCCTTGCGCTGCCGGGGATGCGCATCGGCCTGCTGGGGGGATCCTTCGATCCCGCCCATGAAGGCCATGTGGCGATCACCCGGGCCGCGCTGTGCCAGTTCCGGCTGCACCGCGTCTGGTGGCTTGTCTCGCCCGGCAATCCGTTGAAGGCGCGGGGGCCTGCACCAATGGCGGAACGGCTTGCCCATGCCCGGCGGTTGCTGACCGATCCGCGCGTGGTCGTGACCGACATCGAACGGCGCCTTGGCACGCGGATGACGGCGGACACCATCACGGCGCTGAAGCGGCTCTATCCCGGCGTGCGCTTCGTCTGGCTGATGGGGTCGGACAATCTGGTGCAATTCCACCGCTGGGACCGCTGGAAACAGATCGCGGCCAGCGTCCCCATCGGCGTGCTGGCCCGGCCGGGATCACGAACATCGGCCCGCCATTCGACCGCTGCCCAAGCCATGGCGCGCGCGCGCCTGCCGCTGTCGCAGGCGGGGACGCTGGCCCTGCGCAGGCCGCCCGCCTGGGTGCTGCTGAACCTGCCGATGTCGCGCCAATCCTCGACCGCGCTGAGGGCGGGGCGATGATGCACCGGCGCGCCCTTCTGGCGGGCCTTGCCGCCCTGCCGGTGGTGGCGCCGGCTTGGGCCCGTCCGCCCGCCAAGCCCGCCTTTACGGCGGGTCCGGTGGTCGCCACGGCGGGGCTGCCCGGCCTCGTCGCCTATGTGCGCATGGATCTGCCCGGCGACAATCTGGCGGATGCCGCGCTGGCGGCCGCGCCGATGATGCCCGCCAGCACCCTCAAGGCGGTGACGGCGCTGTATGCGCTGGCCAAGCTGGGGCGAATCCGCACCTTCGCCACAAGGATCATTCGCGCGGGGGACATGCTGGTCCTGGTCGGGGGCGGCGATCCGGTGCTGTCCACCGACGATCTTGCGCGGCTGGCGGGCGATCTTGCCGCGGCCGGCCAGCCTGCGCCCGCGCGCTTTGCCGTCTGGGGCGGCGCCCTGCCGCAGATCGAGGAGATCGCGCCACCGCAGGCCGATCACCTGGCCTATAACCCCGCGCTGTCGGGGATGATCCTGAACTTCAACCGCGTGCATCTGGGCTGGCGGCAGGGCGGATCGCAGATGTCGCTGGAGGCGCGGGGTTCGGCCCATTCCCCGCGCGCCTATACGATCACGGCGGCACCGGGCGATCAGGCCGACCTGTTTTCCTGGCAAGAAGATGGCACCCGCGAAATCTGGGCCGTCTCGCGCGCCGCCACCGCGCGCCCCGGCAGCCGCTGGTTGCCTGTTCGCAGGCCGGAACTCTATGCGGGCGATGTGTTCCAGACACTGTGCCGCGCCCAAGGTCTGGTCCTGCCCGCGCCTGAAGTTATCGACGACCTGCCGCCGGGCGAGGTCGTGGCCAGCCATTCCAGCCCGCCGCTGGAGGAGATCCTGCGCGGGATGCTCTATTTCTCGACCAACCTGACCGCCGAGGCCGTGGGCCTGCATGCCAGCGGCGCAACGGATCCCGCAGCCTCGGCCCGCGCGATGATGGCCTGGCTGGCGGAACAGGGGCAGGGCGCGGATTTCACGCTGGCCGATCATTCGGGGCTGTCGCCCGACAGCCGCGTCACGGCGCAGGGCATGGCACGGTTGCTGGCGGGCCCTGGCGTTGCGGCGGGCCTGCCCGACCTGCTGAAGCTGAACCCGCTGAACGAGGATCTGGGCCGCGATCCGGCGCAGGCCGCGCAGATCCGCGCCAAGACCGGAACGCTGAACTTCGTGTCGAACCTTGCGGGTTATCTGCAACGCCCGGATGGCGCGCAATCCGCCTTCGCCATCCTCTGCACGGATGCGCGGCGGCAGGCCGCGACGGCGGGGCAGGAACTGCCCGCGGGCGTGCTGTCCTGGACGCGCGACGCCAAGCGGCTTCAGCGCGACATGCTGGCGATCTGGTCCTGACTACAGGACGCGGTGGCGCACCTGGGCCGACAGTTCGATGGCGGCGGCGTGCAGGCGGGGGATGTTCAACTGGTGCCGGATCTCGGCCAGCATGGCGACCTCGCCTTCATACAGGCGCCCGTCCGCCGCGCCCACGTCGCAGGCCAGGGCATAGGCGGTCTCGTAGAGCTTTTCCGGCAGGGCGTCGCGGATCAGGCCGAACAGGGCGTCGATGCCGTCCTCATCCTCGAACAGGGTCATCACGGTCTGGCTGATGGCGCGGATCCGGTCGTCGTCATATTCGGCAAAGACGGGGTAATGGTCCACGCTGCGCTGGATCGCCACCAGTTCGGACGTGCGATAGGTCTGGTCCGAGGCCAGCACCGCGACCATGACCGCCACCAAGGCATCGCAGGGCGAGAACGAGGGCAGGTCGATGGTCATGGCTGGTCCTCTGGAAATCAGTTCGGGCGCAAATTATTGACGATTGAGCCCCCTTTCAATAAGGCGTCAAGGTCTTGGAACAGGAGAAGACGCCATGACCACCCTGCGCGACGCCGCAATGCAATCGAAGGCCTGGCCGTTCGAGGAGGCGCGCCGGGTGCTGAAACGGTACGAGAAGAAGGATCCCGACAAGGGCTATGTCCTGTTCGAGACGGGCTATGGCCCATCCGGCCTGCCCCATATCGGCACCTTCGGAGAGGTCGCGCGGACCACGATGATCCGCCGCGCGTTTCAGATCATCAGCGACATTCCCACGCGGCTGTTCTGCTTTTCCGACGACATGGACGGGATGCGCAAGGTGCCGGAAAACGTCCCGAACCAGGACATGCTGAAGCAGCACCTGCAGGAACCGCTGACCACGGTGCCGGACCCCTTCGGCGAATATGACAGCTTCGGCGGCCACAACAACGCCATGCTGCGCCGCTTCCTGGATACTTTCGGGTTTGAGTACGAATTCATCAGCGCGACCGAATTCTACAAGTCGGGCCAATTCGACGACACGCTGCTGCTGGCCGCTGAGCGTTATGACGCGATCATGGAGGTGATGCTGGCTAGCTTGCGCGAGGAACGCCAGCAGACGTATTCCTGTTTCCTGCCGATCAGCCCCAAGACCGGTAAGGTTCTGTATGTTCCGATCAAGCATGTGGACGCGAAGAACGGCACGATCACCTTTGACGACGAGGATGGCGTGGAAACCACGCTGCCGGTCACGGGCGGTCAGGTGAAGCTGCAATGGAAGCCCGATTTCGGCGCCCGCTGGGCCGCGCTGGACGTGGACTTCGAGATGTATGGCAAGGACCATTCCACCAACACGCCGATCTATGACGGCATCTGCCGGATTCTTGGCGGCCGCGCACCCGAGCATTTCACTTATGAGCTGTTCCTGGACCAACACGGCCAGAAGATCAGCAAGTCCAAGGGCAATGGGCTGTCCATCGACGAATGGCTGACCTATGCGGCGACCGAGAGCCTGTCCTATTTCATGTACCAGAAGCCCAAGACGGCCAAGCGGATGTATTTCGATGTCATCCCGAAGGCCGTCGATGAATATCATCAGCAGTTGCGCGCCTATCCCGACCAGACGGTGGACCAGCAGCTTGCAAACCCGGTCTGGCACATCCACGGCGGTGAGGTGCCTGCCAGCGACATGGTGGTGCCGTTCCAGATGCTGCTGAATCTGGCGTCCGTCGCGGGGGCGAAGGACAAGGACGGGCTCTGGGGCTTCATCCGCCGTTATGCGCCCGAGGCCAGCCCCAAGACGCATCCGGGGCTGGACCAGGCGGCGGGCTTTGCCGTGCGCTATTTCACCGATTTCGTTGCACCGACCCGGACTTTCCGCGCGCCGACCGAAGTGGAGCGCCGCGCCATGGAGGATCTGGCCGGGCGCTTGGCCGCCTGGGACCAGCTCGCCGACCCCGAGGCGCTGCAGTCGATGGTCTTCGCCATCGGCAAGGACCACGGCTTCGAGCCGCTGCGCGACTGGTTCGCGGCGCTGTATCAGGTGCTGCTGGGCGCCGACCAAGGGCCGCGCTTTGGTGGTTTCATCGCGCTGTATGGGATTGATGAGACGCGGGCGCTGATCGAGAAGGCGCTGGCAGGGGAACTGGCCGAGGCTTGAGGCCGTGACTGGCGAAGGCCCATCGCCTTCGCCACGCGCCGCGTTATCCACCCACGCCGCCGGGCCCAAAGGCACGGCCAGCGCCCGACCCGGTGGGCGTTGGCCTCTCCTGGTCGCGGGATGGTGGCGTTTCCGGCGGCACTGTCACACGCGGGCGGCGAAACGCGATGCGTTTCCTGTTTCCGCCGGACAAGCGCAGCAGATCTCCTAAAGCTTGCGCCGCGCGCGCAGCGCCGCGCTGATCGTGCCGTCGTCCAGGTAGTCCAACTCTCCGCCGATAGGCACACCCTGCGCAAGCCCCGTGACGGTTGCGCCTGAATCCACCAGGGCGTCGGCGATGTAGTGCGCAGTCGTCTGACCATCGACGGTGGCGTTCAGGGCCAGGATGACCTCGCGGATCTTTTCCCGCTCCACCCGGTCGATCAGGGCGGGGATGCCAAGGTCGTCCGGCCCGACCTCATCCAGCGCCGACAGCGTGCCCCCCAGCACGTGATACCGCCCGCCGAAGGCGCGGCCACGCTCCATCGCCCACAGATCGGCCACGTCCTGCACCACGCAAATCTCTCCGGTCGCGCGGGCGGGATCCGAGCAGATCGCGCATTCGTCACGGTCGGTGATATTGCCGCAGGTCACGCATTCGCGGGAATTGACCGCCACGCGCTCCAGAAGCCCGGCCAGTTGCGACATCTGCCCGCTGCGCTTGCGGATCAGGTGCAGCACGATCCGCCGGGCGGACCGTGGCCCAAGCCCCGGCAACCGCGCCATCAGCCCGACAAGCGTCTGGATGTCGTCACTGCCGTCCATTATTCACGGGCCGCCATTCAGAAGGGCAGCTTCATGTCGGCGGGCAGGCCCAGTTCCTGGGTAATTCGAGCCATTTCGGACTGCATCTTTTCCTGTGCCTTGCGCTGCGCGTCCTTGATGGCGGCCAGGATCAGATCCTCGACCACCTCCTTTTCCGAGGGCACGAAGATCGACGGGTCGATTTCCAAGGCGGTCAACTCGCCCTTGGCGGTGGCAGTCGCCTTGACCAGACCGGCACCCGACTCGCCGGTCACGGTGATGGTGTCCAGGCTGGCCTGCATCTGCTGCATCCGGTCCTGCATGTCCTTGGCGGCCTTCATCATCTTGGCCATGTCGCCAAAGCCGCCCAAACCCTTGATCATGTTCTATTCCTCGTCCTCGAAGGGATCCCATTCCTCGACCTCGGCCACGGGGCCCTGGGTCAGTTCGTGCGGGTTGGCGGCGCCATCCGCCACATCCTCGACCTGCGGTTCGGGCGCGGCACGGGTCACGCGCTTCAGCGTGGCGCCGGGGAAGGTCGCCAGCACCTGCTGCACGATGGGCAGTTGCAGGGCGCGTTCCTCGCGTTCGCGCTGCTCCGCCGCCTGCTGTTCGGCAATGGTGGGCGCGCCGCCTTCGTTGGTGACGGTGACCGCCCAGCGTTGCCCGCCGGTCCAGCCGCGCAGGCGTTCGGCCAGCTTCTGCGCCAGATCGCGCGGGGCGTTGCCGCGCGGCTCGAACTCGATCCGGCCGGGGCTGTAGCGGACAAGGCCCACATGCCGTTCGACCTGCACCAGCAGCAGCATGTCTCCCATGCGCCGGATCAGATCCAGGACCGAGGCAAAGTCAGGCCAGGCCGCGAAGGCGTCCGGGCTGACCGCCAAGGCCGTCGCGGCGCCTGACCGTTGTGCGATGACCGGCGCGGGGCGAGCCGCGCGGGGTGCCTGCGCGGGCGCTGCCGGGGCAGCGGAACGCGCGAAATCGCCCGCCGCCTGGGCCTGCTGTACCCGGCGGATCAGCGCCTCGGGGTCAGGCAGGTCGGCCACATGGGTCAGACGGATGATCGCCATTTCCGCCGCCATCATCGCGTTCGGCGCGGCGGACACCTCCTCAAGTGCCTTGAGCAGCATCTGCCACAACCGCGTCAGCACGCGCATCGCCAGACGGTCGGCCAGTTCTTTGCCACGCACGCGTTCGTCCGGCGCGATCGTCGGATCGTCGCCCGCATCCGGCGTGATCTTCACGACCGAGATCCAGTGCGTGATTTCCGCCAAGTCGCGCAGCACGGCCACCGGATCGGCGCCGTCGGCATATTGCGACTGCAGTTCCGTCAGGGCGGAGGCCGCATCGCCGCGCAGGATCATCTCGAACAGGTCGATGACGCGGCCGCGGTCGGCAAGGCCCAGCATGGCGCGGACCTGTTCCGCCGTGGTTTCCCCCGCGCCGTGGCTGATCGCCTGGTCCAGAAGGCTGGTCGCGTCGCGGGCAGAGCCTTCGGCAGCGCGTGTGATCAGCGCCAAGGCGTCGTCGGTGATCTGCGCACCTTCGGCGGTCGCAATGCGGCGCAGCAGGGCGATCATCACCTCGGGCTCGATCCGGCGCAGGTCGAAGCGCTGGCAGCGCGACAGGACCGTGACGGGAACCTTGCGAATCTCGGTCGTGGCGAAGATGAACTTCACATGCGGGGGCGGTTCCTCCAGCGTCTTTAGCAGCGCGTTGAAGGCGCTGGTGGAGAGCATGTGGACTTCGTCGATGATGTAGATCTTGTAGCGTGCGGATGCCGCCCGGTAATGCACCGACTCGATGATCTCGCGGATGTCGTTCACGCCGGTGCGGGACGCGGCGTCCATTTCCAGCACATCGACATGGCGGCCTTCGCTGATCGCCACGCAATGCTCGCAGGTGCCGCAGGGTTCCGTCGTCGGACCGCCCTGGCCGTCGGGACCGATGCAGTTCATGCCCTTGGCGATGATCCGCGCGGTCGTGGTCTTTCCGGTGCCGCGAATGCCGGTCATCACGAAAGCCTGCGCGATGCGGTCGGCGGCAAAGGCGTTCTTCAGCGTGCGCACCATGGCGTCCTGGCCGACCAGGTCGGCAAAGGTCTCGGGCCGGTATTTTCGGGCCAGGACCTGATAGGCAGGTGCTGCGTCTTGGGGCATCGTGGGGTCCGTCAAAGGGTCATGCCGAACCTAGTCGCTGGCACCCGGCGCGACAAGACCCGCCTATTCGGCGGGCTCGGGGACGGTGCCGCGACGCATCTGGCGGAACTTCTCCCAGGCCTCGTTCAGGCGGCGGGTGCGGGCCTCGGCCAGGCGCACGGCCTCGGGCGGCAGGCCGCGCGCGATGGCGCGGTCGGGATGGGCTTCCAGGATCAGGGCGCGGAAACGCTTGCGCGCCTCGGGCAGGGGGGTGTCGAGCGGGATGCCCAGCACGTCGCAGGGCGGGCAGCCGGTCTGGCGGTCATGGCGCAGGCGGATCGCGGCTGTGCGTTCGGCAGGCAGGCCGAAGATGCGGCCGACCTCGTCGATGAACAGGATCTCGTTTTCGTGCATCCCGCCATCGGCCACGGCGATGATGCACAACCCCTCGATCACGTCGGCCAGGACCGGATCTCCCGGGGGGAACATGGCGGCGATGCGGCGCGCCCAGGCATCGAAGCCCGCCACGTCCTGCCGCGCCAGGTCGAAGACGCGGGCGGCGTTCTTTTCCTCGGCGCGCGGGATGATGAAGACGCGGCGGAAGGCCGCGACCTCGGCCCGGCCCACGGTGCCGTCGGCCTTGGCAAGCTTGGCGCCAAGGGCGATCACGGCGATGGTGAAGGCCACCGAGCGTTCGGGCGGGACCGCCGCGCGCGGGCTGCCCAGCAGCGCGGCCAGCCGGTCGCCGATGCGCTGCCAGAAGCTGCGGGGCTTCGGCAGGCAGGGGCAGGGGATATCATTCGCGCGCATGTCCATGGGGACAGGTTAGCCGCTAACGCGCGCCAAGTGTAGGGGCAGGGTGTCGCGGCCGCCGGTCAGCCCGCCAGATCCTTGCCCATTAGCACAAGGTCGTGGAACGTGCCGAACTTCCAGCCAGCGCAGGGGATCCGTCCCCATTCGGCATAGCCCGCCCGCAGGTGGAACCGCAGCGATCCTTCGTTCGATGCCGTGATGCCGCCGATCAAAAGCCGGTGTCCGGCGCTGCGGGCGCGATCCTCCAAGCCGTCCAGCAGCAGGCGGCCGGTGCCGCTGCCCCGCGCCTCGGGTGCCAGGTAGATGGTGTGTTCCATGCTGCGGGCATAGCCGCCGCCGTGGCGGAACTGGGTGTAGGTCGCAAAGCCCACCACCCCACTTGCGTCTTCGGCGACGATGAAGGGATGTCCTCCGGCCTGGCGGTCGCGGATCAGCGTGGCGATTTCCGCCTCGCTGCGTTCCGTGGGCCAGAAGGTGATGACGGTGTCGCGGACGATCGGGTTCCAGATCGCCGCGATGGCGGGTACGTCCTGCGGTCTGGCGTCGCGCAGCCGGATCATCAGCCGCGATGCGCCCCGGCGGCCAGGTCGCGCACGAAGTCCAGCACCTCGGCCACGGGGCGGCCTTCGGCGATCTTCTTGACGATGGCGCTGCCCACCACGCAGCCGTCGGCGACACTGGCGATCTGTTCCGCCGCATCGGGGGTCGAGATGCCGAAGCCCACGACGACCGGCAGCTTGGCTGCGGCGCGGATGCGGGCGACCTCGGGCGCGACCTCGGCGGCATTGGCGGCGGGACCGCCGGTGATGCCCGTCACGCTGACGTAATACACGAAGCCCGAGGTGTTCTTGACCACAGCGGGCAGGCGGCGGTCATCGGTGGTGGGCGTGGCAAGGCGGATGAAGTTCAACCCGGCGCGATTGGCGGGGATGCAAAGCTCCTCGTCCTCTTCGGGCGGCAGGTCCACGACGATCAGCCCGTCCACCCCGGCCTCCTTGGCCTCGGTCAGGAACCGCGCGACGCCGCCCGGCCGGGCATAGATGGGGTTGTAATAGCCCATCAGAACGACCGGAGTTGTGTCGTCGGATTTGCGGAACTCGCGTAGGATCTCCAGCGTGCGCGTCACGCTACCGCCTGCAGCAAGCGCGCGCTGGCCCGCCGCCTGGATCGTGGGCCCATCCGCCATGGGATCGGTGAAGGGCACCCCCAGTTCGATGATGTCCACCCCGGCGCCCGGCAGGCCGCGCATGATCTCCAGCATGGTGGCGTCATCGGGATCCGAGGCCATGATATAGGTCACGAAGGCCTTGCGCCCCTGGGCCTGAAGGCGCTGAAAGGTATCGTCGATCCGGGTCATGGCCATCCTCCTGCGAACCTGGCCTGTGTGTCCCAGTTCGCAGGCGGGATCAAGTGGCGCGCCCGCACAAGGCCAGGGCCTTATGCGGCCATCGCGGCGACCTCGCAGACGGCGCGGCGAAGATAGCCCGCGAAATCCGCGGCCTCGCGCCGGGCGGGACCGTCGGCCACATAGACGTTCAGCCAGGTCGGCGGCAGGGGGGGCAGGGCGCCGCCATGCTCCACCGGCTCCAGCCCCGCCTGAGCGATGCCGCGCGGCAGGATCGTGATGCCCAGATCGGCGGCGGCGTTGACCCGCCAGGTGTCGCTGCCGCCATCGGCCACGGCCTGCACCCATTCGATGCCCGCGCGTTCCAGCGCCGTCAGCCCGACGGGGTAATAGGCGCAATGGGGCGAGTTCGCCAAGGGCAGGGGGCGCTGCGTCCAGGCGGTGCCCCCGACGGCACCGAACCAGGCCAGGTCGATCTTGGCCAGGTGGACCGCGCCCGGCGGCGTCTCGAACTCCGTGGTCAGGATCACGTCATGCTCGCCGCGCTTCATCTGCTGGCGCAGATCCCTGCTGCGCCCGTCGTTGATGATCAGCTCGACACGCGGATTGTCCTGCCGGAAGGCGCGCACCGCCTGGGCGACCTTCATGAACAGCCAGTCGCTGGTCAGGCCGACGCGCAGCCGGGCCTCGGGCCGCTGGCCGGTGAAGCGCGACACGATGGCGTCGTTCAGCGCCACCAGCTTGCGCGCCTCGATCAGCAGTTCCAGGGCAAGGTCGGTCAGCACCACGCCCCGGCCCTGCTTTTGCAGCATCGGCTCTCCGAACAGATCCTCCAGCCGCTTCATCTGCATCGACAGGGCGCTTTGCGTCATGTTCAGCGCCTCGGCCGCGCGGGTGACGGCGCCGTATTCCGCCACCGCCTGAAGCGAACGCAGCGTACCGATGTCCAGATTGCGCATGGTTCAACATTCCTGATGGATGGGATCAAAAACATTCGTTTCAAAAATACATCTACCGGGTCTATCTATCAAGGACGGAAATTATACACCTTATACGCATCACGATTGATGATGCGTTCAATCACCGGAGATGAACGATGTCTTTCAAGACCGCATCGCTTCATGTCCTTGCCGGGCACGGCACTTCACCGCGCCCGTCATTGGGCAAGCGTATCCTGACCATGCTGAGCGTCCGTCGGTCGCGCCAGGATCTGGCGCATCTGAGCGATGCGCAACTCTGCGACATCGGCCTGACCCGCGATCAGGTCGCATACGAGATCGCGCGTCCCGTCTGGGACGTGCCCACCAACTGGCGCCGCTGATCCTTACCCCGTCAGCATTGCCAAACTGCCGCGCCGCCCGTAAGGGAACGGCGCGGTTTTTTCTTGTCCAGGTCTCGCATGATGCCTCACCTTGCCATCCGGTCCGCAAGCCGCGGCGCCTTGCTGATGGTCGCGGCGGGGGCGATGTTCGCCTGCGTCAACACCATGCTGCAATATGTCACGATGAAGGGCGGCGTCGCCGCGCCGACTGCGACTTTCTGGCAATACGGCATCGCGCTTCTGGCGCTGCTGCCCTGGCAGGGGAGCGGGCTGGCGGCATTCGCAACGCGGCGGCTGCCCGCGCATGTGCTGCGCGTGGCCTTTGGCGTGGGCGGGGTGCAGTTGTGGGGCTTCGGGCTGGCGCATGTGCCGATCTGGCAGGCGATTTCGCTGATCATGCTGTCGCCGTTCTTTGTCACCATTGGCGCGGCGCTGCTGCTGCGCGAAAAGGTGACGGCGGCGCGATGGCTGGCGGTGCTGGTGGGCTTTGCGGGCGGCGCGGTGATCCTGGCGCCGTGGTCCGACGCCTTCACCCTGTGGACCCTGGCACCGGTGGGCGCGGCGGCCTTGTGGGCGGCGGCGTCGCTGATGACCAAGCGCATGACCGCGACCGAGACTCCGGCGACCCTGACGCTCTATCTGCTGGCGCTGCTGACGCCGCTGAACTTCGCGCTGGCGCTGCTGCCCAATGCGGGCGGGCTGGCGGTGACGGGTATCGACGCCATCCTTGCGCTGATCGTCGCGGGGCTGCTGACCGCGCTTGCGCAATACGCCTTGGCGCGGGCTTATGCCATCGCGGACGCGGCCTTCCTGCAACCCTTCGACCACGTGAAGCTGCCCTTCAACGTGGGCCTTGGCATCATCGCCTTCGGCTTCGTGCCGCCGGGCAGCATGTGGATCGGGTCGGGCCTGATCATCGCCGCATCGCTGTGGCTGCTGGCCGAGGAGGCGCGCGGGGAACGAACCGCAGTCTAGGCTTCGGCCGTGGGCGGACCGAAGCGTTCGATCATGCGCGCCCGGATCTGGTCGCGGGTCTGGCGATAGGCGGCAAGCTGCGCCTCGCGCCCTTCGGCCAGGCCCGTGGGGTCCATGATGGGCCAGTATTCCACGTCCAGATGGAACACCCGCGTCAGTTCCAGCGCCTGCCGCTGGCTGGCGGGGGACAGGGCCACGATCAGGTCGAAGCCGCCCAGGTCGTCGCCCCAGTCCCTCATCTCCTCGAAGCTGCGGCTGCGGTGGTTCTCGATCCTGACGCCGATCTCGTCGCAGACTGCGATAGCGAAGCCGTCCACCTCCATGTCGTTCTTGACGCCCGCCGACTGCACATAGGCCGCGCGGCCATAGAACTTCTTCATCATCCCTTCGGCAATGGGCGAGCGGATGGAGTTGTGATCACAACAGAACAGGACCGAGGCAGGGATCGCGTTCTGGGCCATTGTCAGCCTTGGGGCACCAATGCGCAGATCAGGGTGAACAGGCGCCGGGCGGTGTCGATATCCAGTTCGGCCTTGCCCTCCAGCCGCTCCTGCAGCGTCCGGGCGCCTTCGTTGTGAATGCCGCGCCGGGCCATGTCGATGGCCTCGATCTGGGCGGGGGGCAGGCGCTTCACGGCGTCGAAATAGCTTTGGCAGATCTGGAAATAGTCCTTGGTCACCTGCCGGAACGGGCCCAGGGACAGGTGGAATTCGGCCACCTTGTCGCCGTGTTCAGCGGCCACGTCGAAGACAAGGCGCCGTTCGCGGATGCACAGGTCCAGCCTGAACGGCCCTTCGGGCGCAGGCTGGCCTTCGCGGCCCGGAACGGTGAAGCTGTTGTCCTCGATCAGGTCGAATATCGCCACGCGGCGTTCCTGCTCCATCTCGGGCGTGGCGGGAGGGGCCTGGGAATCGTCGATCTCGATCTGGATGATCCGGGTCATTCGGGGGCCCTTTCGTTCAGCAGATCCAGCCGCGCACGGATCGATTCGCCATGGGCCTGCAGCCCTTCGGCGGCGGCCAGCCGCATGGCGGCGTGGCCCACGGCATTCAGCGCGCCGGGCGTCAGCCGCGCCATCGTGGTGCGCTTGAGGAAATCCAGCACCGACAGTCCCGACGAAAAGCGCGCCGACCGCGCCGTGGGCAGGACGTGGTTCGGGCCGCTGACATAATCGCCGACCGCTTCGGGCGTATGTGGCCCCAGGAAGATCGCGCCGGCATGGACGCATTTCGCGGCCAGGGCCTCGGGGTCGTCCACGCAAAGCTCCAGATGCTCGGGCGCGATGCGGTTCGACAGGCTTGCTGCCTCGTCCAGGTCGCGGGCGATGATGATGGTGCCATAGTCGCGCCAGCTTGCCCCCGCGATCTGCGCGCGGGGCAGGGTGGGCAGGATGCGGTCCACGGCACCCGCGACGGCATGGCCAAGCGCGGGATCGGTGGTGATCAGGATGGACTGCGCATCGGCATCATGTTCCGCCTGCGCCAGCAGATCCAGCGCCAGCCAGTCGGGATTCTGATCGCTCTCGGCGATGACCAGGACTTCGGACGGGCCGGCGATCATGTCGATGCCGACACGGCCAAACACCTGGCGCTTCGCCGCCGCGACATAGGCATTGCCCGGCCCGGTGATCTTGTCCACCGGCGCGATGGTATCCGTGCCATAGGCCATGGCGGCAACGGCCTGCGCCCCGCCGATGCGATAGATCTCGTCCACGCCGGACAGTTGCGCGGCCAGCAGCACCAGCGGGTTGATCACGCCGCCCGGTGTCGGCACGCAGATCACCAGCCGCTCCACCCCCGCCACCCGCGCGGGGATCGCGTTCATCAGGACGGAGGACGGATAGGCCGCCTGGCCCCCCGGCACATAAAGCCCCGCAGCCGAAACCGGCGTCCACCGCCAGCCCAGCGTGGCGCCCTGCGGATCGGTCCAGCTTTCGTCTTGGGGCATCTGGCGCGCGTGATAGGCGCGGATGCGGTCTGCGGCCAGCGTCAGCGCCGCGCGGTCCTGGGGCGAGACATGGGCGACCTGCGCCGCGATCTCCTCGGGCGAGAAGCGCAAGCCGTCGGGGGTCAGGTCCAGCCGGTCGAAGCGGCTGGTCAGATCGCGCAGCGCGGCATCGCCCCGCTTGCGCACATCGGCGATGATCGCGGCCACGGCGTCGTTCACATCGGTCGAATCCTCGCGCTTGGCCGACAGCATATCGATGAAGCGTGCCTCGAAATCGGGCTGGGAGGTGTTCAACGTGACGGGCATGATCTGTCCTCTGGTCTCATGCCTTGTTAGCTGCAACCCCGACCCGCCTCAAGCGCCGCTGCGGGTGGCTTTGTGGCCTTATTCGGGATGCGCAGGCGCCTTGCCCGACACCGCGCGATAGGGCCGCGTCACGTCGCGCAGGTCGATGTTGATGCACTCGACCTCGGCTGCCAGCGTCCCGTCGCCCGCGAATTCCAGAAGCAGCCGGCCGGTGCCGTCCGCGCCGGGCTGCCAGACCATCGCCAGCAGTTCCAGGACCGTATCGCCGTCGCGGCTGATGCCGTCGGACAGCACGCGCTGGACATCCCGGATCAGCAGGACGGACCGGACGCGTTCGTAATCGCGCCCCTCGGCGGCGGCCTGATCGGCATCCTCCCAGCGGAAGCGGTTGACCAGCAGGGCCAGCGTCCGCCCGCGCGGGTCATAGGACATCTCGGACGCGGGCAGGATCGCGTCCTGCAGCAGCGCGGACAGGATGCGCAGATCCTGTTCGTCCTCGGCCATCAGCGCCAGCGGCGCAGGATCGGCATCGGCGAAACGGGCGTCAGCAATCCGAGATTCGGGGGACATGGCCTACTCCTCTTTCACGCGTTCGATATGGGCGCCCACGCCGCGCAGCTTGCGCACGACATGTTCATAGCCCCGGTCCAGATGATAAACCCGGCTGACGGTCGTCTGGCCCTCGGCCGCAAGGCCTGCCAGGATCAGGCTGACGGATGCGCGCAGGTCGGTCGCCATCACCGGCGCCCCGCGCAACCCGTCAACCCCCGTCACCGTTGCATGGCCGCCGTGAACCTCGATCCGGGCGCCCATGCGGGTCAGTTCGGGGGCGTGCATGAAGCGGTTCTCGAAGATGGTCTCCTCCAGCACGCTGGTGCCTTCGGCCACGCACATCAGTGCCATGAACTGCGCCTGCAGGTCGGTGGGAAAGCCGGGGAAGGGCTCGGTCGTGACGTTGACGGCGCGGATGCCGCCATTCTTGCGGCTGACCTTCAGCCCGCGCGCGGTTTCCACGACGCTGATCCCGGCCTCGTCCAGCTTCTCGCAGAAGGCCGACAAAAGCTCGATCCGGCCGCCCAGGCATTCGACCTCGCCCCCGCAGATCGCGGGCGCCAGCATATAGGTGCCAAGCTCGATGCGGTCGGTGACGACGGGGTGGGTCGCGCCGTGCAGCGCATCCACGCCCTGGATGGTGATGGTGCTGGTTCCCTCGCCCTCGATCTGCGCCCCCATGGCGCGCAGGCAGCGGGCGAGATCGACGATCTCGGGCTCGCGGGCGGCGTTCTTCAGGACCGTCGTGCCCTTGGCCAAGGTCGCGGCCATCAGCGCATTCTCGGTCGCGCCAACGGACACCAGCGGGAAATCGACCACCGCCCCGCGCAGCCCGCCCGAAGGCGCCTTGGCATGGACATAGCCGTCGCGCAGGTCCAGTTCCGCGCCCATCGCCTCCAAGGCCTTCAGGTGCAGGTCCACCGGACGCGCGCCGATGGCGCAGCCGCCGGGCAGCGAGACCTCGGCCCGGCCGTCGCGCGCCAGCATCGGCCCCAGCACCAGGATCGAGGCGCGCATCTTGCGCACGATGTCGTAATCCGCGCGGTGGCTGGTCAGCGCGTGGCTGGACAGCGCCAGCACCTGGCCCTCCTGCAGGCTGGCAACCTCTGCCCCCAGGCTTTGCAGCAGCGCGGTCATGGTGCGGATGTCCGACAGGCGCGGCGCGTTGGTCAGCGTCAGCGGCTGGTCCGTCAGCAGCGTCGCGGGCATCAAGGTCAGGCAGGCGTTCTTGGCCCCCGCAATGGGGATTTCCCCCGAAAGCGGGCCGTTCCCGCGAACGATGATCTGGTCCATCTAAGCGTCGTCCTTGCCTGTATCGCTGTCCTGCTGCCCGGTGTCGTCCTGCGCGGCACGCGCGCGCGCCTGCGCCTTGCGGCGCTGCAGATTGGCGCGCAGGGCGGCCCGCAGCCGATCCTCGCGCGTTTCCTGCTTTTTCTTGTCGTCCGGGCGCTCGTTCATCCGCACCTGTTAGCGCCGGTTGCTCCCGCAGTCCAGCAAAGCCCGCACCGACGCGGGATCGGGACGCTGCGGATTTTTCTGCCGATCCCCCTTGCGTCAGCCATCCGCTTTGTCTAAACGCCCCTCACAGCGCTGCGGTAGCTCAGTGGTAGAGCACACCCTTGGTAAGGGTGAGGTCGAGAGTTCAATCCTCTCTCGCAGCACCATCATCAGAACAGCCTGCAAAGCCTGCCGCCAAAATCCTTGGCGATTGCGCATTTCCGTTTCGCAGGCTACAGGCCGCCCATGACAAACCGCCCCCAGCTTCCGCCCGAAATCGCCCGCCGCCGCACCTTCGCGATCATTGCGCACCCGGACGCCGGCAAGACCACCCTGACCGAAAAGTTCCTGCTGTTCGGCGGGGCGATCCAGATGGCGGGGCAGGTGCGCGCCAAGGGCGAGGCGCGGCGCACACGATCGGACTTCATGAAGATGGAACAGGACCGGGGGATTTCCGTCTCGGCCTCGGCCATGTCCTTCGACTTCGACACCTATCGCTTCAACCTGGTCGATACGCCGGGCCACAGCGATTTTTCCGAAGACACCTATCGCACCCTGACCGCAGTAGACGCGGCGATCATGGTGATCGACGGGGCGAAGGGCGTCGAATCCCAGACCCGCAAGCTGTTCGAGGTCTGCCGGATGCGCGACCTGCCGATCCTGACCTTCTGCAACAAGATGGACCGCGAAAGCCGCGACACCTTCGAGATCATCGACGAGATTCAGGAAAACCTGGCAATCGACGTGGCCCCCGCAAGCTGGCCCATCGGATCGGGCCGCGACTTTCTGGGCTGCTATGACCTGCTGCACGACCGGCTGGAACTGATGGACCGGGCCGACCGCAACCGGGTGGCCGAATCGATCAAGATTTCCGGCCTGGACGACCCCAAGCTGGCCGAGCATGTCCCCGCCGACCTGCTGGAGAAACTGCGCGAAGAGGTCGAGATGGCGCGAGAGCTGCTGCCCGCCTTCGATCGCAAGTCCTTCCTGGAAGGGCACATGACACCGATCTGGTTCGGCAGCGCCATCAACAGCTTCGGCGTGAAGGAGCTGATGATCGGCATCGGCGAATTCGGTCCCCAGCCGCAGCCCCAGAACAGCGCCGGCCGCGAGATCGCGCCCGAGGAGAAGGCCGTTACCGGCTTTGTCTTCAAGGTGCAGGCCAACATGGATCCGAAGCACCGCGACCGGGTGGCCTTCGTGCGCCTCGCCTCGGGGCATTTTGAACGTGGCATGAAGTTGCTGCATGTCCGGTCGAAGAAGCCAATGGCGGTGTCGAACCCGGTGCTGTTCCTCGCCGCCGACCGGGAACTGGCCGAGGAGGCTTGGGCGGGCGACATCATCGGCATCCCGAACCACGGCCAGCTGCGCATCGGCGATGCCCTGACCGAGGGCGAGGCGCTGCGCTTTACCGGCATCCCGTCATTCGCGCCGGAACTGCTGCAATCGGTGCGCGCGACCGATCCGATGAAGGCCAAGC
The DNA here is from genome assembly GCF_039770665.1 of Paracoccus sp. SSK6. Lineage (NCBI taxonomy): Bacteria > Pseudomonadati > Pseudomonadota > Alphaproteobacteria > Rhodobacterales > Paracoccaceae > Paracoccus > Paracoccus sp. SSK6. The sequence goes on along the minus strand of NZ_JBDPNJ010000006.1, from coordinate 84,270 downwards.
ACCTGGAAAAGGCGCTGATGCAATTCGCCGAGGAAGGCGCGGCCAAGGTCTTCAAGCCGATGATCGGGTCGGGCTTCATCGTCGGCGTCGTGGGCGCGTTGCAGTTCGAAGTCCTGGCCAGCCGGATCGAGATCGAATACGGTATCCCCGTCCGCTTCGAGGGCTCGCAGTTCACCAGTGCCCGCTGGGTGACCGGCCCCAAGGACAAGGTCGAGGCCTTTGCCAATGCCAACAAGGGCCATCTGGCGCAGGACCATGACGGCGATCTGGTCTATCTGACGCGGCTGCAATGGGACATCGACCGCGTGCAGCGCGACCATCCCGACCTGAAGCTGTCGGCGACCAAGGAAATGATGGTCTGATCTCGGGGCGCTTCAGGCGCCCCTTTCGCTATTTCCGCCAGCGATCCAGCTGCACGACCTCGCCGCCGCCGTTGGGGGCGCCGTCGGGGCTGTCGTCGCCATCCTCGCCGTCGGTGCCTTCGCCTTCTTCGTCCTCATCGTCCTCCTCGGCCTCTTGCGTCTCGAAGCGCAGGCCGAATTCGACGGATGGATCGACGAAGGTGCGCAGCGCGTCAAAGGGGATGCGCAGCGGCTCGGGCGAGTTGCCGAAGTTCAGGGTGACGGTGAAGCCTTCGTCGTCCACGGTCAGGTTGTCGAACCAGTGCTGGATGACGATGGTCATTTCCTCGGGGTAGCGTTCGCGCAACCAGTCGGCCATCTCGACCCCTTCGTCGCGCGTGTCGAAGGTGATGAAGAAGTGGTGATCCCCCGGCAGGCCGTGTTCGGCGACGCGTTCCAGCACGTCGGCGATCAGCCCCTGCAGCGCGCGGTGCATCATTCCGCCATAGTCGATTCCGGTTCGCGCCATGCCAGTCCCCTTCGAATTCCCGGCCAGCATAGGCATATGACGGGTATTGAAAAGGGGGGCGGCTTACGCTTGGGCAAGAAACCTGCGATGCCCGGATCAGCGGCATGAAGGCGCCTGGGCAGACATATCGGGCAAATGGTTGGAAATGCAGGATTCTGTTGCCAGGCTCCTGCGGGCCCCGCCTTACGCTGCTAGGCGCAAGGGCTTAGTTTTCGGTTACCCGAGCTGCTTACGCAGCCAGAGCGACCGGAGCACGGTTGTCGTTGGCAACTGTACATTTTGCACCGATAACGGTGGTAGCTCACCGAGACAAAGCAAACATCTTTAGACGTTCGTCGATCCTGTTTCGACCCCAAGGCCCCCCAACGAGGGTGATCTGGTGGAGTCGCCGGGTACCGCCCCCGGGTCCGATCCGCTTATTCCATGCGCGTTTATGTCCATAGTCCAGGTTGCCCCGGACAGGTCGAATATAGGCGCGGCCCGCTGGTCCTGCAAGGGCTGACCGCAATCCCGCGAAGGAACCCCTGGGCGGCCAAGCGGTTGATTGCGTCACCACGTGAAAGGAGTTTTCCGATGAAAGCCACTGTTCCCGCAGTCGCGCTGGCGGCGTTGATCGCCGCGCCCACGGTCCTGGCCGCGCAGCAGACGCCTCCGGCCGGGTCGTTGCCGTTGTCGCATGTGGTGTCCAAGCTGGAGACCGGCCTGGGCGGCGACCTGTCCTATATCTCGGACGTGTCATGGGACGACGACGGCTATTGGGAGGTCGAGTACCAGACCACTGATAACCGCGAGGTCGAGATACGCGTGGATCCGGCGTCGGGCGAGATTCGCCAGCGTTAACCGTTCGCCGAAAAAGGGGCAGGCGACCCGAGCGCCTGCCTTTTTCCGTCAGGCGGAAATGCCCCAGGGCCCGTGCGGATCGTCAAGACCGTCGATCCGCTGGAACCCGTGCGCGCCGAAGAAATCGCGTTGCGCCTGGATCAGGTTCGCGGTGCCGCGTCCCGTGCGCATCAGGTCGAACCACATCAGGCCGGATGCCAGGGCAGGCAGCGCATGGCCCGCAGCCGCGCCCTGCGACACGACCTGACGCAGCGCCGGCATGGCGGTTTCGATCAGCCCGGCGAAGAAGGGCGCCATGATCAGGTTGCGAATCGGATCGGCGGCCAGGGCGGCTGCCATGTCGTTCAGCATGGCGGATCGGATGATGCAGCCCGCACGCCAGACGCGCGCGATCTCGGGCAGGTCCAGCGTCCAGCCGAATCGGTCGGAGGCGGCCTGGATCATCGCGAAGCCCTGCGCATAGCAGAGGATCTTGCCCGCGATCAGCGCCTGTTCCAGCACCTGCGGATCAATGACGCAGGGCTGCGGCGCCGCGCCGAACAGCGCCTGACCCGCCAGCCGTTCGTCCAGCCGGGCGGACACGTTGCGCGCCATCACGGCGGCCTCGATCACCGGGATCGGGGCCGACAGGTGCTGCGCCTCGATGGCGGTCCAGCGGCCGGTGCCCTTTTGTCCCGCGCGGTCCAGGATCACGTCCACCATCGGCCTGCCGCTATGCGGATCGGCAGCGGCGGTCACGATGCCCGAAATCTCGATCAGATAGGATTTCAGCGCGCCCCGGTTCCAATGCGCGAAGATGTCCGAGATCGCGGCGGCCTCCATGCCCATGCCGTCGCGCAAGAGGCCATAGACCTCGGCGATCATCTGCATGTCGGCATATTCGATGCCGTTATGGACCATCTTCACGAAATGCCCGGCGCCCGCATCGCCCATGCGGGCGGCGCAGGGGGTGCCGTCCTCGGCCCGCGCGGCGATGGCGGTCATCACATCGGCCACGCGCGCCCAGTCGGCCGCGTCGCCCCCGCCCATGATGGCGGGGCCGTGGCGCGCGCCTTCCTCTCCGCCCGACACGCCCATGCCCAGGAATCGGAAAGGCAGGCCGACAGCGTTGCGGCGGTTGGTGTCGTGGAAATCGGCGTTGCCCGCGTCGATCACCAGGTCGTCGGCATCCAGCAGCGGCGCCAAGGCGGCAAGCTGGTCATCGACCGGCTGGCCCGCAGGCACCATCAGGATGATCGCGCGCGGCGGGGCGATGGCCGCGACCAGATCGGCCAGCGTCTCGGTCGGGACGATTCTTTCGGCCAGATCACCGGCACCGGCCGCGAAGGCCCGCGTCACGGCGGTCGTGCGGTTCCAGACCGCAATCGGAAACCCCTTCTCGGCGATGTTCAGCGCCAGTGCCGCGCCCATCGTCCCCAATCCGATCAGCCCGATCCGAGCCTGTGACATGATGCAATCCTTCCGCATGTTTCGCGGCCGTTTACGCTAACAGGCGCAGGTTGTCACGATGTCAGGCGGGCTTGCCCTGCACGCAGATCAGCGTCTGCAACCCGGTCGCGACATGGACGCGCTTGCCGGGGGCGATGCCCCAGACATCCAGCTGGCAGATGGTCAGCGTGCGGCCCGGCTTGACGACGCGGCCCTGGGCCTCCAGCCAGTCGCCCTGCGCCGGATTGATGAGGTTCAGCTTGAATTCCACCGTCAGGACCGAGCTGTCGTCGGGAAACAGCGTGAATCCCGCATAGCCGCCCGCCGAATCCGCGATCGACGCCGTCCCGCCCGCGTGGAAATAGCCGTGCTGCTGCGTCAGTTCGGGCCGAAAGGGCAGGCGGATCGTGACCAGCCCGGCCTTCACATCCGCCAGTTCGGCGCCCAGCAGGCTCATCAGGCCTTGCCGGGCGAAACTGTCGCGGATGCGGGCCACGGTGGCATCGGGCAGGTCGCTGCCAATCTCCATCTTCTCCTCCGGTGTCACAGGGTCAGCAGGGCGGCGCGGAAGCCGGGCTCGGACAGGACCACCTCGTTCGCGCCGATCCGGTCGGCATGGGCCAGCGCTGTCGAGGTCAGGTTCTGCGCCATCCCGACCGCGTCAGACAGGCTGCGCCCCTTGCCCAGGGACGCCACAATCAAGCCCGCGAACAGATCGCCGGTGCCGGGTAGGGCCATGGGCAGGCGGCGGATCGGGTGGCGCGTGGCGCCATCGGGCCCGAGGATGACGCTTTCCAGATGATCGGCGGGGCTGTCTTCCAGCACGCAGCCGGTGGCGACCAGGGTGGCGCCCGGCGCCATGCGCAGGTCGGCGGCGGCGGCTTGCAGGTCGGCCATGCCGGTGATCGCGCGGCCCGTCAGGTGCCCGAGTTCAAAGGAATTCGGCGTCGCTAGATCGGCCAGCGGCAGCAGCCGGTCGCGCATGATGTCCGCCAGTTCGGCGGGCACGTAAAGGCCCGGCCCGTGATCGCCCATCACCGGATCGCACATGTATCGCAGGCCCGGATTGGCCGCCTTGCAGCGCGCCACGAACTCGGCCGCCATGTGCCCGACCTCGATCGAGCCGATATAGCCGGTCATCAGCCAAGCGGCGCGCTGCGGCAGGCCGCGTTCGTCGGCCCCCAGCAGCAGGTCGGCGAACAGATCCGGCGGCACGGGCGCGCCGCGCAGGGTCGGGTAATCCGGCGTGTTGGAAAAGATCACCGTGGGGATGGCCGCGACCTCCAGACCCGCCGCCTGCATGGGAAAGACGGCGGCGGAGTTGCCGACATGGCCGTGGACGACCTGGCTCTGGATGGAGATCACCAAGGGGGGCTTCATGCCTTGCCCTCCAGCCTCGGGCGCCAATCCTCGATTCGGCCGCTCTCCAGGCGGCGGGTGGCATAGCGCCGCCAGCCTTCCGCCAGCACGTCAAGGGCGGCGATGGCCTCCAGTTCGGCGCGGTTCAGGCGGTCCACATACATGGCCCGCCACAGCCGCCGCAGCGTCCAGTCGGGGGCCAGCCGGTCGATCAGGTCAAGCTCGTCTCCAGGCGAGATAAGGCCGGGTTGCAGCACACGGTAATACCAGCCCGTCCGGCCCGTGTCCTGCACGCGCCGCGCCATGTCGGGGATGCCAAAGCGGTGGTTCAGCTTCCAGCAGGGCTGGCGGCCTTGCGACACCTGGATCAAGGCACCGCCCAGCCGGAAGATGTCGCCCACGGCGACCGTCTCCTCGGTCATGCCGCTTGTCGAAACATTCTCTCCGAACGCCCCCGGCGCGTCCAGCAGGGCCAGGTCGCCCAAGTCGGCGCGCCAGTCCGCGTAATGATCAAGCGGATAGTGATGGACCGCCTTCTCCGGGCCACCATGGACGCGGCGGTCGGCCTGCGCGTCGCCCTGCAATCCCTCAGACCCAAGCCACAAGGGGCCAGCGACAGGCGACTTGGCAATGGCGCTGTTCGCAGTGGTCCCGGCAAGGGGCGCGACGGGTCCGGTCAGAAAGGTGGTCGGCATGGCATCCTGGCGCTAAACTTGGCACCGTTATCAACCGACTGGCACCTGTTCGACAATCGCCGATTTGCCGCCCCTTGAATGGCCGGGGGGCGCAGGTTACGTTTTGTTCAACTTGATATCGGAGGGCGTGTTGTCATGGCGCCCAAGCGTCCTGCGGGTGCGGACGCGTTCCCGAAACCTGCGGTAGAGCCGTCTGGCACCCGAAACCCCGAGGAGGGGGCGCTTTATGCTGCCCTCGACCTTGGCACAAACTCGTGCCGGATGCTGATTGCCCGACCGAAGGGCAGTCAGTTCCAGGTCATCGACAGCTTCTCCAAGCCCGTTCAGCTTGGGCAGGGGCTGGAAGCTTCGGGACGGCTGTCCCGCAGTTCGATGGCGCGCACGGTCCACGCATTGCAGGTCTGCCGGCGCAAGCTGGAGCAGCACCGCGTGCGCAACATGCGCCTGGTCGCGACCGAGGCGTGCCGGCGCGCGCGCAACGGGCGCGACCTGCTGCGCACGATCCGGCGCGAGACGGGGTTGCAGATCGAGACCATCAGCGCCGAGGAGGAGGCCCGCCTGGCGGTGATTTCCTGCGCGCCGCTGGTCAGCCACAAGACCGAAACGCTGATGGTCGTGGACATCGGCGGCGGATCGACCGAGCTGGTCTGGATCGACCTTGAGGATGTTGAGCCCAAGGAACGCCCGCGCGCGATCATGCGGCTGTCGGACGGCTTCGGTAATCCGCAGCCGGGGGATGCGCGGGTGGTGGACTGGATCAGCGTGCCGCTGGGGGTGGCGACGCTGCGCGACCAGTTCGCGGATGTCGAGGACGACCAGGGCCGCTTTGCGTTGATGAGCTGGTATTTCGAGGAAATGCTGGCGGGCTTCACCCCCTATGCCCAGGGCTCGCCGGACGAGGGGTTCCAGATCATCGGCACCTCGGGCACGGTCACGACGGTTGCGGCCAGCTTCCTGGGCCTGCGCCGCTATGACCGGACCAAGGTGGACGGGCTGGAGATGACCAGCACCCAGATCGACCGGGTGATCCATTCATACTTGCAGCTTGGTCCCGACGGTCGCCGCGCCGACCCGCGCATTGGGCGCGAACGCCACGCGCTGATCATGTCGGGCGCCGCGATCCTGCAGACGCTGATGCGGATCTGGCCCACCAGCAAGCTGTCGGTTGCGGATCGCGGGCTGCGAGAGGGGTTGCTTTATGCCCAGATGGTGCGCGATGGGGTGCTGGCCTCGGAAGGACTGAACGGAGTGGCATGAATGACAAAGGCGCCGGGAAGCCGCGAGGGCAAATCCAGTGGGCGGGGGCAGCGCGACCTGCGCGTGCGGGTCAAGACCGCCAAGGGCCGCAAGCTGTCCAGCAAGCTGTGGCTGGAACGGCAGTTGAACGACCCCTATGTGGCCCGCGCCAAGCGCGAAGGCTATCGCGGCCGCGCGGCCTACAAGATCCTGGAACTGGACGACAAGTATCGCTTCTTGGTGCCCGGCGCGCGGGTGGTCGATCTGGGTTGCGCGCCCGGCGGCTGGTGCCAGGTCGCCGTGGTCCGTGTGAACGCGCTTGGCGAGAAGGGCGGCAAGGCCATCGGCAAGGTCTTGGGCGTCGATCTGCAAGAGGTCGATCCGATTGCCGGGGCCGAAATCCACCAGCTTGATTTCCTGTCCGAGGGCGCGGACGAAAAGGTCAAGGAATGGCTGGGCGGTCCTGCCGATGTCGTGATGTCCGACATGGCCGCCGCATCCTCGGGGCACAAGGGCACCGACCACCTGCGCATCGTTGCCCTGGTGGAGGCTGCGGCGGCGCTGGCCTTCGACATCCTCGAACCCGGTGGAACTTTCGTCGCCAAGGTCTTGGCGGGCGGGGCGGAAACCGAGATGCAGGCGATGCTGAAGCGCAACTTCGACAAGGTCGCCAATGTCAAGCCGCCCGCCAGCCGCAGCGATTCGTCCGAGAAATTCGTCGTCGCCACCGGCTTTCGCGGCAGGCAGCCTGCCGATCAGCAGGACTGAGCGCGAAACACCTCGGGCCTGCGTCCGGTTGCGGAGACGAAGGCGCGTGTGAAATGGGCGTGGCTTGAATAGCCCAGGTCAGCCGCAATGCGCTGCACCGGCTGCGTAGTTTCGCGCAGCATCCGGGCCGCGCATTCCAGCCGAAGATCGTGGACCAGTTCCACCGCGCGCTTGCCATGCGCCGCAAGGCAGGCCTGATCCAGCAGCAGCGTACTGCTGCCCAGTTCGGCGGCCAGTTCCGCAACCAAAGGGCATTCGCCAAGCCGCTGGCGGGCCAATGCCTGGAAACGGTCGATCAGGGGAAGATCAGGCAGGTTGGATTCCCACGCGCCATGGGGCTTGCTTGGCGCAAGCTGACGCAGGCGCAATGACAGCAGGTTCAACAGGCAGGCCAACATCGCGGGGTCGCTGTCCGGGGTTTCGACCGCGATGGCGCGCAGCGTGGCGTCCAGTTGCGCGGCGTGGCTGCCGACATGGGCGGCCATGATGCGATCGGGCAAGGGCGGATCCGCCTGCGTCCCAAGACGGGTCGAAATCAGGACGACATGGCCCCGCGCTCCCTTTGCGGGCAAGGCGGCAAAGGCCGTGCCTGCCGGGATATGGCGCAGGTCGCCCGCCCGCAGGCAGAAGCGATCACGGGGAAGGTCGAACTGCGCACGCCCTTCCGTGACCCAGATCAGCACGTGATCCGGGCGGGTGCGCGGCTGCGGCGGCTGCGTCCGGCTGCCCCAGACAAAGGCCTCCATCGGCAGGATCCGCATCCCGTGCTGCCGGCCGATGGGATGGCCTTCGCGCAAGGCAGGCTGCATGGCGGCAGGCACGGGACTGTCGATGGGCGGCGTGGCCGACAGGACATCGGGCAACCGTTCAGGTGCTTCGGGAATCACTGGCGCGTTGACGCCGCTGACCTGCAACGGGCGGCCGGACCGGATCCTGCTGGCCGAGAACGGAAAGCCGGTTTTCCACTGCGAATGCTCGAACACGGACATGAGATTCGCCTGACATGAAGGACAATAAGCGAATTATCGCCGAGGGGCGTTTCTGACACAACGCCGTTCAGGCAGGATCAGTTGCCTGCTGTGTTTCCCGGGTCGGACATCACGGCCTGCCAGTCCTTCATCCGACCCCGGAACCAGATGCGCTGCGCCTTGGCATATTGCCGGGTGGCGATGATCGCGCGTTCCGTCGCGGTGGGCAGATCCATCTTACCGCGAAGATGGGCGATCAGTTCGGGCGCACCGATGGCGCGCGCCCATTGCTGCGCGGGATCCCAGGAGGGCAGAATCGCGCGGGCTTCCTCCAGCGCGCCCTGCCGCATCATCGCATGAAAGCGCCGTGCGATGCGGTCGGCCAGCCAGTCGCGGTCCGCCGTCACCAGGATGCGCTGCGCGTCATCCGGGCCGATCAGCGGCGGCGGGGTGTCGGCCTGCCAGTCTGCCAGCCCGCGTCCGGTGGCGGTCAGCACCTCCCACGCGCGCTGGACGCGGGCGGGGTTCTGCAGGTCGATGCGGGCGCGGGTGGCGGGGTCAAGATCGGCCACCATGCGCGCCAGCCCGCCGTCGGATGCAAGCCGGGCATCCCCTTCGGCCCGGATGGCAGGGGGCACAGGCGGCACATAGGCCAGCCCCTGCGTCAGCGCGGTCAGGTAAAGCCCGGTCCCGCCCACGATGATCAGCCGCCGGTCCAGCAGCCCTGCCACGTCGCGCAGCCAGTCGCCGACGGAATAGGTGACGCCCGGTGCGACATGGCCGTAAAGCGCGTGGGGTGCCTCTGCCTCATCCTGCGGCGAGGGACGCGCCGTCAGCACCCGCCAGCAGGACCAGATCTGCAGCGCATCCGCATTGACGATCAGCCCGCCCTGATCGCGCGCCACGCGTAACGCCAGCGCCGACTTGCCGCTGGCGGTGGGCCCCGCGATCAGCAGGTGGCGCCCAGGGTCGATCTGGTGCATGTCGATCACGGCAGGGCGGCTTTCGGGCAGTTGATCACGGCCGCCTTTTGCGACATTTTGCGCTGCGATGAAAGCGACCGGCGCTGACACGAAGGAATCGACATGAACGTTCTTGGGGGCGCGGCGCCCGCGCAATACGGCAGGGTGATGCTGAAGATCTCGGGCGAGGCGCTGATGGGCGACCAAGGCTATGGCCTGCACCCCCCCACCGTCGCGCGCATCGCCGACGAGGTCGAATCGGTCCAGAAAATGGGGGTCGAGGTCTGCATGGTCATCGGCGGCGGCAACATCTTCCGCGGCCTGCAAGGCAGCGCCCAGGGAATGGAGCGGACGACGGCGGACTACATGGGGATGCTCGCCACCGTGATGAACGCGCTGGCCATGCAATCCGCTCTGGAGGCCAAGGGCCTGCATTGCCGCGTGATCAGCGCCATCCGCATGGACGAGGTCTGCGAGCCCTATATCCGCCGCCGCGCCATCCGGCACCTGGAAAAGAAGCGGATCGTCATCTTCGCGGCAGGCACCGGCAACCCGTATTTCACCACCGACACCGCCGCCACGCTGCGCGCGAACGAGATGAATTGCGAGGCGATCTTCAAGGGCACCAAGGTCGATGGGGTCTATGACAAGGATCCGAAAAAGCACGACGATGCCAAGCGTTACGGCGAGGTCAGCTATGACGAGGTGCTGCAGAAGCATCTGGGCGTGATGGACGCGTCGGCCATCGCGCTTGCCCGCGACAACCGCCTGCCAATCATCGTCTTCTCGCTGGACGAACCGGGCGGGTTCCGCACGATCCTGGAAGGCAAGGGCACCTATACGCGGGTGCATAACTAGGGCCGTCCGGCAACCCCGCATTGGCAGCGGACGGCTGCCGATTCGCGGGGCAAAGGCTTTGCCAAGATCTGGAAATCCCGCTACAAGCAGACAAAATTCAAGGACAGAGGCAGTTTCCCCATGGCAGAGGACATCGAAATCGACATCGACGACCTGGAACGGCGGATGAAGGGCGCGATGGAAAGTCTGCGCCATGAGTTCTCCAGCCTGCGCACGGGTCGCGCCTCGGCCTCGATGATCGAACCGGTGCAGGTCGAGGCTTATGGCCAGATGACGCCCATCAACCAGCTTGGCACGGTGAACGTGCCGGAACCGCGCATGGTCACGATCAACGTCTGGGACAAGTCGATGGTCGGCAAGGTGGAAAAGGCGCTGCGCGAATCCGGCCTGGGGATCAATCCGCAGCTGAACGGCACCATCATCATGCTGCCGATCCCCGAACTGAACGAGGAACGCCGCCGCGAACTGACCAAGGTCGCCGCGCAATATGCCGAAAGCGCCCGCGTCGCGATCCGCAACGTGCGCCGCGACGGCATGGACCAGATCAAGAAGGGCAAGTCGAACGGCATGCCCGAGGATGACCAGAAGTTCTGGGAAACCGCCGTGCAAGAGCTGACCGACAAGATGATCGCCAGCGTCGATCAGGCGTTGGAAGGCAAGCAAGCCGAAATCATGCAGGTCTGAGGGATAGTGATGGCCGCTGAAACCGCACCGCTGCTGACATCGGGCGGGGTCGATCAGCGGCCTCGTCACGTCGCCATCATCATGGACGGCAATGGCCGCTGGGCCACCGAACGCGGCTGGCCCCGGCTGGTGGGCCACCGCCGCGGGGCCGAGCGGGTCAAGCAGATCGTCCGTGCCTGTCCCGACCTGGGCGTGAACTGGCTGACCGTCTATGCCTTCTCGACCGAGAACTGGAAGCGCACGACCGAGGAAGTCCTTGGTCTGATGAAGATCTTTCGCCGCTATATCCAGTACGAGGCCGAGGGTATGGCTGCCGAGGGCGTGCGGCTGCGCTTCATCGGCGGGCGCGAACGGCTGGACGACAAGCTGCAGGCGCTGATGTCCTCGATCGAGGCGCGGACGGCGGGCAACAGCCACCTGAACCTGACGGTCGCGATCAATTACGGCGGGCGGGACGAATTGACCCGCGCATCAACCCGTCTGGCGCAGAAGATCGCGCGGGGCGAGGTGGAGACGCCGACCGAGGCCGATCTGGCTGCCTGCCTGGACACTGCGGGCCATCCCGACCCGGATCTGGTGATCCGCACCTCGGGCGAGACGCGGACCTCGAACTTCCTGCCCTGGCAGGCTGCTTACGCGGAATACGAATTCACGCCGACCCTGTGGCCCGATTTCACGCCTGACCACCTTGCGCAGATCCTGGACCGCTTTGGCCTGCGCGACCGCCGCTTCGGGGGCGTATGAGCGCCGGGCGCGTCAACGCGGTGAAGCCTCCTCCGGGCAAATGGGCCGACCTGTCGCGCCGCGTCGCCTCGACGCTGGTGCTGCTGGGCATCGGCATCATGCTGGCGGTGGCGACGGGCGTCTGGCTGCGGCTGGCGATGGCGCTGATCTCGGCCATCACCTTCTGGGAACTGGCGGCGATGACCGGCTGGAAGAATCCCCGGCTGCATCCCGGCATCTTCGGCGCCTGGCGGCCCTTTGCGCTGGCGGTCATTGCCTTCATGTCGCAGGTCGTGGCGCAGATGTTCGACCATCCGGCGGCGATCCTGGCGCTGCTGTTTCCGCTGGTCGCGGGCATCCCCGGCGCCGCCACGCGCGACCGCTGGACCTATGCGATCTTCGGACTGGCGATCCTGCTGGTCGCCTATGGCCTGGTCGGCTTCCGCGAACAGTTCGGGCTGTCCTTCGTGCTGTGGCTGATGGGGATCGTGATCCTGTCGGACACGGCGGGCTATTTCTTCGGCCGGATAATCGGGGGGCCGAAGTTCTGGCCGTCGCTCAGCCCCAAGAAGACCTGGTCGGGAACGGTCGCCGGATGGATCTGCGCGGCCCTGCTAGGCGCGGTGCTTTATGCGACCGGGCATGGCGACGGGCTGCTGATCTGGATATCGCCCCTGGTCTGCCTTGCGGGACAGATGGGCGACATCGCGGAAAGCTGGCTGAAGCGCCGGGCAGGGGTCAAGGACAGTTCCAACCTGATCCCCGGCCATGGCGGCTTCATGGATCGGTTCGACGCGGTCACCGGCGCGGTGCTTGCGACGATGCTGATCGAGCTTCTGGACTATCTTCCGACGGTGACCTGACCCATGCGGCGCATCTCGATCTTTGGCGCCACCGGCTCGGTCGGGGCGAATGGCGTTGACCTGATCCGCCGCGCGGGCGGACCTGCGGCCTATCATACGGTCGCGCTGACCGGAGGGCGCAACATCGCGCGGCTGGCGCAGATGGCGCGCGAGTTGCGGGCCGAGGTCGCCGTGACCGCGCATCCCGAACTGCTGGGCGAGTTGCGCGATGCCTTGGCCGGCAGCGGGGTCGAGGCCACGGCAGGACCGCAGGCCTTGGTCGATGCCGCGCAGCGGCCCGCCGACTGGGTTCTGTCCGCCATCGTGGGCGCTGCGGGCCTGGTTCCGGGGCTGACCGCCTTGGCGCAAGGGGGCGTTCTGGCACTTGCGAACAAGGAATCGCTGGTCTGCGCCGGGCCGCTGCTGCGCAAGGCCGCCAAGGCCAGTGGGGCGACCATCCTGCCGGTTGATTCCGAACATTCAGCCATTTTTCAGGCGCTTGGACAGGATATCCTCGAATCCGTCAAGCATGTGACCATTACCGCATCCGGCGGCGCCTTTCGCGACTGGCCACTGGAGCGGCTGGCGGCGGCGACGGTGGCCGAGGCCTCGACCCATCCCAACTGGGCCATGGGCCAGCGGATCACCATCGACAGCGCGTCGATGTTCAACAAGGCCATGGAGGTGATTGAGGCGAAGGAATTTTTCGGTCTCCGCCCCGATCAGATCACCGTTCTGGTCCACCCGGAATCGATCATTCACGCCATGGTCAGCCATGTCGATGGCGGCACCATCGCCCATCTTGGCGCGCCCGACATGCGCCATGCCATAGGCTTCGCGCTAAACTGGCCCAACCGCGTCCCGCTGCCGGTCGCGCCGCTGGATCTGGCCGCGCTTGGCAGCCTGACCTTCCGCGCGCCGGATGAGGTCCGCTGGCCCGCCCTGCGCCTTGCGCGAGAGGTGATGGCTGCGGGCGGCATGGCGGGTGCCGTCTTCAACGCGGCCAAGGAACAGGCTCTGGATGACTTCATCGCGGGCCGGATCGGGTTCACGCAGATGGCGCCTCGCGTGGAAATGACCTTGCAGGCCCTGTCGGCGCGCGCGGGCTTCGGCGATGATCCGGCTGACCTGGAGACGGTCCTGCATTGGGACCGCGAAGCACGCAAGGAAGCCGCCGCATGACCGACCTGATCCCGCAATTCGGCGGCACGCTGTGGACGCTGGCGGCCTTCTTCGTGGCGCTGGCGGCGATCGTCACGGTGCATGAGTTCGGCCATTACTATATCGGCAGGCTGTCGGGCATCCGGGCCGAGGTCTTTTCCGTGGGTTTCGGCCCCCGCCTGCTGTCGCGCCGCGACCGCCGGGGCACGCTGTGGCAGGTGGCGGCGATCCCGCTGGGCGGCTATGTGCGTTTCCTGGGCGATGCGAATGCCGCCAGCGCGGGCACCGGCCGCCCGGTCGATCCGGCGCTGCGGCGGCAAACGCTGGCGGGGGCGCCGCTTTGGGCGCGCTTTGCCACGCTGCTGGCGGGGCCGGTCTTCAACTTCGTGCTGTCGATCCTGGTCTTCGGCGGCTTTGCGCTGTTCCAGGGCCTGCCGACCGAGGAGCCGCAGGTCGGCACCATCGCGGAGGCCCCGCCGGGCATCGTCAACGACTTGCAGCCGGGCGACCGGATCCTGGCAGTGGGCGGCCAGCCGGTTCAGACCTGGCGCGACATCGGCCGGATCGCGGAAACCCTGCCGGTTGCCGATCACCAGGACTGGACGGTGCAGCGCGACGGGACCGAGATCACCGTGCGCGGCCCCGACCCCATGCCCGCCCGCATCAGCGGTGTGGCCCCGCGCAGCGCCGCGGCCGAGGCGGGCCTGCGCGCGGGCGATGTGGTGACGGCCATCGAAGGCCAACCTGTCAGTCGCTTCACTCAGATGCGGGGAGCGGTCGAGGCCGCACAGGGCAAGCCGCTGGCCCTGCAGGTCTGGCGTCACGGCAAAGACGTCGCGGATTACACGCTGGTCCCAAAGATGCAGGATCTGCCGGCCGAGGGTGGCGGCTATGAACGCCGCTGGCTGATCGGCGTCACGGGGGGCGAAAGCTTCTTCGCGCCTGCGACCCGGCAGGCAGGGCCGCTGGAATCGCTGTGGCTGGGCGTGGTGCAGACCTGGGGGATCATCACCTCGTCGCTGGAGGGGATGTGGGCCATGATCTCGGGCCAGATCGGCACCTGCAACCTGGGCGGCGCGATCAGCATCGCCGAAAGCACGGGGCAGGCGGCAAGCGCGGGGGGCGGCAGCTTCCTGTGGTGGATCGCGGTCCTGTCGGCGGCCATCGGCTTCCTGAACCTGCTGCCGATCCCGGTTCTGGATGGAGGGCACCTGATGTTCTATGCTTGGGAGGCCGTGACGGGCCGCCCGCCCTCGGACAGGGCCTTGAACCTGCTGACGGCGATCGGCATGGCGGCGGTGCTGTCGCTGATGATTTTCGGGCTCACCAACGATCTTTTCTGTCCCTGACCGCGATGCGCTTTTGACAGGGCAGGCGGATTGATGCACAAGCTTGACGCAAAAGAAGGCGCCGAAAGCAGCGCCAAGGCCGGCTGACGACAAGAGGGGCAGCAATGACACGGAAACTGGGCAAGGGCGCGGTCGCGCTGATGACCGCCTTGACGATCTCGGCCCCGGCGGCGCTGATCCCTGGTGCTGCGGCAGCCTATGTCTTCAACGACGTGCGGATCGAGGGTTCGCAGCGGGTCGAACCGGCGACCGTGCTGTCCTATGCCAATATCGCGCGCGGCCAGGACGTGTCGGCGGGCGAATTGAACGACGCGCTGCAGCGCCTGCAGAACTCCGGCCTGTTCGAGACGGTCGAGATCGTTCCGCAAGGCGGCGTGCTGGTGATCCGGGTCAGCGAATATCCGACGATCAACCAGATCAGCTTCGAGGGCAACCGCCGCATCAAGGACGAGCAACTGGCCGAGGTCGTGCAAAGCAAGTCGCGCCGGGTCTATCAGCCCAGCCAGGCCCTGCAGGACGCGAACAACATCGCCCAGGCCTATGCCGCGCAGGGCCGCCTGGCCGCCCGCGTCGATCCGCGCATCATCCGCCGCAGCGACAACCGTGTCGATCTGGTTTTCGAGGTCCGCGAAGGCAATGTGACGGAAATCGAGCGCATCGGCTTTACCGGCAACCGCGCCTTCAGCGACCGCCGCCTGCGCAACGTGCTGGATACCAAGCAGGCGGGCATCCTGCGCACCTTCATCCGCCGGGACACCTTTGCCCCCGAACGGCTGCAACTGGACGAACAGCTGCTGACCGACTTCTATCGCTCGCGCGGATATGCCGATTTCCGGGTGCAGGCCGTGGCGCCGGAACTGGCGCGCGAACGCGATGCCTTCTACATCACCTTCAACATCCAGGAAGGGCCGCGCTATCGCTTTGCGCAGGTCAACACCGTCTCGGAAATTCCGGGCGTCGATGCGGCGGCATTCGCCGCGCAGAACCGGGTTGGCCGGGGCGATATCTACAACCCCGCCGCCATCGACAACACCATCCGGCGGATGGAAACGGTGGCGATCCAGCAGGGGCTGAACTTCGTCAACATCGAACCCCGCGTGACGCGCAATCCGCAGAACCAGACGCTGGACCTGACCTTTGCCATCACCCGTGGCCCGCGCGTCTTCGTGGAACGCATCGACATCGAGGGCAACACGACCACGCTGGACCAGGTGATCCGCCGCCAGTTCAACACGGTCGAGGGCGATCCCTTCAGCCCGCGCGAAATCCGCAACGCGGCCGAGCGTATCCGCGCGCTTGGCTATTTCAGCGACGCCCAGGTCGAAAGCCGCCCCGGCAGCAGCGACGAACAGGTGATCGTCGATGTGAACGTGGAAGAACAGCCGACCGGCTCGCTGTCCTTCGGGGCGTCCTATGGCGTGGCATCCGGTGTGGGGCTGAACGCGTCCTTGCAGGAAAACAACTTCCTGGGCCGGGGGCAGACGGTGGGGGTGTCGATTTCGACTGCGGATGGCGACCAGTCGTCGTCGCTGACCTTCATCGAACCCTATTTCCTGGGCCGCGACCTGCGCTTCGGCTTCAACACCTATTACAACGTCACCGAGGCGCTGAACTCGGACTACAACACCCGTTCGGTGGGGGTGCGTCCGTCGATCGAGTTTCCGATTTCCCAGAACGGGCGGCTGGAACTGCGCTATCGCCTGTCCAAGGAAACGCTGGGCGGGGTCGAGGATGACAGTTCGGAAATCCTGCAACGCGAGGAAGGGCAGCGCGTCACCTCGGCGCTTGGCTACAGCTATCTGTGGGACACGCGCATCACCGGGCTGGATCCGCTGACCAGCTACAAGCTGCGCTTTTCGCAGGACTTTGCGGGCCTTGGCGGTGATACGAAAAGCGTGACCACAAGCGCCCTGGCCGGGGTGGAAAGCAATGCCTGGCGCGAGGAGGTCACCCTGCGCGCCGAATTCGAGGCAGGGGCAATCCATTCCTATGGCGATTATTCGACCTGGATCCTGGACCGCTATCGCGGTGGCACGCGCATCCGCGGGTTCGAGCCCAACGGCATCGGCCCGCGCGACCTCGCGGCCGAGAACGAGGATGGTCTGGGCGGCAACTATTTCTGGGTGGTCCGCACCGAGGCGCAGTTCCCCGTCGGCCTGCCCGAGGAATACGGGATCTCGGGCGGTCTGTTCGCGGATGTCGGGTCCATCTGGGGCCTGGACGACACGGTCGGCACCAATGGCAATATCGTGGATGATTCAATGAACATCCGCGCCTCGGTCGGGGCGTCGCTGTTCTGGACGACGCCCATCGGCCCGCTGCGGTTCAACTTCTCGAAGGCGCTCAAGAAGGAAGACTATGACGAGGAGCAGAACTTCGACCTGACCATCTCGACGAAGTTCTGATGCGGCTCGCGCGGCTGCTTGCTGCCGGTGCGCTGCTTGCCATGGCGGGCGGCGCTGCGGCGCAGGGTGTGCCGGACGGCACGGCAGATGCGCCGGAACTGCCGTCGCGCACGATCCGCACCCCCGCCGATGCCAAGCCCCTTGCCGGGGCGCCCATCCTGACCGTCGATCAGGAGGCGCTGTTTGCGGCCTCCGACTGGGGCAAGCGGACGCAGCGTGTGCTGGAGGAGGAAGGCGGCAAGATTGAGGCCGAAAACGAGCGCCTTGCCGCCCAGTTGTCGGCCGAGGAAGCCAAGCTGACCGAGCAGCGCGGCACCCTTGATCCGGCCGAGTTTCGCAAGCAGGCCGAGGCTTTTGACATCCGCGCGACCGAGGTTCGGCGTCAGCGTGCCCAGGTCGTGCAGGAGCTGAATGCCTGGGCCGAGGCAGATCGTGTGGCCTTTTATCGCGCCGCGCTGCCCCTGATGGGTGAGATGATGCAGGAACGCGGCGCGGTCGCGGTTCTGGACCGGCGCACGGTTTTTGTGTCCCTGGACGCCATCGACCTGACGCAGGATCTGGTCACGCGGCTGAACAAGGAACTGGGCGACGGCGCGGGGACCGTGCCCTTGCCCGGCAGCAAGCCCTAGCCGGGGCGGCATTTACACCCCTGCCGTGTTCGGTCTGGCGAAGGCCATCGCCTTCGCCACGTGCCAACATATCCATCCGCACCGTCGGGCCCGAAAAGCCTGGTCAGCGCCCGACCCGGCGGGCGCTTCCCGCCCACCGGGTCGGGCGCTGGCCTCTCGGAATTGCGGATGGCACCGTTCCTGATGGCACCGTCACACGCGGGCGAGGGAAACGCATGCGTTTCCTGATCCCGCCCGTTCGGCCATATTTGCCGATCCGCCCTAGGGAAGCCGTGCCAGCCGTTCGGTCAGCAGGTCGAAGAAGCCTTCCCGGTCCAGATTGCGGATGAACAGCGCATTGGCGGGGCGCCCCGATACGCGCCACCAGTCCGCCACCGTCATGCCCGTGGTGAAGCGGCCCTCGGTCTCGATCTCGACATTGATCTCGCGGCCCTCGAACAGGTCGGGGCGCAGCAGCCAGGCGATGGTGCAGGGGTCGTGCAACGGCGCGCCCTCGCTTCCGTATTTTTCCTTGTCGAAGCGCTCGAAGAAATCGGTCCAGCTTGCGATGGCCGGGCCGCAGCGGCCGGGCAGGGCGCGCATCCCCTCGATCCAGCCGCGAGAGGTCAGCGCCTGGTGCGTGGCATCCAGCGGCATCACGACCAGCGGCACGCCTGCGGCAAAGACCTCGACCGCGGCTTCGGGATCGACATAGATGTTGAATTCGGCGGCGGGGGTGACGTTGCCCACCTCGAAATAGGCGCCGCCCATCAGGACGATCTGCTGGACGCGGGCCACGATTTCGGGCGCGCGGCGGAAGGCTTGGGCGATGTTCGTCAGCGGCCCGACGGGGACCAGCGTCACCGTGCCTTCCGGTTCGCGGCGCAGCGTGTCGATGATGAAATCGACGGCGTGCTGCGGCTGCAGGGCGATGGCGGGTTCGGGCAGGTCGATCCCGTCCAGTCCCGATTGGCCGTGGACATTCTCGGCCGTGACCAGCTTGCGCGACAAGGGCCCGTCGCAGCCTGCGAAGACCGGGATGTCAGGGCGCCCGGCCAGTTCCACGATCTTGCGCGCGTTCAGTTCCGTCAGCGGCAGCGGCACGTTCCCGGCGACCACCGTCAGTCCCAGCACCTGCAGTTCGGGACTGGCAAGCGCCAGCAGGATCGCCACGGCGTCGTCCTGACCGGGATCGGTGTCGATGATGATCTTGCGCGCCATGGGTATCTCCTGCCTCGTGGCGCTGTTGTGATTGTCCTTTGCGCGTCATGCAAGCCCCTGCCTGCGGGTGTCTCCATTGACCCTGCGTTCGGCCCGCGATAGGGCGCGGGGCATGGCACGCGCACCCCTTCTTCAACTGACCGACATATCCCTGACCTTTGGCGGCGATCCCGTCTTCGACGGATTGTCCCTGACCATCCAGCCGGGCGACCGGGTGGCCCTTGTGGGCCGCAATGGATCGGGCAAATCGACGCTGATGAAGGTCATGGCGGGCCTGGTCGAGCCAGACAGGGGCGAGGTCGTCCTGAGCGCAGGCGTGTCCACCGGCTATATGGAGCAGGATCCCGACCTGTCGGGCTTTGCCACCCTGGGCGAATTCGCGGCATCCGGCCTGCCGGAGTCCGAGGCTTACCGCGTCGAAATGGCCGCCGAGGGGCTGAAGTTCGACCCCGCGCGTCCCGTTGATACCGCATCCGGCGGGGAACGCCGCCGCGCTGCCCTGGCCCGGCTGCTGGCGCAGGCGCCCGAACTGATGCTGCTGGACGAACCGACCAACCACCTGGACATCGAGGCGATCGGCTGGCTGGAGGATCACCTGTCCCAGACCCGCGCGGCTTACGTCATCATCAGCCACGACCGCGCCTTCCTGCGCCGCCTGACCCGCGCCACCCTGTGGATCGACCGGGGAGAGGTGCGCCGCCAGGAAAAGGGCTTCGAGGGTTTCGAGGACTGGCGTGAGGCCGTCTGGGCCGCCGAGGATGACGCCCGCCACAAGCTGGACCGCAAGATCAAGGCCGAGGCCCGCTGGGCCGTCGAAGGCATCAGCGCGCGCCGCAAGCGCAACCAGGGCCGCGTTCGCGCGCTTGCCGCGCTGCGCGCCGAACGCAGCGCCCAGATCCGGCGGCAGGGCACGGCGGCCATGGCCTTGGACAGCGGCCCGCAGTCTGGCAAGAAGGTGATCGAGGCCAAGGGCATTGCCAAGGCCTTCGGCACCCGCACCATCCTGCGGCCCTTCGACCTGCTGGTGAACCGGGGCGACCGGGTGGCCTTTGTCGGCCCCAACGGCGCGGGCAAGACCACGCTGATCAAGATGCTGACCGGAGAGATCGTTCCCGACGCGGGCACGGTCACGCTGGGCACCAACCTGGAACTGGCGGTTTTCGACCAGACCCGGTCGGCGCTGAACCCCGACCAGACACTGTGGGAATCGCTGACGGGCGATCCTGACATGCGCGTCTCGGGGCGTGCCGATCAGGTCATGGTGCGCGGCCAGCCGCGGCATGTGGTGGCCTATCTCAAGGACTTCCTGTTCGACGATGCGCAGGCCCGCGCGCCGGTGCGCAGCCTGTCAGGGGGCGAGAAGGCGCGGCTGTTGCTGGCGCGGCTGATGGCGCGCCCGTCGAACCTTCTGGTGCTGGACGAACCCACGAACGACCTGGACGTGGAAACCCTGGACCTGCTGCAGGATCTGCTGGGCGATTACGACGGCACCGTGCTGCTGGTCAGCCACGACCGCGACTTCATCGACCGGGTGGCCGACACCACCGTGGCGATGGAAGGCGATGGCCGCGCCACTGTCTATGCGGGCGGCTGGTCCGATTACCGTGCGCAGCGGGGCGAGGATGCGCCCGTTGTTGCGGAAGCCGCGCCGAAGAAGGTCGAGGCCGCACCCGAGAAGCCGAAGGCCGCGAAATCCGGCCTGACCTTCACCGAACGCCATCGCCTCGACGCGCTCCCTGCCGTGATCGAGCGGCTGGAGGCCGAGATCGCCAAGCTGTCCGAGTTCCTGGCGCAGCCCGACCTGTTCACGACCGCCCCCGCCAAGTTCCAGAAGGCAACCGAGGCGCTTGCCGAACGCCAGCAGGCGCTGTCCGAGGCCGAGGAGGAGTGGCTGATCCTGGAGGAAAAGGCGGCGTCCTAAGCCCCCCGTTCGGCATGGTTGCTGATCCAGCCATGCGCGAAGATGATCTTTTCCCGGATCCTGGGCGTCAGGATGAAGGGATACAGGTCCGAATTGTCCAGCGCGCGGTTGATGTCGTTGATGGCGATGGCGACGGCGGCCGCGATGGTCAGCAGGTTGTCGGCATTCTGGTCGGCATAGGGCTGATAACCCTCGGGCACTCCCTTCATCGACAGGCCTGCGCTGACGAAGCTGTCGGTGAAATCCACCATGTGCAGCAGATGGGCCACCGTCTCGGCCCAGTCCTCGTGCGGGTGGGACGTGGCATAGGCGGTGATGAAGTCTTCGCCCGGATCCTTGGGGTTGTCGTAATGCTCTTGCAGGGCGGCGGCGTAGTCAGCGGTCTCGTCCCCGAACAGGGGGCGGAATTCGTCGGTGAAGCCCGGCGCGGCGGCTAGCCGGTCGAACAGGAAATGTGCCAGTTCGTGCCGGAAATGGCCGACCATGGATCGGTATTGCTCGCCCAGTTGATGCTGGCGCTGCAGGCGGATCAGCTCGTCGGCCTCGGTCACGTTGATGACGATCTCGCCGTCGTCATGGCCCATCATGATCTGCTCGGCCCGGCCGGTGCCGGTATTTTCCGACAGCATCTGGAAATGCGGCCGCATCCCTGCGTCGGCATCGGTGAACCACTGCCAGTTCGACAGGTTCGCCAGCACCCAGCGTTTCGCCCGCTCGGCCCGTTCCAGAAGCTGCCGGTTGTCGCCCACGTTCAGGGCAGGCACCGTGTCGGACATGGCGCAGGACCGGCACAGCGTCTTGCCCGGCACCACCGCCCAGTTGCACTGGATGCTGTCTCGCTTGGCGCATGGATCGGCCTTGTTCACCATGGCGCGGGCCTCGGGTTCATAGAACAAGGGCTGGCCGCAGGCGCAGAACAGGTTGTCGAAATACACGCGGGTGTTGCAGGCGGGGCAGGTGAAACTTTGCATGGGCGATGTCCTTGAGGGGAGATGAGGAAACCCTGCCCGGCGCAGGGGTTCCAGGCGGACAGGGAAATATCGCCACTGTTGCCTGCTTGACTTGCAGGACGCCTTCCGCCATATGCAGCCAGACCGGCCGGGCACATGCTCTTGGCCGGCGTGTTATTTTGAAACCCATCCCCTTGCAGGGGATGCGCTGTCCGAAGGCGGCAAGGCCGAACGCCGGAGCGATCCGGGGCCGAAGGACGCGGAAACGAAGGAAACGATGCGATGTTCGCGGTTCTGAAGACGGGCGGCAAGCAGTACAAGGTGCAGGCGGGCGATGTCCTGCGCGTTGAAAAGCTGAATGCCGCGGCTGGCGACAAGGTCCAGTTCAACGAAATCCTGATGGTCGGCCAGACCCTGGGCGCCCCGCTGGTTGACGGTGCCTGCGTGCAGGCCGAAGTGATCGACCAGATCAAGGCCGACAAGGTCATCACCTTTGTCAAGCGCCGCCGCAAGCACAGCTCGCAGCGCACGCGCGGGCATCGCCAGCAGCTGACCCTGCTGCGCGTGACCGACGTTCTGGCCGAAGGCGCGGCATCGACCGGCGTGAAGACCGCCGTTGGCGCCCGCACCAAAGAAAACGCGTAAGGAGTCTGACCCATGGCACACAAGAAAGCAGGCGGTTCGTCCCGCAACGGTCGCGATTCGGCTGGCCGTCGTCTTGGCGTCAAGCTGTATGGCGGCCAGGAAGCCGTCGCCGGCAACATCATCGTGCGTCAGCGCGGCACCAAGTGGTGGGCGGGTGACAATGTCGGCATGGGCAAGGACCATACCCTGTTCGCGCTGACCGATGGCCAGGTGACCTTCAAGAAGGGCCTGAAGGGCCGCACCTTTATTTCGGTGGTTCCCGCGACCCTCGAAGCAGCCGAGTAACCCGAGCTTAACATTTCAGTGTTACAGGGGGATCGGCGGAAGCCGGTCCCCCGCCTGTTTTCCGGGGAGGGAAGATGGTCATGTCTGCACCGATGCGGGAGGGAACGCGCTTGGACGATCTGAAGATATCGGACTCCGCGCTGAACCAGCCCGTCATCGCCACCGAACGTTTCGTCCTGCGGCCCCTGCGTCCTTCGGATGCGGGGATGATCGCGCATTACACCTCGGACAAGCGCGTGGCCGAAGGAACGCGGGCGATCCCGCATCCGCTGCCGCCGGGCGCGTCCGAAGGCTTCGTGGCCCGCGCCCTGTCGCCCGACCGGACCGAGGATGTCTGGGCCATCGACGGGTCCGAGAACAAGCTGGCCGAACTGCTGGGCGTTGTGTCCCTGACGCGGATGGAGGGCAACCAGTCCGAACTGGGCTTCTGGATCGGCGCGGGTTTCTGGAATACCGGCTTCGCGACCGAGGCGGTCGATGCCCTGGTGCGCGCCAATCCGCACAAGGCTCGGACGCTGTTTGCCGAGGCGTTCCAGGACAATCCCGGCTCGGCCCGCGTTCTGACCAATTGCGGGTTCGTCTATCTGGGCGACGCGGAAAGCTGGTCTGTGGCCCGCAATGCCCGCGTGCCGACCTGGACCTATCTGCGCAAGATGGGTTGAGCGGCAGGGGGCGCTCGCGCCCCTCTGGCGCGCAGGCGCGCCATTCACCCCCGAGGGTATTTGGGCAAAGAAGAAGGCCGGTTGCAGAATCTGCAGCCGGTCGCTTGCATTCGGAGGGCAAGACCATAACTCGACAGGATGAGCATTCCGTTTTCCCTTCTCGACCTGTCCCCCGTCCCCGAGGGCTTCGAAGCCCAGGACGCCATCCGCAACACGCTTGACCTGGCGCGCCAGGCCGAGGGCTGGGGCTATCGCCGGTTCTGGCTGGCGGAACACCACAACATGCCGGGCATCGCCAGCGCGGCGACGGCGGTGCTGATCGGTCTGGTGGCGCAGGCCACGTCCCGCCTTCGGGTCGGGGCGGGCGGCATCATGCTGCCGAACCATGCGCCGCTGACGGTGGCCGAATCCTTCGGGACGCTGGCGACCGCCTTCCCCGATCGGATCGACCTGGGCCTTGGCCGCGCGCCGGGCGGGGATGGCGCCGTGATCCGCGCGCTGCGGCGCGATCCGACGGCCGACAGCTTTCCGCAGGATGTGGTCGAGTTGCTGGACTATCTTGGCCCCGAACGTCCCGGCGCGCCGGTGCGTGCCTTGCCGGGCGAGGGGACGAATGTGCCGGTCTGGATCCTGGGCAGCAGCCTCTTCGGTGC
Organism: Paracoccus sp. SSK6; assembly: GCF_039770665.1. Lineage (NCBI taxonomy): Bacteria > Pseudomonadati > Pseudomonadota > Alphaproteobacteria > Rhodobacterales > Paracoccaceae > Paracoccus > Paracoccus sp. SSK6. Next base: position 60,177 of record NZ_JBDPNJ010000006.1, on the reverse strand, counting down.
GCAACTGGCCGCGCATCTTGGCCTTCCCTATGCCTTTGCCAGCCATTTCGCGCCCTCCGACATGGAGCGGGCCATTGCCATTTACCGCGACCGCTTCCGCCCCGGCCCCTGGAACGACAAGCCGCAGGTGATGATCGCGATCAACGTCTTTGCCGCCGATGACGTGGAGGAGGCGAAGTATCTGCGGACCTCGATGCAACTGGCCTTTGCGCGGCTGCGGACCGGGATGCCCGGCAAGCTGCCGCGCCCGGTACGCGACCTGGATGCCGAGATCGGACCGCAGATGCGCCACATGGTCGATCAGGCGCTGAAGATCAGCGCAGTCGGCGATGCGGGGCAGGTCAGGGACCAGATGCAGGCGCTGATCGCGCAGCATCGCCCGGACGAGGTGATCCTGACCGGGCAGATCCACGACCATGCGGCGCGGCTGCGCAGCTTCGAGATCGCGGCAGAGGTGATGCGGTCGCTATAGGCTGGCGGGATGGCGCGGGGCTGTCTTGCTGGCGATAGCGGTGCGGGTGCTGGCATGATGCTGGCAGGCAGGACCACGGGCGGACTGGCGTGAAGCTGGCTTGCTGGGGTCCGAAAAGCTGGCTGGCGGGTTCGCTGGCTGGCTTTGTTGGCTTCCGTATAACGCGGCGCATTCCTGTCTGCAAGGAAAATCCAGCAAAAACAAATAGTTGACAGATTAAGTCGGGAGTTCGGAAAGCGGGCATGAGACCCGCATGAAAAAGCCGCCGATGCATGGGGCATCGGCGGCTTTGGAAAGGCGGGACGAATCAGGGCCGGGTGCGCAGCAGGCCCATGATCTCTTTCGTGCGTTCCAGGATCGGGGTCGCGATCTCATCCGCGCGCACGGCGCCTTGGCCCAGGATGCGGTCGATTTCCGCCGGATCGGCCATGTAGTCGTTCATCCGCCGTGTGATCGGTTCCAGCGAGGCGACGGCCAGGTCCGCCAGCGCGGGCTTGAAGGCGCCGAAGCCCTGTCCCTCGAACCGCGCCAGGACTTGGTCGGGCGTCTCGTCGGCAAGCGCGGCATAGATGTTGACCAGGTTCCGCGCCTCGGGCCGGTCCTTCAGGCCTTTGGTGCTGCCGGGCAGGGGGTCGGCGTCGGTGCGGGCCTTGCGGATCTTTTGCGCGATGGCATCGGCGCTGTCGGTCAGGTTGATGCGGCTGGCGTCCGAAGGATCGGATTTCGACATCTTCTTGGACCCATCCCGCAGCGACATGACGCGGGTGGCCGCGCCTTCGATCAGCGGCTCGGTCATCGGGAAATGCTCGACGCCATAGTCGTGGTTGAACTTCGCGGCGATGTCGCGGGTCAGCTCCATGTGCTGCTTCTGGTCCTCGCCCACCGGCACGGCGGTCGCCTGATAGGTCAGGATGTCCGCGGCCATCAGCGAAGGATAGGCCAGCAAGGCAAGGCTGACGTTTTCGGTGTTCTTGCCCGCCTTGTCCTTGAACTGTGTCATCCGGTACATCCAGCCGACGCGCGCCACGGTGTTCAGCAGCCAGGCCATTTCCGCATGGGCCGAGACCTGGCTCTGGTTGAACAGGACCGACTGCTGCGGATCCACGCCCGCCGCCATGAAGGCCGCCGCGGCCTCGCGGATGTTGCGGCGCAGGGTTTCGGGATCCTGCCAGACGGTGATCGCGTGCAGGTCCACAAGGCAATAGATCGTCTCGGCCTGATCGCCCTGAAGCGCCGCGAAACGCTTGAGCGCGCCCAGATAGTTGCCAAGCGTCAGCCCGCCCGAGGGCTGGATCCCTGAAAAGATGCGGGGGGTGAAACGGGTCTTCGTCGTCTCGGTCATGTCGGGCCTGCTTGGATTTTCGCTGCCAGTGGCTTAGCCCTTGCCCAAAGCGACCGCAACCGCGAAGGAAAACCGATGCGCCAGGCCATGCCCACCTCGCCCCTCAACCCGCTGCCTGCGGTCCTCTGGGCGCTTGCCTTGCCTGCCATTGCTGGGGAAATCGTATTCCTGCTGGGCCAGACGGGTCTGGTCGGCGGGGCGCAGGGCGTGGGCTTGCGCTTGTCCGCCATGCAGATGACGGCCTTTGCGCCGGAAATGGTGCAGCGCATGTGGCAACTGGGCGCGATCGATTGGGACCAGATCTATCGCATCCTGTCCTACAGCTTCGTCAATTCGTCCTTCACCCATGCGCTGTTCGTCGTGGTCTTCACGCTGGCGCTGGGCAACATGATAGCGCGGGAGTTCCGGCCCTGGGCCGTCGCGGCGCTGTTCCTTGGGTCGGCCATCGGCGGCGCGCTGGTCTACACGGCGGCGATCTCGATCCTGCCCGGCCGGCCGGGACCGCTGATCGGCGGCTATCCGGCGGTTTATGGGTTGGTGGGTGCCTTCACCTTCCTGCTGTGGTCGCGGCTTGGGGCGGTCCATGCCAACCGGATGCGCGCCTTCATGTTGATCGGGATGCTGCTGGCGTTCCAGCTTGTCTTCGGCATCGTCTTCGGCGGCGCCGGTTACGGCTGGATCGCCGAGTTCGCGGGTTTCGCCACGGGCTTCCTGCTCAGCTTCCTGCTGGTCGATGGCGGCGTGCAGCGGGTCCTGCGCCAGATCCGGGCGCGTTAACCGCGCCGGACCGAGGCCTTGAGATCCGACAGCCGATAGGCGCGTGTCGCGAAGCTGAGCGCGAAATAGATCGCGGCACCGCCGAAGACGAGGGCTGCAAGGCCCGGTACGCGGCTGACGCCCGCGCGGTCCAGCCAGCCCATCATCAGCCACAGCGCCCCCGCCATCAGCGCCGATGACAGCACGATCAGCGGCGTCTTGCGGCGCAGGCGCGTGTCGGCACGGGCAGAATCGCCCATGGTCCGCGTGCCCCACCACAGTTGCGCGACCATGATCCAGGCCGCGACGGTGGTGCCAAGGGCAGCGGCCAGGAAGCCGAAAACCGGCATCAGCCCGAAGGCCACGATTGCGTTCACGACCATCGACCACAGGGCATAGCGGAAGGGGGTCTTCGTGTCCTCGCGCGCGAAATACAGCGGTTGCAGGATCTTCTGCAGGACGAAGGCGGGCAGGCCGAAGGCATAGACGAGCAGCGCGCGGGCCGTCTGGGTGGTATCTTCGGCGGTGAACTCCCCGCGTTCGAACAGGGTGCGGACCATGGGTTCCGCGATCACGGCGATGGCGAAGGCGGCGGGCAGGGTCAGGAACAGGCCGAACTCAGTCGCGCGGGAATAGGCGGACTGGCCGCCGGCGTGATCGCCCGCGCGCAGGCGGCGGGATAGTTCGGGCAGCAGGACCACGGCCACGGCGGCGCCGACGACGCCGAGGGGTAGCTGATACAGACGGTCGGAATAGGACAGCCAGGAAATCGCGCCCTCGAAATGGCTGGCGACCTGGCGGCCCACCAGCAGGTTGATCTGCACGACGCCGCCGGCAAAGGCCGCAGGCAGGGCCACGGCCAGCAGGCGGCGCATGTCGGGTGTCAGGCGCGGGCGGCGGGGGCGGAAGCTCCAGCCGGTGCGATGCGCGTCCCACCAGACCAGCGCAAGCTGGGCGATCCCGGTCAGGGGCGTGGCCCAGGCCAGCGTCAGGCCCACGTCCCAGCCTTGCCACCAGGCGATCGCCATGGCGGCGATGAACAGCAGGTTCAGCAGCACCGGCGCGGCGGCGGCGGCGGTGAAGCGGCCATTGGCGTTCAGCACGCCCGAGATCATCGAAGCCAGCGAGATCAGCAGGATATAGGGGAACATGATCCGGCCATATTGCACGGCCAGCGGAAAACGCTCGTCCCCCGCAAAGCCAGAGGCCATCAGCCAGACCAGAACCGGCATGAAGACCATGGCGACGGCGGACAGCAGCAGCACAGTCATCAGGAGGCCTGAAAAGGCCTCGGACGCGAAGCGCTGCGCATCAGTGCGGTCGTCCAGCTTCTTGGAAAACATCGGCACGAAGGCAGTGTTGAACGCGCCCTCGGCAAAGAAGCGGCGGAACATGTTGGGCAGCGACAGGCCCACGAAAAAGGCGTCGGCCACTGCGCCGCTGCCCAGCCAGGCGGCCATCAGGATATCGCGGACAAAGCCCGAGACACGCGACACGAAGGTCCAGATCCCTACCGAAAGGAATCCCCGCACCAGTCCCGATTTCATGGATTATGCCTCTGCCCGTTTTGCCCCGTCGGCGATGGCCGCACGCAGTTTCTTTTCCAAGGCGTCGCGCTTGGCATCGCTGTGCAGTTTGAGGCCGAACATATCCTTGACGTAGAAACTGTCCACCACCTGCGCGCCGAAAGTGGCAATGACCGCGCTGACGATCTGGATATGGTTCGCGGCCATCGTCCGGGTCAGGTCGTAAAGCAGGCCGGGACGGTCGCGGGTATCGACCTCGATGATGGTATAGATGTCGCTGCCTTCGTTGTCGAAGGTGACATGGGTGGGGAACCTGAACTCCCGCGTGCGCTTCTTGGGTTTGTCGCGGGTGGCAAAGGCCTCGCGCGCGACGATTTCGCCCTTGAGCGTGCGCAGGATGGTCTGGCGCAGCTTGGGCAGCCGGTCTTCGGCAAAGGGGCGGGCATCGGGATCCTGGACCCAGAAGACGGCCGTGGCAAAGCCGTCGCGCGTCGTATAGGTCCGCGCGTCCACGACGTTCGCGCCCATCAGCGTCAGCGCCCCGCAAAGCCGGGAAAAGATGCCCGGATGGTCGGCCAGCACGAAGGCCGCCCGCGTGGCGTCCCTGTCATGGTCGGCGCGCAGGTCGGTGCGGATTTCATCCGGGCCGATATCGCCCAGCAGTTCGGCAAAGGTGGCCTGCGTCTCGGTCGGAAGGCCTGACCAATAGCTGTCGTAATGCCGTCCCAGTTCGGTTCGGATCGCCCTGGCCTCCCACCCCTTGGCGATCAGCATGTGGCGCAGGCTGCGCTTGGCCTCGTTCTGGCGGCGGTCGCGATTCAGCTCCTCCAGCCCGTTTTCCAGAACCTCGGCGGTATCCGTGTGCAGCTTGCGCAGCAGCGCGGCCTTCCAGTTGTTCCAGGTGCCGGGGCCGACGCCCCGGATGTCGCAGACGGTCAGGACCAGCAGCATGTCCAGACGCTTGCGGGTCTTCACCGCCTTGGCGAAGTCGCGCAGCGTGCGGGGGTCGGCGATGTCGCGCTTCTGCGCCACGTCGGACATCAGCAGGTGGTTGCGGATCAACCACTCCACCGTGTCGATGTCATCCTGCGAAAAGCCGAAGCGTGCCGCGATCCGCCGCCCCAGCCGCGCGCCCAGGATCGAGTGATCCTCGCGCCGTCCCTTGCCGATATCGTGCAGCAGGGTCGCCAGATAGAGGACGCGGCGGTTGATGCCCGTTTCCATGATCTCGCTGGACAGGGGCAGATCCTCGGGATGCTCGCCCCGTTCGATCTCGGCCAGGGCGGCGACGCATTGGATCGAATGTTCGTCCACCGTGTAGTGGTGATACATGTTGAACTGCATCATCGCCACGACGGGTTCGAATTCGGGGATGAAGGCCGCCAGCACGCCCAGTTCGTTCATGCGGCGCAGACCCCGTTCGGGATTGCCGTGCTTCAGCAGCAGGTCCATGAAGATGCGTGTGGCCTCGGGGTCCGACCGGACCTTGTCGTCGATCAGGTCCAGATTAGCCGCGACCAGGCGCATGGCATCGGGATGGATCAGGATGCCGGTGCGCAACGCTTCCTCGAACAGGCGCAGGATGTTCAGGGGATCCTTCAGGAACTCGGCGTCGTTCGCGATGCCAAGACGGCCATGCTGGTCGGTGAATCCCGGCTTCATCTTGCGGCGGCGGCGGAACAGCCGGCCTAGGAAGGGCGCGCTGCGGACGTGACGGGCTTCCAACTCGGTCAGGAAGACGCGGGTCAGCTCGCCGACATGGGTGGCGTGGCGGAAATAATCCTGCATGAAATACTCGACCCCGCGCCGGGCCGAGGTGTCCTTGTAGCCCATGCGGCGCGCGACCTCGACCTGCATGTCGAAGGACAGCACGTCCACGGGGCGGCCCGCGATCAGGTGCAGATGGCAGCGCGCGGCCCAGAGGAAATCCTCGGCCTGCCAGAAGGCCAGGTGTTCTTCCCGCGTAAAGACGCCCAGATCGACCAGTTGGGCGGCGCGGTCCACGCGATGGATGTATTTCGCGATCCAGTACAGCGTCTGCAGGTCGCGCAAGCCCCCCTTGCCCTCCTTGACGTTGGGTTCCAGGACATATCGCTGCCCGCCCTGCCGCTGGTGGCGGGCGGCGCGTTCATCGAGCTTGGCCTCGATGAATTCCGGGATGGTCTTGGAAAAAAGCTCGGTCCACAGGCGTTCGCGCAGCTCTTCGGCCAGGGGCGCATAGCCCGTCACCAGCCGGTGTTCCACCAAGGAGGTGCGGATGGTCATGTCGCTCGCGCCAAGGCGGATGCAGTCGTCCACGCTGCGGATTGAATGGCCGATCTTCAGCTTCAGATCCCACAGGATATACAGCATCGATTCGACGACGCTTTCCGCCCAGGCGGTGATCTTCCACGGCGTCAGGAACAGCAGGTCCACGTCCGATTGCGGCGCCATCTCGGCCCGGCCGTAGCCGCCGACGGCCAGCACCGCCAGCCGTTCGGCGTCCGAAGGGGATTGCTGCGGATGCAGGCAGGTGGTGGCGACGTGATGGGTGGCGATGACGATGCCGTCGGTCAGGCTGGCGATGGCCCGCACGGTTTCGCGCGCGGCGCGGGGATGGCTGGCCAGCCCGGCCTCGATGTCGCGCATCGCCTCGGCCCGTGCGTCCGACAGCAGCGACACGGTGCGGGCGCGGATTTCCTTGCGGTCGGTCAGCCCGGCAAGGGCCTGGTCAAGGATCGGCAGGAAACTGGCAGGGTCAAAGATCGGATGCGCCCCGGACAGGGCCGGGGCGCTTTGCCGAACAGTCGTATCGGGCAGGTCGGCCAAGATCAGAACCCGAAGCCCCCGCCAAAGCCGCGCGGGGCAGGATCAAGGATGACCAGCCGGTTGCCGCGCAGGGTCGCCACCGCAAGCGCCCGTTCCGAGGTTCCGTCCGGGCGCAGCCGGAACACCCCGCCAACCCCGGTAAAGCCCGCGTTCTGCGTCAGCCCGGTGGTCGTCAGCGCATTGCGCTTGCCGCTGCGCACCAGCGAGGCGATGGCCGCGACCCCGTCATAGGCAAGGCTTGCCAGTTCATGCGGCTGCTCGCCATAGGCGGAGCGATAGCGGGCGTCGAACTGCGACTTGAGGCCCTGGTCCGGGATCGCGAACCAGCCTTCCTGCAGTTGCGGCATCCCGATGCGGTTGGCGGGCTGGTCCCAGCGGGTCAGCCCCATCATCTGCGTGACGGGCGACCGGACCCCGGCGGCGGCCAGCTTTTCGGTCAGATAGGGCAGGACCGCCTGGTTGTTGGCGGTCATGAACACCGCATCGACCTTGCCGGACTGGGCGGCCGCGACGATCTGCGGGGTCACGGCGTCGATGCCGCTGATCGAGACGGGGTGGTTGCTGCGCCCGGCCAGGCGCCCGCCGTTGCGGGCGATGGCGGTCTCGATCGCGCGGCCGCCAAGCTGGCCCGCGATGTCGTCCTCGGCCACGACATAGATGTTGCGCTTGCCCTGACGTGCGCCAAAGGCGACCAGCCGGTTGGCGACATTGGCGAAGCTGTTGCCCAGGATGAAGACGTTGCCGCCCGCGATCTCGGCATTGTTCGAGAATGTCAGGACGTTCACGTTGCGCGGCCGCATGGCATTGCCCACGGCATTCGCGCCTTCGGCGAACAGCGGGCCGACGATGATCTGCGCCCCGGCATCCACGGCGGCATTGGCCTGCGCCACGGCCTGCGCCGTGCTGGTGCCGGTGTCATAAACGCGAAGGTCGATATTGGCGCCCTGCGCATCGGCCGCAGCCATCCGCGCGGCGTTCTTCAGACTGCGCGACAGCCATTCCAGGTCGGCCGATCCGCTGCCGCCGGGGGCCAGCAGGGCAACGCGCACCGGCTCTCCGGGGTTGATCAGCGGTCCGATGGCAGGACCGCTGGCCTGTTGCGACCCGCCCGTGGGCTCGCAAGCCGCAAGGAGGAAGGCGGACAGGATGGCAGCGGCACCGGCAAAGACGCGGCGCAATCCGGCACCGGGCCGGGTTGTGGCGGAAACGACCATATGAAACTTCCCTGCTGTAAGGTATCGCCGAGATGCGGGTAGCCTAGGACCAAGAGGCTGGCTTGGCAATCAGTCGGAAGGAAAACGCAATGGACATCCAGCCCCCGCAGCGCCTTGCCGCCCATGTCGAGGCGAAGCGGCTCGACGCGGGCCTGTATCTCGTGGCGACGCCCATCGGCACCGCGCGCGACATCACGCTGCGCGCGCTCGACGTGCTGAACGCGGCGGATGTGCTGGCGGCCGAGGATACGCGCGTGCTGCGCCACCTGCTGGACATCCATGGCGTTCCCCTGCGCGGGCGGCGCGTTTTGCCGTATCACGACCACAACGGCGACCGCGCCCGCCCCGCGCTGCTGGCGGCCTTGGAACAGGGGCAAAGCGTCGCCTATGCCTCGGACGCGGGGACGCCGCTGGTGGCCGATCCGGGCTTCCGCCTGGCCCGAGAGGCCGCCGCTGCCGGCCACCGGGTCCATGCGATCCCCGGACCTTCCGCACCCCTTGTCGCGCTCAGCCTGTCGGGGCTGCCATCGGACCGCTTCCTGTTCGCGGGGTTTCCTCCGACGACGCAGGGGGCGCGGATGACGTGGCTGCGGCAGTGGATGGGGGTCGATGCCACGCTGATCCTGTTCGAAAGCCCCCGGCGCGTTAACCAGACATTGAGAGAGATCTGCGAGGTTGATGCGAATCGCATTACGGTGGTGGCGCGGGAATTGACCAAGAAGTTCGAGGAGGTGATCCGGGGCACCGCTGCCGAACTGGCGCAGGATCCGCGCATGGCCGCCCTAAAGGGCGAGGTCGTGATGCTGGTCGATCGGCCGGGTGCCGTGATGGCCGATGACGACACGATCCGGCAGGCGCTTCAGGCCCGGCTGGAACGGATGACGGTAAAGGACGCGGCGAAAGAGGTCGCGGCGGAACTGGGATTGGCGCGGCGCGATGTTTACCAGATCGCGCTGTCCTTGGACAAAGGCAAGGGGTGAACATGGGCTATGGCAGGGGATCGGATTTCGCTTGGGCTCAGCCGGTGGCGCCCAAGCCGGTGTCTGCTGCCCGGCGCACGCGCGGACGGCTTGCTCATCTGGCGGGAACCCTGGCCGAGGATGGCGTGGCCCGCCATCTTGAAGGCAGGGGCATGACGGTTCTTGCGCGACGCTGGCGCGGCAAGGCGGGAGAGATCGACCTGATCTGCCAGGCCGGGCAATGCCTGATCTTTGTCGAGGTCAAGCAATCCGCAACGCATGGCGAAGCCGCGCAGCGGCTGGGCGCAGCCCAGCAGGGCCGCATCATGCGCGCGGCGCTGGAATATTGCGAAAAGGAAGGCCATGCGCCGCTGCCTGAAATGCGCTTCGATGCCGCATTGGTCGATGGGCAGGGCCGGATAGAAGTTCTGGAACGGGCTTTCGAGGAAGCCTTTGCCTGAGCCCTGCCGCAACCTGTCCTATTGGCAAGTTTCCACGGCCCTGCCGCCCGGTTAACCTGGCGGGGATTTGAGGCAGGGGACGGGAAATGCAGCGGTTTGGTCATCATGCGGTGGGAATTTGCCAGGGATCCAGGCTGCTGTTTTCCGCCTTCGAGGATCAGGGCGTCATGTGGTCGGGCGAGGGGCCGCGCGCTGTCCGCCAGGCCGTGACATTCCCAGAGCCCTTCGCTGCGCCGCCGGTGGTCTATGTGACCACCGGCATGTGGGACATCGAGGGTGGGGCGAACCAGCGGGCGGATATCTGCGCCGAACAGATCGCCACGACGGGCTTCGAGATCGTCTTCCGCACCTGGGGCGACACCAGGGTCGCGCGGATCCGCGCCGAATGGCTGGCCATCGGCGCGGTCCGGCATGACGACGACTTCACGCTCTAGGCGCGGTCGAGGTTGACCGCGATCAGTCCGGCGGTTTCGTCTGGATGCGTCAGGGGCAGCATGTGACCAGCCCCCGGCACGGTGGCGCGGCCCACATCGGCAAGGCGTTCCGCCAAGGCATCGGCGATACCGTGGATCACGGTGGGGGATCGCTCTCCGACGATGATCAGGACAGGGGCGTCGATGGCCTCCAGCCCGCCAGCCCGCAGGATATTCGCGCGGTCATGGGTCAGGGTCTCGTCGGCCGCTGCCACCAGAGGGATCTGCGTCGTCATCGTCTGGCGGGCAGGCGGGGGCAGGTCATCGAAGGGCTGCGCGCCCCAGACATCGATAAAGGCGCGGGCGGCATCCTCGCTGCGGCCTTGGGCCAGATGCTCGGCAATGATCCGGTCGCGCTCTTTCTGCTCAACATCGGACGCCGCGGCAAACAGCACGGGCTCGATCAGGGTCAGGCTGCGCACCGCCTCGGGCGCTGCCACCGCGATGCGCAGGGCGACGGTCGCACCAAGGCTGTGGCCGACCAGATCCAGCGGCCGGTCGATGAAGCTGGCCGCGATCCGGGTGACGGCGGTGTGGAAATCCGGTCCCTCGGCCCCTTGGACCCAAGGCCCGCTGCGGCCATGCCCCGGCATGTCGAAGCTGGTCAGATCGGCGCGACCCTCCAGCCGCCTGGCGATCGGTCCCCAATAGCCCGCGCTGCCCATCATGCAATGCAGGGCCAGTGCCGGGCGGTCCTTGTCGCCCGGCCAGTGGCGCTTGTGGATGCCGGTCATAGCGTGGACAGATGCCGGTCGAGGAAATCCAGCCGGTCCTGGCCCCAGAACTTCTGTCCGCTTTCCCGCACCACATAGAAGGGCGATCCGAAGACACCAGCCTCGACCGCCTGTTCCAGGTTGCGACCATAGGTTTCGGCGCCGATAAACAGGCCCTTGTCGGTCAAGGCGGGGTCGAAGCCATGCGCGCCCAGGATGTCGCGGATGACGGCATCGTCGCTGATGTCGCGCTCCTCGGCCCAGACGGCGCGCAGGAAGCCCTGCACCAGCCCGCCAAGGTCGCCGTCCCCTGCCTGCTGCGCGGCAATGATGGTATAGGAAGACGGCGCCATGTTCACCGGCCAATGGGCAGGCTTCAGGTTCAGGGCCATCCCCAGGTGATCGGCCCAGCGGGGCAGTTCCTGTGCGCGATACTCCATCCGGCTGGGGTGGCGGCTGGAGGGCCGAACGCCGCCTGTCCGGTCGAAAAGCTGAAGGATATCCAGCGGCTTGTAGGTGATCGTTGCAGCGTGCCGTTCGGCGATCCGTTCCAGCCGGTCGCCTGCCAGATAGGCCCAGGGGCTGATCGTTCCGAAGTAGTAGTCGATGTTAGCCATAACGATCCCCTTGCAGTTTGCCCGCAGGCTAGCCGGGTGCTAAGGCGGGCGCAATCTGGCGAATCCCCGTGCAAAGGCCCCCTTCCATGCCCGTCATGACCGAACCCAAGCTGATTTCCGGCAATGCCAACCGCACCCTGGCCGCTGCCATTGCCCGGCGCATGTCGATGCACCGGGGGATGAATGTCAGCCTCTGCGATGCGCGGGTGGAACGCTTCAACGACCAGGAAATCTTCGTCGAGGTCTACGAGAATGTGCGCGGCGAGGACATGTACATCATCCAGCCGACCTCGAATCCGGCGAACGACAACCTGATGGAACTGATGGTCATGGCCGACGCCCTGCGCCGGTCGTCGGCGGCGCGGATCACGGCGGTCATCCCCTATTTCGGCTATGCCCGCCAGGACCGCCGCGCCAAGGCCCGCACGCCGATCAGCGCCAAGTTGGTGGCGAACCTGCTGACCGAATCGGGCATCGACCGCGTCCTGACGCTGGACCTGCACGCGGCCCAGATCCAGGGCTTCTTCGACATTCCGGTGGACAACCTTTACGCGGCGCCGGTCTTTGCCCTGGATGTGCAGCATCATTTCCGGGGACGGATGAACGACCTGATGGTCGTGTCGCCCGACGTGGGCGGCGTGGCCCGCGCCCGCGAACTGGCGACGCGGATCGGTGCGCCGCTGTCGATCGTGGACAAGCGTCGCGAGAAGGCGGGCGAGGTGGCCGAGATGACGGTCATCGGCGATGTCGAAGGCAAGGTCTGCATCATCGTGGACGACATCTGCGACACCGCAGGCACGCTGGTGAAGGCTGCGCAGACCCTGACCGACAGCGGTGCGACCGAGGTTCACGCCTATATCACCCATGGCGTTCTGTCCGGCCCGGCGGTGGAACGCGTCAGCAAGTCGGTGATGAAGTCGCTGGTCATCACCGATTCGATCCAGCCGACCGATGCGGTGAAATCGGCCCCGAACATCCGCATCGTGCCGACCGCGCCGATGTTCACGCAGGCGATCCTGAACATCTGGAACGGCACCTCGGTCAGCAGCCTGTTCGAAACGGACACGCTGCTGCCGATCTATGAAGGGCTGTATTCCAACCTGTGATGGTGGCGCCTGTGTCCCCGTCGGATGCCTCCGGCGGGGATATTTGGGTGAAGAGGAAGCCTAGAGCGCGCGCCAGCCGATGTCGCGGCGGCAGAAGCCCTCGGGCCAGTCGATGGCATCCACCTGGGCATAGGCGCGGGCGTGCGCCTCGGCCAAGGTGGCGCCGCGTCCGGTGCAGGCCAGGACACGGCCACCGGTGGCGATGGTCTGGTTATCCTTCCTGGCGGTTCCTGCGTGGAAGGTCATGGCGAAGCTGCTTTCGGACAGGCTGTCCAGCCCCTTGATGATGCTGCCTTTCTGGTAGCTTCCCGGATAGCCCGCTGCGGCCATAACCACCGTCAGCGCGTAATCGTCGGCCCAGTTGACTGACAGGCCCGCCAGCCGTCCCTCGGCGCAGGCCAGCAGAAGGTCCAGCACCTGCCCGCCTAGGCGCATCATCAGCACCTGGCATTCGGGATCGCCGAAGCGGACATTGTATTCGACCAGCCGGGCGCGACCCCCGTCAATCATCAGCCCGGCATAGAGGACGCCTTGGAACGGCATTCCGCGCGCGGCCATTTCCGCCACCGTGGGGCGGATGATCTGCGCCATGACCTGTTCCTGCAAGGCTTCGGTCAGGATCGGGGCGGGGCTGTAGGCGCCCATGCCGCCGGTATTCGGGCCGGTGTCGCCGTCGCCCACGCGCTTGTGGTCCTGTGCCGTGCCGACGGGCAGGCAATCGGTGCCGTCGCAGAGGATGAAGAAGCTGGCTTCCTCGCCCGCCATGAACTCCTCGATCACGACCGACATCTCGCCGAACTCGCCGTCGAAGATGGCGTCGATGGCCCCGTGCGCCTGATCCACGGTTTCGGCGACGGTGACGCCCTTGCCGGCGGCCAGACCATCGGCCTTGACGACGATAGGCGCGCCTTGGGCGGTGACATAATCACGGGCGCTGGCGGCATCGGTGAAGCGGGCCCAGGCGGCGGTCGGTGCCCCGCAGGCGTCGCAGATTTCCTTGGTGAATGCCTTGGACGCCTCAAGCTGGGCGGCTGCCTGGGACGGGCCGAAGACCAGGAAACCGGCATCGCGCAGGGCGTCGGACACGCCTGCGGCCAGGGGCGCCTCGGGGCCGATTACCACGAAGTCGATGGCGTTTTCCTGGGCGAATTCCAGGACTTCGGCACGCGACAGGATGTTCAGGTCGGCGCATTCGGCGATATTGGCGATGCCCGCATTGCCCGGCGCCACGATCAGGCGGTCGCATTTCGGGTTCTGCCGGACAGCCCAGGCCAGCGCATGTTCGCGCCCGCCGCCGCCAAGGATCAGGATGTTCATGGGCCGCCCTTTCGCTTCTGGTCGCGGCGTTCTAGTCTGGGGCGCGGAAGGGAACAAGACGCATGGATTTGTTGGAAGACGCGCCGGGCAGCAACGCCCATGAATTCACGGTTTCCGAACTGTCGGGCGCGGTCAAGCGCAGCTTGGAGGATCAGTTCGGCCGCGTCCGCGTGCGCGGAGAGATCGGCCGCGTCTCGCGCCCGTCCTCGGGGCATCTGTATTTCGACCTGAAGGACGACCGCTCGGTTCTGGCCGCCGTGACCTGGAAGGGGCAGGCGTCCCGGCTGGCGCAGCGCCCCGAGGAGGGAATGGAGGTCATCGCCACCGGCCGCATCACCACCTTTCCCGGCCAGTCGAAATACCAGCTGATCGTCGATCAGATCGAGCCTGCGGGCCTTGGCGCGCTGATGGCGATGCTGGAAAAGCGCCGTCAGGCCCTTGCGGCCGAGGGGCTGTTCGACGAGGCGCGCAAGCGGCCATTACCATCCCTGCCGCGCGTGATCGGGGTCGTGACCTCGCCTTCGGGTGCGGTAATCCGTGACATCCTGCACCGGCTGCGCGACCGCTTTCCGACGCGCGTCATCATCTGGCCGGTGGCCGTCCAGGGTGAAGGCTGCGCCCCGCAGGTGGCCGCCGCGATCCGGGGCTTCAACGACTTGGCCCAGGGTGGGCCGATCCCCCGCCCGGACCTGCTGATCGTCGCGCGGGGCGGCGGCAGCCTTGAGGATCTGTGGGGCTTCAACGAGGAGGCCGTGATCCGCGCGGCTGCCGAAAGCCGCATCCCGCTGATTTCCGCGGTGGGGCACGAGACAGACACAACGCTGATCGACTTCGCGTCCGACCGGAGGGCGCCCACGCCGACCGCTGCGGCGGAAATGGCGGTGCCGGTGCTGGCCGAACTGTCGGCGCGGCTGGCGGAATCACAGGCCCGCTTGACGCGCTGCGCCAATGTTCATGTCGAACGGCCCAGGCAGCGGCTGCGCGATCTGTCCCGTGCGCTTGGCCGCCCTGCGGCGCTGACCGAAGCGGCGCGGCAGCGGCTGGATCTGTGGGCGGGGCGGCTGGATCCCGCGCTGCACGGGCTGGTCCGTGCGCGCAGGCATCAACTGGCGGTGCGGCCCATGCCGGTTGCGCTGTTGCGGCGGTTCATGGATGGCAAGGGTCACGCGCTGCATCGGCTGGAGCATCGGCTGGATGCCGCAGCGACACGGCGGCTGGAGCGGCGGCGGGATCGGATGACGGCGCTGCAGGAACGGCTGGATGCGTCATTGGCGCGGGTGATGGTGACGACACGGCGGGCGATTACCGTGCAGGACCAGAAGCTGGCCGATCTGTCGCGGCGGCTGGATCAGGGGACGCGGCGGGCGATCCACAACCGAAAACAGGCGATGGAACGGGTGGACCGCCTGCGCCTGTCGCTGGGCTACAAGGAAACGCTGAAGCGAGGCTTTGTCGTCGTGCATGGTCCCGATAGCGTGATCACCTCGGCCCAAGCCGCGCAGCAGGTGCCGCAGTTTGAACTTGAGTTTGCGGAGGGCCGCATCAATGCCCGCCCCGAAGGAGCGCCCCCGAAACCGTCCCGCAAACCCAAGTCCCCGGAACAGAAATCCCTGTTCTGATGTTCACTTGAGCTTAAATATCCCGGGGGTGCGGGGGCTGGCCCCCGCGCTACGCCTCTTTCGGGCGCAGCACCAGCCAGATCAGCGACCCGCCCGCCAGCACCAGGAAGGGCAGCATCGCCAGGTTGACCGCGTTCCAGCCCGCGACGACCGATCCACCGCTGCAATTCATCAGCCCGCCCGAGGACAGCGAGGCCAGGAACACGCCTCCGAAGACCACCGCGTCGTTCAGGCCCTGGATGCGGCCCCGTTCCTCGGGTGCGTGGGCGCGGGTCAGCATGGCGGTGGCGCCGATATAGCCGAAGTTCCAGCCCATCCCCAGCAGGATCAGGGTGGCGAAGAAATGCGACAGTTCAACCCCCGACAAGGCGGTGGCGCCTGCGAAGGCCAGCAGCAGCAGGCCAAGGGCGACGATCTTCTCGGCGCCGAAGCGGGCAATCAGGTGGCCGGTGAAGAAGCTGGGCGCGAACATGGCCAGCACATGCGCGCTGACGATGTTCGCCGCATCCGTGGGCGCGAAGCCGCAGCCCACCACCGCCAGCGGGGTCGAGGTCATCACCAGGTTCATCAGCGCATAGGCGACCATGCCGCAGATCATCGCGACCGCGATCTGCGGCTGGCGCAGCAGTTCGGCCAGCGTGCGGCCTGCCGTCTGACCCGTCTCGGTTGGCGCGGGCTTGGGGCTGTCAAGGAACGCGAACAGGAAGGGTCCAAGCGCATTCAGCCCGATTACCGCCAGATAGGTCGCCAGGAACGGGACCGCCGTCAGGCCGTCGGTCACGCGCACCACGGCCGGGCCGATGACCGCCGACGCCAGCCCGCCCGCCATGACCCAGCTGATCGCACGGGGGGCGTAGTCCTCCGACGCGAGATCGGTCGCGGCGAAGCGGTAAAAACCCTGCGCGGACATGTAGATGCCGGTCAGCAGCGATCCGGCCATGAACAGCCAGAACGACCCGGACGACAGGCCCCAGGCCGCCAGGGCCGCGCCCATGCCGCCTGCCAGAACGGCCAGCAGGAACCCGGCCTGCCTGCCGCGATCCTGCATGAAGCGCGCCAGGGGACGTGCGGTCAGCGCCGATCCCAGGACGATCATCGACAGGGGCAGGGTGGCGATGCAGGGGTTTGGCGCCAGGATCTGCCCCGCCAGGCCGCCGACGATGAAGATCACCGACATCTGCGCGCCCAGGATCGCCTGCGCCGCGACCAGCACGATCACGTTGCGGCGGGCGCGCCTGTCGTCGGGGGCCAAGATCAGCCCCGGCTCAGCCGGGATGCGGCGTGGGCGCGTTCCTGGATGGCGCCCCAGTTCTCGGCGCTGACATCCGCGTCGGTGGCGATCCAGCTGCCGCCGACGCAGACCACGTTCGGCAGGGACAGGTATTCGGCCGCATTGGCCAACGACACGCCGCCGGTCGGGCAGAAGCTGATCCTGGGCAGCGGCCCGGCCAGCGATTTCAGCGCGGGCGCGCCGCCGATGGCCTCGGCCGGGAAGAACTTCAGCATGTCATAGCCCGCATCTGCGGCGCGCATCACCTCGGACGCGGTGGCGGCGCCGGGCAGCAGCGGAAGCTCCACCTCCTCGCAGGCGGCGATCAGCCGGTCGGTCAGGCCGGGCGAGACGGCGAAGGTCGCGCCCGCGTCCTTGGCGCGTTTCGCGTCGTCCGGCGTCAGCACCGTTCCCGCACCCACATGCCCGCCGGACACGCCCGACATCACCCGGATCGCGTCCAGTGCCGCGTCCGAGCGCAGCGTGATTTCCAGCACCGGCAGCCCGCCGGTGACCAGGGCCTGGGCCAGACCCGCCGCCCGTTCGGCGTTCTTGATGACGATCACCGGGATCACCGGGGCCAGCCTGCACAGCGCCCGCGTCTTTTGCGACTGGAGTTCAGGGTTCATGGCGCACCTTATCTACCGCAATTCGCGGGCAAACTGCCCGCTGGCGAAGGGCGATGCAAGCGCTTTGCCCCACAAGGGCGCAAATCGGGTTATCGCTATCAGACGGCGACAAGGACCGCGACGTAGTGGATGGCGGCGGCGGTCACGACAAAGCCGTGCCAGATCGCGTTCTGGAAGCGCAGGCGTTCCCAGACATGGAAGATCACCCCTGCGGTATAGACAACGCCCCCGACAACGATCAGCAGCATCGAGGTTGGCGGCAAGGTGTCCGCAATGGGGCGAAAGGCCACCAGCCCGCTCCATCCCATCAGGATATAGAGCAGGATCGCCAGCCTGTCGTAGCGGCCCGGCAGCAGGCATTTCATCGCGACGCCAAGCACCGCCATCGTCCAGATGCCCACCAGCAGCGCCAGCACGGTCGGGTCGGACGCGGCCTTGTGCAGGAAGGGCGTATAGGTCGCCGCGATCAGGATGAAGATGGCCGAATGATCGACCCGCCGCAGATACCATTTCAGGGGGGAATGCGGCAGCATGTTATAGGTGAAGGACGCGGCCAGCGTCAGGATAAGCCCCGCGCCATAGATCGCCGCAGCCAGAAGATCCGCCCGGTCCGCCGTGATGGCGGCATGAAAGATCAATGCGGTCACGCCGACCAGGGCCAGGGCGACGCCGATCCCGTGGACGATCCCGTCCGCAAGAACTTCGTGAAAATCGTAGTGCCGCCCAAGCCGCAATCTGTCGTCGGACATGATAGGAACCCTCTAATAAGCTGATGTTGCCCGACCTTCGCTGTTTGCGCAATTTGACTGGATGGACAGGTTTCGGCCCATATCCTTCAGACCCCTTGCAAATTGCCCGTGCAGGGTCTATCTGCGCGACACTTCACAGGCAGGGGCGGGCCTTCGGCGGGAGAAATCCGCAAAAGGTCCACCGGTTGGGGCATCCGCCCTGAATCCCCTGCCAAGGCGCAAACCGGAAAGGACATGGACATGGCGCTTCCCGAATTCAACCTGCGTCAGCTCTTGGAAGCTGGCGTTCACTACGGTCACCAGACGCAGCGCTGGAATCCGCGCATGGCGGAATTCATCTATGGCGACCGCAACGGCATCCACATCCTGGACCTGACGCAGACCGTTCCCATGCTGGACGCGGCGCTGCAGGTCGTGCGCGACACCGTCGCCAAGGGCGGCCGCGTGCTGTTCGTCGGCACCAAGCGCCAGGCGCAGAAGCCGATCGCCGACGCGGCCGAGCGTTCGGCCCAGTTCTACATGAACCACCGCTGGCTGGGCGGTACGCTGACCAACTGGAAGACCGTTTCGCAGTCGATCGGCCGCCTGAAGGCCATCGACGAAACCATGGCTGGCGGCGCCGAGGGCCTGACCAAGAAAGAGCGTCTGCAGCTTGAGCGTGAGCAGAACAAACTGCAAGCCTCGCTGGGCGGCATCCGCGACATGGGCGGCCTGCCGGATCTGCTGTTTGTCATCGACGTGAACAAGGAAGACCTGGCCATCGCCGAGGCGAAAAAGCTGGGCATTCCGGTCGTGGCCGTGGTCGATACCAACTGCTCGCCCGAAGGCGTGGACTATATCATCCCGGGCAACGACGACGCGGCCCGCGCCATCGCGCTCTATTGCGACCTGGCAAGCCGCGCCGCGCTTGACGGCATGTCGGCCCAGATGGGCGCGGCTGGCGTCGATGTCGGCGCCCTGGCGGAAGCCCCCGAGGAGCTTCTGGACGAGCCCGCCGAAGAACAGGCGACCGCCGACGCCTGATCGGCATTGGTGAACGGAACTTTTACGGAATTGTCGTCAGGCGGGGATATGCCCCGCCTGACGCGTTGATCAAAGGAGACGGATCATGGCTATCACCGCCGCGATGGTGAAAGAGCTGCGCGAAACGACCGGCGCAGGGATGATGGACGCCAAGAAGGCGCTGACCGAAACCGACGGCGACATGGAAGCCGCCATCGACTGGCTGCGCACCAAGGGTCTGGCCAAGGCCGCCAAGAAGGCCGACCGCGTCGCCGCCGAAGGTCTGGTGGGCGTGCAGGTCACCGATGGCCGCGGCGTCGCCGTCGAGATCAACTCGGAAACCGACTTCGTGGCGAAGAACGCCGACTTCCAGCAACTGGTCCGCGAGATCAGCGAAGTGGCGCTGGCCACCGCCACCGATGTCGAAGCGCTGAAGGCCGCGCAACTGAACGGCAAGGCAGTGTCGGAAGTGCTGACCGACGCCATCGCCCGGATCGGCGAAAACATGACCCTGCGCCGGCTGCACGTCCTGGAAGGCGACACCGTTGTCTCCTACGTCCACAACGCCGCTACCGAAGGCATGGGCAAGATCGGCGTTCTGGTCGCGCTGAAGGGCGACAAGGACAAGGCGCAGGCCATCGGCAAGCAGTTCGCGATGCACATCGCGGCGACCAGCCCGCTGTCGCTGTCCGAAGCGACCATGGACCAGACGCTGCTGGCGCGCGAACTGGAAGTCCAGACCGCCAAGGCCATGGAAGAGAACGCCGCCTCGGCCAAGCCGAAGCCCGAAGCCGTGATCCAGAACAACATCATCCCGGGCCGGATGAAGAAGTTCGTGGCCGAAAACACGCTGCTGGGCCAGGCTTTCGTCATCAACCCCGACCTGACGGTCGAACAGGCCGCGAAAGAGGCCGGAGTCGAGATCACCGGCTATGCCCGCGTCGCCGTCGGCGAAGGCATCGAGAAGAAGGAAGAGGATTTCGCGGCCGAGGTCGCCAAGACCCTCAGCGGCGCCTGATCCTGCCGTCCTGACGATATACGCCGGTCCTGCGGGGCCGGCGTTTTTCTTTGTCCGATTGCAACTGGACCTTTCCCGCGCCGCCATGCCATGCAGGGGCGCAACCTGTTTGACCTGACCCATGCCATTCATCATCGCCATCGACGGACCCGCCGCCTCGGGCAAGGGCACCATCGCCCGCGCGCTTGCCGCGCATTTCGGTTTTCACCACCTGGACACCGGGCTGCTGTATCGGGCCACCGGCGCCAAGGGCGGCGATCCGGTGTTGGCCGCGCAGACGCTGAACGCTGATGACCTGGCCCGACCCGACCTGCGCAGCGCCCAGGCGGGGCAGGCCGCCAGCCGCGTTGCCACCATCCCCGAAGTGCGCGCCGCCTTGGTCGATTTCCAGCGGCGCTTTGCCATGCAGGAACCCGGCGCGGTTCTGGACGGGCGCGACATCGGCACGGTGATCTGCCCCGACGCGGCGGTCAAGCTGTATGTCACGGCCTCGGATCAGATCCGCGCTGCCCGGCGCGCGGCTGAACTTGGCGCGGATGCAGGGATGATGCTGGCCGAATTGCAGGAACGCGACCGGCGCGACAGCGAACGGGCGACAGCGCCCCTGAAGCCCGCCGATGATGCGGTCGTGCTGGACACAAGCGACCTGACCATTGCCGAGGCGATTGCCCGCGCCATTGCCCAGGTGGACCGGGCGGGGGGGTGATCGCGGTCAGCCGCAGGTCACCTTGGTGATCCAGCCCTTCGGATCCAGGAAGATGTTCAGCCGTCCCGGCTGATATTCCATAGTGACCAACTGGCCCGGATTGATTTCGCGGCGATGCAGTTGCGGGGGCAGATAAACCTCGCCGATATTCATGCCCACCAGTTGCTGGTGCTGGCTCAGGTCGCACCGCGTCGCGGCCACGGTCAAGCCGTAGTCCGTGCAGGCGGCCAAGGTGGTTGCGGCCAGAATGGAAAGCATTGCGCGGGCCGATGGCATTCGATCACCTCTCTGTGTTTGAGGCAGAACGATTGCGCGGCCCAGGCGTTCCCTGCTGTGCCGCGAAAGGAGAGAAACGATGAAACAAGGACTTGCAGCCATTCTCGTTACGGTCCTGCCCGCGATGGCCTGGGGTTCGAGCGACGAGGCATGGGAGGAGTTCCGCGCCGCCGTCGAGCAATCCTGCCGCGCCCTGATCGAGGCGCCAGCCGACGCGAAAGTCGCCGTCGAGGTCAACCCGTTCGGATCCGAAAGCTATGGGGCAGCCCTGGTCACGGTAGGCTATGAAGAAGGGCGGGACCGGATGGTCTGCATCTATGACAAGACCGCGAAAAGGGCCGAATTGACGGCGCCTTTCGCGGACGCCGCCGCGGGCGAATGACCTAGCCAGCCTCGGCGAAGGTGCCGCAGCCGATCCGGCCGCCGGCATGGCCGGACGGCTGGCCGACATAATCGTCGGGATGTTCGTGGATGATGATGGTCGATCCATCCTCGTCCGCGATCATTTCCTTGGTCAGTCCGGCGGCGAAGTATTCGACCATCAGGCTGCCGCTGTCGGGGACATGGATATTGGGAAGGTCGCCCGGATGCGGTCCGTTCGCGGACATCACACCATGTTCCTTGTCGCCCGCCAGATGCCCGCCTGCCGATTCGAAATCGGGGGGCGTGCATTCGCCGGTCATGTGGATATGCGCGCCGTGGATGCCAGGGGGTACGTCCTGCAACTCCAGCGTGACCAGCATCATGCCCGAGGGTGTCGCGACCACGGTGGCGGTGCCCCGGCTTTCGCCCTCGGCCGTCTTGATTTCCGCGATCATCGGCGCTTCGCCCTCGGCGGGGGCGGCGGTGTCCTGGGCGGCAGCGGGCAGGGCCAGCAGCGCAAGGGCGGCAGCGGTTCGAAACGGCATGGAAACCTCCTCTGGTTGCAGTCGCAGCCTCAACGCCGTCGGCGGACAGGCGTTCCGGCCCTTGAACCGGGCGGCGTCATTGGCGATAAGTCCCCTAAGACATGCCCCCGAAAGGTAGCTTTTCATGCGCGCTCGCATCTATCAACCCGCCCGCAATGCCATGCAGTCCGGCACTGCGCGGACCAGGAAATGGGTGCTGGAATTCCCGCCCGTCGGGCGAGAGATCGACCCCCTGATGGGCTGGATCAGCGCGGACGACACCCAAAGCCAGGTCCGCCTGCGCTTCGACACGCTGAAGCAGGCCGAGGATTACGCGCGCGAAAACGGCCTGGATTATGTGGTCCAGACGCCGCACAGGCGCGCCGCCAATGTCCGCCCGCGCGGCTATGGCGAGAATTTCGCGACCGACCGCCGCGCGCCCTGGACCCACTAGGCACGCGCCGGCGCCTAGCCGAAATCGTGGAAGATGAACCAGGCGCCCAGGCAGATCAGGCCAAAGCCCACGCCGTGCTGCCAGCCGATCTTCTCGCCCAGGTAAAGCCAGGAAAATAGCGCAAAGACGGTCAGGCTGATGACCTCCTGGATGGTCTTCAGCTGAGCCGCGCTGAAATGCCCGTGGCCGATGCGATTGGCGGGCACCTGCAGGATATATTCGAACAGCGCGATGAACCAGCTGACGGCGATCACCGTCAGCAGCGGCGCGGTCTTGAACTTCAGGTGACCATACCAGGCCACTGTCATGAAGACGTTGGAGGCGATCAGCAACCCGATGGTGACGGCGGGGACAGGCAGGCCTAGTCCCATTGCGACTGCCGGTCCTTCGCCAGGTTGCCAAAGCGGGTGAACTGGCCCTCGAAGGACAGTTCCACCGTGCCGATGGGGCCGTGGCGCTGCTTGCCCAGGATGACCTCAGCCTTGCCGTGGCATTGCTCCATCACCTGCTGCCACTTGGCCATGGCGTCCAGGTCGCTGTCGGAGGGCTTTTCGCGCTCTTTGTAGTATTCTTCGCGGAACACGAACATCACGATATCGGCGTCCTGTTCGATGGACCCTGATTCGCGCAGGTCCGACAGTTGCGGGCGCTTGTCGTCGCGGTTTTCCACCTGGCGGGACAACTGCGACAGGGCGATCACCGGAATGTTCAGCTCCTTGGCGACGGCCTTGAGGCCCTGCGTGATTTCCGACACTTCGTTGACGCGGCTGTCCTTGGCGGATGCGGCCTTCAGAAGCTGAAGATAGTCCACCATCAGCACGTCCAGCCCATGCGTCCGCTTCAGCTTGCGGGCGCGAGCGGCAAGCTGGTTGATCGGCAGGGCGGGGGTGTCGTCGATGTAAAGCGGACAGTTCTGCAGGGCATGTGCGGCCTCGACAAAGCGGCGGAACTCGGCTTCGTCCATGTTGCCGCTGCGGATGCGTTCGGAGGGCACCTCGGCCGCTTCCGACAGGATCCGGGCGGCAAGCTGTTCGGCCGACATCTCCAGGCTGAAGAAGCCCACCACGCCGCCTTCGACCGTGCCGATGGTCCCGTCCGGCCGTTCGCCCATCTTGTGCGCCTTGGCGATGTTGAAGGCGATGTTGGTCGCCAGCGAGGTCTTCCCCATCGAGGGACGGCCCGCCAGGATGATCAGGTCGGAATTGTTCAGTCCGCCCATCTTGCCATCCAGGTCGATCAGCCCGGTCGAGATTCCTGACAGCTTGCCGTCGCGCTGATAGGCGGCGTTGGCGGCCTGCACCGCGCCGGTCACGGCCTTGAGGAAGGACTGGAAGCCCCGTTCCGCGGTTCCAGCCTCGCCCAGCTTGTACAGCGTCTGTTCGGCGGCCTTGATCTGCTCCTCGGCCTCGTCGCCGACCTCGACCGTCGCGGCGCGTGCGGAAATGTCCTGGCCCAGCTGGATCAGTTCCCGCCGCAGGGCGAATTCGCGAATCATCTGCGCATAGTCGCGCGCGGCATAGGCGCTGATCGCAGCCCCCGCGATCCGCGCCAGATAGGGGGCGCCGCCCAGTTCCTTCAGCCCTTCGTCATGTTCCAGGAAGGCCTTGATGGTGACAGGGCTGGCCAGGGCATTCTTGCGGATGCGTTCGGAACAGATCTCGAAGATGCGCGAATGAACCGGGTGATAGAAGTGGTCCGGCTTGATGATCTGGCTGACGCGGTCGAACACGTCGTTGTTTGTCAGCAGCGCGCCCAGAAGCTGCTGTTCCGCTTCCAGCGAAAAGGGGATCGAGGGCGTATCCTCGGCGCTGACAGGCTGGCCCGGAATGATGGCGCGCAGGTTGGTCATGTGCTGCCCCCTTTTGTTCTTGTTCCAGTTCTACACCCGATGCGCCACGCGGGGAACGCCGCGCGGTGCGATTTCAGGGGGCCGATCTGTGGATGGCTTGTGGATAAGTCAGGCGTTCGCGGCCTGCCAGGCGCGCGGATCGGTCAGGAAAGTCTCGACCTCGGCCAGCGTTTGCGCGTCAAAGACGGCCTGCGCCCTCGCCTCGGCCAGCACGTCCCACCAGGTGCAGAGGTGATGCAGCGTGACACCATGATCGGCC
Source organism: Paracoccus sp. SSK6 (assembly GCF_039770665.1). Lineage (NCBI taxonomy): Bacteria > Pseudomonadati > Pseudomonadota > Alphaproteobacteria > Rhodobacterales > Paracoccaceae > Paracoccus > Paracoccus sp. SSK6. Next base: position 35,695 of record NZ_JBDPNJ010000006.1, on the reverse strand, counting down.
AGACGCTGCGTGGTTTCCGGGAAGATGCCGTAGTAGAAGATCACCGCCGTATGCGCGCAGGTGGCCCCCGTGTCGCGAATCGCGTCCACGAAGGACAGCTTGCTGCCGCCGTCCGTGGTCAGATCCTCGACCAGCAGCACGCGCTGGCCCTCGCTCATCACGCCCTCGATCCGGGCATTACGTCCGTAACCCTTTGGTTTCTTGCGGACATAGGTCATGGGCAGGCCCAGCCGTTCGGCGACCATGGCGCCGAAGGGGATGCCAGCGGTTTCACCGCCCGCGACATTGTCGAAGGCTTCGAACCCCGCGTCGCGCATGACGGTCGCGGCCATGAAATCCATGAGGGTCTGGCGGACGCGCGGAAAGCTGATGATCCGGCGGCAGTCCACATAGGTCGGCCCCTTCAGGCCCGAGGCATAGGTGAAGGGCGTGGCGGCGTTGAAATCGACGGCCTTGATTTCCAGCAGCATCCGGGCGGACAGGCGGGCGATCTCCTCGCGCGCGGGAAAGGTCAGGCTCATCAGTCCTCCAGATGCCAGTAAAGGGGAAAGCCGGGGTCGAAGACGGTCACGGTCTCATCACCGGCGTCGATCTGCGTGGCGTAGGTGGCGGGGGCGTCACGCCTGACCAGCGTGATCCGGTCCTCGTTCGGGGGCAGGCGATAGAAGGCCGCGCCATGCAGGCTGGTGAAGCCTTCCAGGCGGTTCAGGGCGCCTTCGTCCTCGAAGACCTGGGCCAGGATCGACATGGTGTTCGGCGCGGTGAAGCAGCCCGCGCAGCCGCAGGGTTGCAGCTTGGCGCTGTCGGCATGGGGGGCGCTGTCGGTGCCCAGGAAGAACCGCGCCTCGCCGCTGGTCGCGGCCTCGCGCAGCGCCAGGCGGTGCGATTCGCGCTTGGCGACGGGCAGGCAATAGTAGTGCGGGCGGATGCCGCCTGCGAGGATCGCGTTGCGGTTGATGACCAGGTGATGGGTGGTGATCGTCGCGGCCAGATCGTCGCCGCCCGACCGGGCATAGGCCACGCCGTCGCTGGTGGTGATGTGTTCCATTACGACGCGCAGGCCGGGGGTACGGCGGCGCAGCGGCTCCAGCACGCGGTCGATGAACACGGCTTCTCGGTCGAAGATGTCCACCGCCGGGTCGGTAACTTCGCCGTGGACGCAGAGCGTCACGCCAGCCTCGGCCATCGCCTCCAGGACCGGCTGGACGTGGTCGAAATCGGTGACGCCGCTGGCGGAATTGGTCGTGGCGCCGGCGGGGTACAGCTTCACCGCGCGGATGATGCCGCCCTGGAAGGCCGCCACCACATCGGCGGGGTCGGTCGCGTCGGTCAGGTACAGCGTCATCTGCGGCTGCAGGGCAGAGCCTTCCGGCAGGGCAGCCAGGATGCGGTCGCGATAGGCTGCGGCCTGCGCCCCCGTCACCACGGGGGGCACCAGGTTCGGCATGATGATCGCGCGGCCGAAGCCCGCGGAATGGGGTGCGACGGCTGCCAGCATCGCGCCGTCGCGCAGATGCAGGTGCCAGTCGTCGGGGCGGCGAAGGGTGATGCGGTCGGTCATGGCCCGCCTCTATACACGGCACGGGATCGTTGCCAAGCGCGCCATGCGTAAAATGGCAGGCACCCGTGCAACAGTCGCACTTGTCTTGACGTTTGCGTCGCATCAGATTGGCCCGATGATCCAAAGGATGACGCCATGCTTCCCATGATGCCCAGGAACCCCGTCCGCTTGTGGGCGCAATTCGCCCGAATGGCCATCGAAGCGCAGATGGTCATCGGTCTTCGAACGGCGGGGATGATGGGCTTCATGGCGCAGGCGCCCGGAGAGCCGTTCCGCATGGTCGCCGAAAAGCAGGCGGCCGCGACCGAGGCGATGTTCGCGATTGCCCAGGCGGCAGGCCGGGGCCACAGCGCCGAACGGATGATGGCCGCGGCCCTGCGGCCCTATGGCAAGCGGACGCGGGCCAATTCGCGCCGCCTGACCAAGATCCGCTAAGGAAAACGGCGGGGTTTCCCCCGCCGTTTCAGTCAGATCAGCTTGCCCATGGCGACCGCCGTGTCGGACATGCGGTTGGAAAAACCCCATTCGTTGTCGTACCAGGTCAGGATGCGGCACAGCCGGCCTTCCATCACCTTGGTCTGGTCCATGTGGAAGACCGAGGAATGGGGGTCGTGGTTGAAGTCGGACGAGACCAGCTTCTCCTCGGTATAGCCCAGGATGCCCTTCAGCGGGCCGTCGGCCGCCGCCTTGATCGCGGCGTTGATTTCCTCGACCGTGGTGTCGCGGCTGGCCTCGAAGGTCAGGTCCACGACTGAGACGTTGGGCGTCGGCACCCGGATCGCCACGCCGTCCAGCTTGCCCTTCAGTTCCGGCAGCACCAGGCCCACGGCCTTGGCGGCGCCGGTCGAGGTCGGGATCATCGACAGGGCGGCGGCGCGGGCGCGGTACAGATCCTTGTGCATCGTGTCCAGCGTCGGCTGGTCGCCGGTATAGCTGTGGATCGTGGTCATGAAGCCCTTGGCGATGCCGATGCTGTCGTTCAGCACCTTGGCCACGGGCGACAGGCAGTTCGTGGTGCAGCTTGCGTTCGAGACGACCAGATCCTCGGCTGTCAGCGTGTCGTCGTTCACGCCGAAGACGATGGTCTTGTCGGCATTGTCGCCGGGGGCCGAGATCAGGACGCGCTTGGCGCCGGTGGACAGATGCGGCTGGACCTTTTCCTTGGAGGCGAAGATCCCCGTGCATTCCATGATGACATCGATGTCGCCCCAGGGCAGTTCGGCCGGGTTGCGGATCGCCGTGACCTTGATGGGGCCGCGGCCCACGTCGATGGAATCGCCATTGACGGTCACCTGCGCCGGAAAGCGCCCATGCACGCTGTCATAGCGCAGCAGATGCGCGTTGGTCTCGACCGGGCCCAGGTCGTTGATCGCGACGACCTCGATATCGGTGCGCCCGGATTCGATGATGGCGCGCAGGACGTTCCGGCCGATCCGCCCGAAACCGTTGATCGCAACTTTGACAGCCATGGTTCACTCCCTCGACCAGATGATGTTGCGACCCTGTATCGCGCTGTTTCGGGTGATGCAAATGCCCTGGGACGCGTCAGCCCCCTGTTAGCGCCAGAAGCTGAGATATTCGATGAAGCCATCCACCATCCGCGCCGCCATCAGCGGCAATTGCCACTGAAGCCACAGCTGATCGGCGACGAACAGGCCCAGGATCAGGACCACAATCGCGATGGCGATGGAATTTGTCATGCCGTCTTATCCGCCGGCCGCAGGTGCGGCGCAAGCACCCTTACCCGTCATCCTGCGGCAGGATCAGCGTGATCTCGCCCGCCTCCTGAAGGCGGCGGATGGCCGAGACGACCTCGGTCATCGCCTCCTCGATGTCCGAGGCGCGCAGCTTGCCCAGGTCGTTTCGCTCCTCTCGCAGCCCGTCCGACATGCGCTGCGACAGGTTGGTCAGGATGAACTCGGCGGCGGCCGCCTCGGGCTCGTCGGTTGCGGCAAGCGCGCGGACCAGGATGGGCTGATCGACCTCGCGCACGATGCGGGGGATGTCTCGGGGCATGACGCGGGCGGGGATATGGGCGAAGATGAAGATCGCCTTGCGCACGCCGCCCGCGAAATCGGCGTCGTGCCGGTCAAGGCTGTCCAGCACGTCGTCGCGCAGATCGGCGGTGGCGAAGTTCAGGATCGCGCCCATCCGGTCCGTAGCAGGAGTGGAAATCGCGGGCCGGGGCAGGGCCTCGGCCGCCTGCAGCAGGATCAGGCCGACGCGATGCAGCGATTCGGGCGTGACACCCGCCGTCATGGACATGGCCTGCGCCACTGCCCGCGCCCGTTCGCGGGGCAGGCCCACGAAGACCTCGGAGGCGCGTTCCACCGGCAGCTTGGACAGCATCAGGGCCACCATCTCGACCGCTTCGCTGTTGGCCAGAGACAGGACGGCGGGGGCGGGCAGGGCGCCGATGCGGGCCCAGGGATCGCCCCGGCCCTGGATCACCGCGCGGCGGCGCAGCCGGTCGGTGCTGTCCTCGGACAGTTGCTGACCCAGCATCGCCAGCGTGCCGTCCAGGTCGCCCGGAAAGGTCACGCCGACCGATTCCAGCCGGTCGCAGAATTCGGTGATGATCGCGTCGCGGGTCTGGCGGTCGATCAGTTCCATCCCCGCCATTTCCTCGGCCAGCAGGGTCTGGCTTTCGCTGTCCAGCCGCGACAGGCTCGACGCCTCGTCATCGTCCAGAAGAAGGCGCACGATCACCGCCGCCTTTTGCCGTTGGTTCAGTCCTGTTTGTATCGTCATAACCCTGTCCAGATCGACCGTCCCTGCGGCCAATCTGGCAGAGCTTTCCTAACGCGCGGTTTACGACGGATATTTCTGGTCGGTTTCGAACACGCGGCGGAAGATCGTGTCCACGTGCTTGGTGTGATAGCCAAGGTCGAACTTCTCCTCGATCTCGGCCGGGGACAGCGCCGCCGTCACCTCGGGGTCGGCCAGCAGTTCTTCCTTGAAATCAGCGCCTTGTTCCCAGACCTTCATGGCGTTTCTTTGCACCAGGCGATAGGCGTCCTCGCGCGACACGCCCGCCTGCGTCAGCGCCAGCAGAACGCGCTGCGACATGACCAGCCCTTTGAACTTGTTCATGTTCTTCAGCATGTTTTCGGGATAGATGACCAGTTTGTCGATCACGCCCGCCAGCCGGTTCAGCGCGAAGTCCAGCGTGATGGTCGCATCGGGTGCGATGCCCCGTTCGACCGAGGAATGGCTGATGTCGCGTTCATGCCACAGCGGCACATTCTCCATCGCCGGGATGACGGCCATGCGCACCAGGCGGGCCAAGCCGGTCAGGTTCTCGGTCAGGACCGGGTTGCGCTTGTGGGGCATCGCGGACGAACCCTTCTGGCCGGGGCTGAAGAACTCCTCGGCCTCCAGCACCTCGGTCCGCTGCATGTGGCGGATCTCGATGGCGATGTTTTCGATGCTGCTGGCGATGACGCCAAGGGTCGCGAAGAACATTGCGTGGCGGTCGCGCGGAATGACCTGGGTGCTGATCGGTTCCGGGCGCAGGCCCAGCTTGGCGCAGACATGCTCCTCGACCGCCGGGTCGATATTGGCGAAGGTGCCGACCGCGCCGGAAATCGCGCCGGTCGCGATCTCCCAGCGGGCCTTTTCCAGACGGTTCCGGTTGCGGTCCATTTCCGCGTAGAAGCGTGCGAAGGTCAGGCCCATCGTCGTGGGTTCGGCATGGATGCCGTGGCTGCGGCCGATGCGGACCGTGTCCTTGTGTTCATAGGCGCGGCGCTTCAGCGCGGCCAGAACCTTGTCCAGATCGGCCAGCAGGATGTCGGCGGCCCGCACAAGCTGGACGTTCAGCGTCGTGTCCAGAACGTCGCTGCTGGTCATGCCCTGATGGACGAAGCGCGCCTCGTCCGATCCGACATGCTCGGCCAGGTGGGTCAGGAAGGCGATCACGTCGTGCTTGGTGACGGCCTCGATCTCGTCGATGCGGGCCACGTCGAATTCCACGTCCTTGGCGTGCCAGACGGCCTCGGCATTCTCGCGCGGGATGACGCCCAGGTCGGCTTGGGCATCGCAGGCATGGGCCTCGATCTCGAACCAGATGCGGAAACGGGTCTCGGGTGACCAGATGGCGGTCATCTCGGGGCGGGCATAGCGGGGGATCATGGCGGGCCTCTTTCCTGGTTGGGGCCGGGCATACCGGTGCAATGACCCGGCGGCAAGTTTTCGATTTCCGCCCGGCCCGGCATGGGAACATTCCGGCCACGCAAGCTGTTGAGGATTCGACCAATCCGACAAGACCGGAGAGAAGCAATGTATCCGACCCATGACGACGACCGTCCGCAGACCGAGGCGGATCGGACCAGCGAAACCCGCTTTGGCCCGCGGCCCGTGCCTTCGGGACACCACGGTCCCAAGCCGTCGTTCCAGGCGCGGCGGGTGATCGCTTCGGGGCGCATGTCCCCCGACGGGCGCTCGGCCTATCCGACGCCCGCGCTTGGCACGAAGATCGCGGTCTGGGGCGGCATCGCGCTGGGAGTTGCGGGTGGAACGGCGGCGGCGGTCTATGCCGTGCGCGCAATCGCCGACGCGATTTCCGACGATCCCCGTCCCAGGCATCCGCAGCGCAAGTTCAATGCCCCGCGCTTTGGCCAGATGGACGAGGATGAGCGCCAGGCGATGCGCCGCCGCGTCCGCGCCCAGGAACATGCCGACCATCAGCAGGCCAGCCGCCTGCGGGCCGAGGCATCGCAGCACCGCGACGCCCCGAAGGCGTACAAGGCCCCGAAAGCCCCCAAGGGCAACTTCGTCGAAGATCTGATCCATACCTCGACACGCCTGTCCGAGAGCCTGGAAGGGGTTGCCAAGTCGCTGGCTGTCGCCATGGACGGCTTCCGCAGCGTGGCGCGCCAAGCGACCGAAGTCGTGTCCGAATTTGCGGCGACAGCCGATCAACTGCGCGCGGCCCTGCGCGGCGAACAGCCCCGACAAGGCCAGCGGGACGCGGGCGACACCGACCGCACCCACCGGCTTTGATCGAGACACGACCGGGAGCAGCCCATGAGGAGCACCACCCCCGGCGTCCTTGACGCCTTGTTCGGGGATCTGGACGATCCCACGCGCAAGCGGTTCGGGATGAAGACGGACGCCACGTCTGACACGTCCGCCAAGGCGCAGACCCGGCCCGCCGTTCATCCGGCCGGCAAGGATGTCGGGCTGCGTGACCTGGCCAAGGCCGACTGGATGGCGATTGCGAAATCCACCCTTGAGCAGATCAGCACCGACCGAGTGACGGCGGTCGCAGGGGGGATCACGTTCTTTGGTCTTCTGTCGCTGTTTCCCGCCTTGACGGCGTTCGTGTCCATCTATGGCCTGGTGGCCGATCCGGCGACGATCGCGGGGCATCTGGACATGCTGGACAGCTTCCTGCCGCAGGGGGCGCTGGACATCATCCGGGGGCAGGTCGAATCGATCACCTCGTCTCCGGGAACCGCGCTGTCCCTGGCGGGGATCGCCGGGCTGTTGATTGCCTTCTATTCGGCCAATGGCGGCATGAAGGCCTTGCTCTCCGCGCTGAACGTCGCGTTCTTCCAGACCGAGACACGGGGTTTCCTCAAGCTGAACCTGGTGTCCATGGCCTTCACCCTGGGCGGGCTGGTGCTGATCATCCTGATGCTGGGGCTTATCGCGGTCATCCCGATCCTGCTGCAGATGCTGCCCCTGGAGGATTCGACCAGCACCTGGGTTTCGGTGATCCGCTGGCCGATCATGTTCGGCGTCCTGATCCTGGCGCTCGCGGCGCTGTACCGCTGGGGACCGGACGCGCCGGATTCGCGCTGGCGCTGGATTTCGCCCGGCGCTGTCATCGCCGCCGTGGGGCTGGTCATCACCTCGATCCTGTTCAGCTGGTATGCCGCGAATTTCGCGAACTACAACGAAACCTATGGCTCGCTTGGTGCCGTGATCGCGCTGATGATGTGGCTGTGGTTCGCATCGACCGTTGTGCTGGTCGGGGCCGAGGTCAATTCCGAGATCGAAAATCACCTGCGCCAGATGGCGGGCGTTCCCGCGCCCAAGGATGCGAAGCCCGCCGACAAGCCGGTATAGGGCCGCAGCAGGCGATCAGCGTTCGGTCAGCTTCAGCTCGATGCGCCGGTTTGCCGCCAGCGCCTCGGGCGAATTGCCCTGCATCACGGGGCGCGTATCGGCAAATCCCGTGGCGGCAAGGCGGTCGGCGGGAAAGCCAAGTTCGTCGATCATGTAGCGCACCACGGCCAAGGCCCGCGCCTGGCTCAGTTCCCAGTTGTCGCGATAGCGCCCGGTGCCGGAAAGCCGGGTGTTGTCGGTATGGCCGTCCACGCGAATGATCCAGTCGATCTCTGGCGGAATGTCATCGGCAATCTCGGACAGCATCCCGGCCACGCGCTTGATCTGCTCGTGACCCTCGGGTGACAGGGTCGTGGCACCCGGCGGGAACAGAACCTCGGACTGGAAGACGAAGCGGTCGCCCACCACCTGCACGCCTTCGCGGCCCGACAGGATCTCGGACAGGCGGCCGAAGAACTCGGACCGATAGCGGGCCAGATCCTTCGCCTCCTCCTCGGCGCGCTGGCGGGCCTGTTCTTCCAGGGTCAGGCGGCGGTCGGTTTCCTCGGCCGCGCGCAGCAGTGCGGCGTTCAACTGTTTTCCCAGGGTTTCGACCCGCAGTTCCGCCTGCTTCTGCTCGTAGCCCGCGGCGTCCAGAAGCGCCTGCAGCGATCCAAGCTGCGCCGTCAGCGAAGCGACCTGTTCGTTCAGCAGGGCCACGCGCCGCTGGCCGTCGTCCGACAGGGTCTTCTGGTCGGCCAGGGCCTTTTCCGCCGTCGCCAGCAGGGCGGCCTGACGCTCGGCCTCGGTCACGGTGCGGGCGGCCTGGGCGGTGGCCTCATCGCGGGCAGCCTCGGCAGCCGCCAGCAGGGTCAGCGTTTCCTCGGCCCGCTTGCGGCTTTCCTCTAGTGCCAGGGTCATGGCGGTCAGTTCGGCATCCGCGCTCTCCAGCCGTTCGCGCAGGGCGCGCGCGGCTTCGGCGTCGGTCAGGCGGGCGGCCTCGGCCTCGGTCAGCTTGGCCTGCAACGCGCCCGCCTTTGCCTCGCTCGCCGCGCCTTTCTGGCGCAGGTCGGCCACCAAGGCCTCCAGCGCCTCGCGGCGGGCGGCGGCAAGGCGGGCCTGTTCGGCCTGGGCGTCGATCTCCTGACGTGCGGCGGCCACCGCCAGTTCGGCGGCGCTGGCGCGATTCTGCTGTTCCGTCAGCCTGGCCTGCATCTGTTGCTGCTGCGCCCTGGCCTGTTCCGCGTCGGCCGCGCGTGCGGCCATCAGGGCTGCGACCTCGGCCTCGAAATCGGTCAGGCGGGACCGGGCCTGCGCCAGTTCCCCCTGGCTGCTTTCCAGTTGAGAGGACAGGCGCGCGATCCGGGCGGCGCGGTCGCGCGCCTCGGCTTCGGCATCGGCAAGCTGGCCTTGCAGCGCCGCGCTGCGGTCGTCGGACGCGGTCAGCGCCTGCCCAAGCGCGGAAACCTGCTGCCCGAGCCGTGCCAGCCGCTGTTCCTGGGCCGAGATGGTCTGGGTCTGCCCGGCAATCGTCTGGCCCTGTTCGGCAATGGTGTCATCCTTGTCGGTGATCTGTTCGCGCAGCACCGATTGCATGACGGTAAAGATCGTCAGCACGAAGACCAGCACCATCAGCAGCGTGGCAAGGGCATCCACGAAGCCCGGCCAGATATTGGCCGAAAAGCGGTGCCCGGATGCGGCGCGGCGCAGGGCCATGGGTCAGCTCCCGTCCCGCGACACCAAGGGATCGCGCAGCAGGTCGTCGCGGAACGGATCGTTGAAGCGCGCCGCGCGCACCGCGCGGGTCAGGACAAGGATGTCCGACCGCAGTTCGGCCACCATCTCCTCGCGCCCCTCGGTCAGGTCGGTGGTCAGGCGGTTCAGCGCAGCCTCGATCCCGCGCAGGTCCAGCGCGGGGATGCCGGGGCGTTCCGCCTCCATCCGCACCAGATCGACCAGCCGGTCCTGCCCGGCGATCAGCCTGTCCTGCCCATCGGCGAGGCGCGACAAGGATTCGGTCAGGGCGGCGATGCGGGACAAGGATGCCTCCTGCTCGGCCGCGCTGCTCCCGACCAGGGCCTCGATGGCCTGGGCCATCACCACGACCCGTTCATCCGCCATGGCCGCTGCATCGTCGCGCTGCATGTCGCGTTCGGCGTGCAACTGCTGCAGGCGGTCCATCTGGACGGCCATCTGTTCCAGAAAGCCCGCCAATGCGGCCTGATCGACGCCTTCGCCTTCGGACCCGGCCAGGCTGACACGGGTGAAGCCGGACATCCATTCCTCAAGTTCGCGGTAAAAGCGGTTCTGGCCGTGGGTCGCGAACAGTTCCAGAAGGCCCACGACCAGCGACCCGGCAAGGCCCAGCAAGGATGATGAGAACGCCGTCGCCATGCCGCCAAGCTGGGCTTCCAGCCCGCTCATCAGCTTGTCGAAGACCTGGATTCCGCTTTCGCCCTGCTGCGGAGCCAGGGTGCGGATCGTCTCGACCACGGCGGGGATGGTCGTCGCCAAGCCGTAGAAGGTTCCCAGAAGCCCCAGGAAGATCAGCAGGTTAGACAGGTATCTTGTGATGTCGCGCACCTCGTCGATGCGCGTGGCGACAGAGTCGAGGATTGAAGCCGCCGCACTGGTCGAGATGACGCCCCCGATCGGCCCCCGCGTGCCAAGCAGCGCCGCCAGAGGCGCCAGAAGGCGCGGCGGCTGGTCGCTGGTGTCCAGCCCGCCCCGCGCGGCGATGCCCTTTTCCACCGCATTGCTGCGGCGCGCGGCAAAGCGTTCGATCCAGCTGACCGAGCGAATCAGCTGCGCCACCTGCCAGAAGCAGGCCAGGATCCCCAGGGCGAAGACCGTCAGGATCAATCCGTTCAGCCACAGGTTCGCCCGGAAGATCGGCAGGATGCGGCCATAGGTGATCCATCCCCCCGCCAGCACCAGGGCCAGAACCGTGACCATCAGAACGATCTGCCGCACCGGCTGAGAGAAATGCGGGCTTGCGGGGCCTTGGGCGCGGGTCGCCGTGATCCGCCGGTTTGCCGTCCCTGCCCGGCGCGGAAGGTCGGAACGGTCAGGCCGCTGGCTGCTGGTCGGTTCGGTCAACTGGTCGCATTCCCATGGCCAAGGCTGTCATGGAGGCCGAGTGTAGGGCGCGCCCCTTCACTTGCCAAGCGATCCGAAGGTCAGGCCGCCGGGTTTCTGTCGCTTTCCAGCAGCTTGCGCACCTGCGCGGTCAGTTGGTCCATTGTCGCATCGGCAAGCCCGATCTGCGCCAGATGGGCGGCGGTGTTGAACAGGTAATCCGCATTCGGCCCCCGCCCGCCCTGCGCCCGCGCGATGATCTGGGCCTGCTCGGCCAGATCAAGGCCGCCCGCATATTGGACGTGGTCGCGCCGCATGACATAGGCCAGGGCCTCGACCCGGCGGCCGTCCTCCAGCCGCAGGGGCAGGATCGCCTCGCGGTAAGCGTCCGTGACCAGTTCGCGCGCGCGCAGATAGGCCAGCACCTCGTCATGGTCGCGGTCCGCGATCCGCAGCGCAAGGCCGCCGCATTCGCCGCCCGGCTGTTCGTCAAGGCCAAGCACCAGCCCCGGCAGTGCCGCCGTGCCGCGATGCTGGATCGACCGCAGGCAGAAGCTGCGGGCATAGCCGCTGACCCAGGCGCGCGCGGTCTCGACCGGCGAAAATCCCGGATCCCAGATCAGCGATCCATAGCCGAAGACCCATTCAATCCTGCGCATCGTCACCGACCCGTTGACCTTTCCAGGTTAGAACAGAGCAGCGGCAGGCAAAAGGGTTTCAGGCTAGACCGTTGTCGCGACCCGACCGAAATCGGGGGCGGCGGTGTCCTGCCCGGCCTCGATGATGCCGCGGCGGATCGCGCGGGTGCGGGTGAAGTAATCGAACAGTTGCTGGCCGTCGCCCATGCGGATCGCGCGCTGCAGCACGAACAGTTCCTCGGTGAAGCGGCCCAGGATGTCCAGCGTCGCCTCCTTGTTGTGCAGGAATACGTCGCGCCACATGGTCGGATCGCTGGCGGCGATCCGGGTGAAGTCGCGGAAGCCGGCGGCGGAGTACTGGATCACCTCCTCGTCCGTGACGCGGCGCAGGTGATCGGCCACGCCCACCATCGTATAGGCAATCAGGTGCGGCGCGTGGCTGGTCACGGCCAGCACCAGGTCGTGATGCGCGGGCTCCATGCTGTCGGTCTTGGCGCCCATGGCGCGGACCAGATCGGACAGGCGCGCAACGGCCTGCGGGTCGCTGTCGGGCAGGGGGGTCAGCAGCCACCAGCGGTTGCGGAACAGGCTGGCAAAGCCCGCGCGGGGGCCGGAATGTTCCGTTCCCGCCAGCGGATGGCCCGGCACGAAATGGACGCCCGTGGGGATATGCGGGGAAACGGCGTCGATGACCGACTGCTTGACCGACCCCACATCGGTGACGGTCGCGCCGGGCTTCAGGTGCGGCGCGATCTCGGCCGCGACGGCCCCCATGGCGCCGACCGGAACGGCCAGGACGATCAGGTCGGCATCCGCCACCGCCTCGGTCGCGCTGTCGGTGATGCGGTCGCAGAGGCCGATCTCGCGCGCGGTGGCGCGCGTCTCGGCGCTGCGGGCGAAGCCCACGACCTCGCGCGCCAGACCGCCTTCACGGATGGCATGGGCCATGGACCCGGCGATCAGGCCAAGGCCGATCAGGGCCACGCGGTCATAGATCACGGTCATGCGCGGCCCCGTTCCGACATGAAGCGGCACAGGCAGTCGAGGACGCGGGTCACGCCATCCTCGTCCCCGACGGTGATGCGCAGGGCGGTGGGGAGGCCATATCCCGCGACGCGGCGGACCAGGATGCCATCGGCGCGCAGGGCCGCGTCCGCTGCCTCGGCCTCGGCCGGGTCGGCGAAGCGGGCCAGTACGAAATTGGCAAAGCTTTCGTCGCAGCCGATGCCCATCTGGATCAGCGAATTGCGCAGCCGCTCGCGCATCCGGGCGTTCAGGTCGGCGCAATGGTCGCGGAAGCCCGTGTCGCGGATCGCGGCTTCGGCGGCGGCCATCTGGGCGGTGGACAGGTTGAAGGGTTGGCGGATGCGGTTCAGCACGTCGATGATCTCTCGGCTGGCATAGCCCCAGCCGATGCGCAGCCCGCCAAGCCCGTGGATCTTGGAGAAGGTGCGCGTCATGATGACATTCGGGTGACGGTCCACCAGCGACACGCCGCCATCGGCGTCCGCCGCGAATTCGGTATAGGCGCCGTCATGGACCAGCAGCACGGCGGGCGGCAGGCCGTCCACCAGGCGCTGCACCTCGTCCGGCGTCAGCATGGTGCCGGTCGGATTGGCGGGGTTGGCGATGAAGACGATCCGCGTGCGGTCCGTTATCGCCGCCAAGATCGCGTCCACGTCGATGCGGCGTTCGTTTTCGGGGACCGTGACAGGAACCGCACCGACCATGCGGGCCAGGATGGGATACATGGAAAAGCCATGCTCGGTCGTGATGACCTCGTCACCCGCGCCGGCAAAGGCATGGACCACGAATTGCAGAACCTCGTCCGATCCCACGCCGCAGATGATCCGGTCGGGGTCGAGGCCGTGGATCTCGCCGATCGCCCGGCGCAGGGGGGCGTGGTCGGTGTTCGGATAGCGGTGCAGATCCGCCGCCGCAGCAGCATAGGCGGCACGCGCCTTTTCGCTGCATCCCAGCGGGTTTTCGTTCGACGACAGCTTCAGCACATCGCCGCGCCCCGGCAGCCTGCTTTCGCCGCTGACGTAGAGCGCGATGTCCATGATGCCGGGTTGGGGGGTGATCTGCGTCATGTTTCCATCCTTTGCGCGCCCCGTCTATTCCATCGCGGCGCGCCGAGGAAGTGTCATGCGCGGGAAATCCGGCAGCCATGGCCGCCGGATGCCACCCTGTCAGTGCAGCGCCACCAAGGGCTTGCGGTTCTGCTGATGCCGCATCGCCAGCTTGCGCGCCATGCGGCCCGAGGGAAGATCGCGCGCGGCGGCAGGCTTGTCCGCCGTCTGTTCCAGTTCGGGGAACAGCGCGAAGATCTCCTCTCTTGCGGCGCGGCCGACGGCGCGCAGGGCCTGGGGTCCGGTATAGAGCGATTCGGTCTCGGCCCCGTTGGCAAAGACGATTTCGTGCCGGTCGAACAGGATGTGGAAATATTCGACGGTTTCCAGATCGTCGGCGATGTCGAATCCGTCCAGCGGCAAAAGCTGCTTGGCCGCGACCAGAACCTCGGCCGTGCCGAACATGCGCTGCGCGATGGCCGACCGGACCAGGATCCGGTGCTGGGGCGACACAACCAGCGGCTGGGCGGGATGGTTCGGCCCCAGCGCACCTGCCGCGATGCGGATCGGGCGCAGCTTCGGCTGGGCGCGCAGGCGGGCGGGCGACAGCGTGACCCGGCCGATCCAGCGGATGGGCTGATCGCCATTGTCGCGGGTGCGGACCAGAGTGCCGACCGTCAGATCCTCGACGGCAACGGGGCCATCAGCCGTCTGGATCAAGGTGCCGCGCGTGAAGCAGGGGACGACGTCGTCGTCGTCCAGCGGCATCGTGCCCGCGGGGTCATAGTCCAGGGACAGCAATGCCGTATCCAGCACCTGCTGGGCCAGACTTGTGACGGCGCTTGTGACCGGCCCCAGAACCGGCGCCAACACGGGGATACCCGCCAGGGTGCCGGCGATGTCGTTGAGCGGCACGACCGTGGGTGGAAGATCGATCCCGATCAGGCTGAAATCGACGATGACGCTCAGCCGGTCTTCGCTGAGGGGCTGGTCCGACAACAGGAAAGCGCGGCCGGCCTCGTCGGTATAGACGCCCACTTCGACCGGGTTCAATTGAACCGTCAAGCTTCCCAGGGGCACAGGGGGAACAACCGGCGGAATTCCGGGAGTCTCCACCCCGGCAAAAAGGGTTTCGGTCGATAGCACGGCTGTTCCGGCGAAGGTGCCGGTATCCACGGTGGCGCCGGTCTCGTCCACGAGGGTCAGGGTGTCGCCCCGCTCCAGCGTGGTCGCCGAGGTCGCATTGACATCGTATCGATCGAACGCGGCGGGGGTTCCAAGCTCGTTCAGGACAAGGGTCGGGGAACGGTCAGGATCGGGGTGGTGGCTTCAAGATCAATCGAGCTGTCGGGAACGGAGGTCGTGTAAGGCATGTCGTCATCCTGGAAACAGACTCGGCATCCCGCCGAATCGAGGGGAATCGCGAAAACCATGCGAACGAGATAAGCAGACAAATCGACTAAAACGCGGTTCATCCTGGTTCGCAATCGCTTCTTCGGCGTGAAATGAAAAAAGGCCGCATCCCGAAGGATGCGGCCCGATAATGTCCAGGAACCGACGGATCAGTTCTTGGCGTAGTATTCGACGACCAGGTTCGGCTCCATCACGACGGCATAGGGCACGTCGCCCAGGGCCGGGGTGCGCACGAAGGTCGCGGTCATCTTGTTGTGGTCCACTTCCAGATAGTCCGGCACGTCACGCTCGGTCAGGGCGACGGCTTCCAGCACGATGGCCAGCTGGCGCGAACGCTCGCGGATGGCGATCACGTCGCCTTCCTTGACGCGGTAGGACGCGATGTTGACGCGCTGGCCGTTCACGGTGATGTGGCCGTGGTTCACGAACTGGCGGGCAGCCCAGATGGTCGGCACGAACTTGGCGCGATAGACGACGGCGTCCAGGCGGCGCTCCAGCAGGCCGATCAGGTTCTCGCCGGTGTCGCCCTTGACGCGCTCGGCTTCGGCATAGATGCGGCGGAACTGCTTTTCGGTCAGGTCGCCGTAGTAGCCTTTCAGCTTCTGCTTGGCGCGCAGCTGGGTGCCGAAGTCGGACAGCTTGTTCTTGCGGCGCTGGCCGTGCTGGCCGGGGCCGTATTCCCGCTTGTTCACCGGGGACTTGGCGCGGCCCCAGATGTTTTCGCCCATGCGGCGGTCGATCTTGTACTTGGCAGAGGTGCGTTTCGTCACCGCTGATCTCCTTCTTTCATGTTATCGAAGGGCGTTGTCCTTTGGTCCGAAGACCCGACAGGCTTCCCCTTGCGGGGTCCGCCAACACCAATGAAGTGCGCGCTTATAAACACGCGCGGGGCGCTGTCAAGTCAGCGCGCCACCCGGTTCGAAGAAATGCGCCAGGGGCAGGGCGGCGGCGCCCAGGATGCGGGCGCTGCGGGCCAGGCTGCCTTCGATGACCTGGGGGCGGTCGATGCCCGCGGCGGGCAGGTCCGCCAAGGCAGCGCGGGTGGCATCGGCCAAGGTGCGGCGTGTGCTTTGGGGGATGGCGCCGTCGATGACGGCGACCGGAATGTCCAGCAGGGCGGTGGCCGACAGCGTGACGAAGGCCAGGGCCTGCGCCGATTCGGCGATCCACGGGGCCGCGATATCCTGCGGCACCTGCCAGCCGGAATCGTCGGGCGGCAGGGACCGGCCCAGGCGCTCCTCCAGAGTCGAGACAGAGGCCACGTCCAGCAACTGCCGCCCGCCCGGGATCGGCATGGACCCAAGCGCTCCGGCATTGCGGCGCGGCCCGACCCGCAGGCGCCCGTCCAGGACCACGCCGCCGCCCGCGAAATGCGCGATATACAGATGCACGAAATCGCGCGGCAGGACCGACCGGCCAAAGATCAGTTCGGCCGCGCAGGCCGTGCTGGCGTCGTTTTCCAGAAAGACCGGAAAGGGCAGCTCATCGCTCAGATGGGCGGCCAGGTCGAAGTCATGCCAGCCCGCCATCTCGGATCCCCAGTCCCACAGGCGAAAGGGCGTGGCGATGCCAAGACCGGCGATTCGGTCAGGCTGCGGCATCGAGGCCAGGATCGTCGCGATCCCGTTACGCGCAAAGGTCAGCACCCGTTCGGGGGTGGGATGGCTGTATATCTCTTGCCGGTGGATCTTTATCTGGCCGGTGAAATCCACCAGGGCCAGTTCCACCAGCCTGCGGCCCAGTTTCAGCCCCAGGAAAAGCGCCCCGTCCTGGGCAAGCGACAGGGGGGTGGATGGCTGGCCGACCTTGCCGCGCACGACCTCTCCTGCGTCAAGAAACCTGTTCTGGATCAGCTTTCTGGTCAGATTGGTGATGGCCTGCGGGGACAGGCCCGTGGCCTGCGCCAGGGCGGCGCGCGGCAAGGGCCCGCGTCTGCGGATCAGCGACAGGATCTGCCGTTCGTTCTGGCTGAGATCGAGCCGGCCTTTCACGTCATGCAACATCGGCGTCATCCTTCCTGCCCGTATTAGTCAACATGATTGATTTATTGACAAGGGGAAATGCTTTGTGCTTCCTGAAACGGCAAGGCGGAGGAGGTGCCGCCATTCGGAGGAGTTTCAAGAATGATCAATCAGTCTGCATTGCGCCTGTCGCTGGCGGCATCCGTCCTGGCCTTGTCGGCGGGCTTCGCCGCCGCGCAGGATCCGGTCAAGGCCTGCATCATCACCAAGACCGACATCAACCCCTTCTTCGTGAAGATGAAGGAGGGCGCGACCGCCAAGGCCCAGGAGCTTGGCATCGAGTTGATGAGCTTTGCGGGCAAGATCGACGGCGACCACGAAACCCAGCAGCAGGCGATGGAAAGCTGCATCGCGGCGGGGGTGAAGGGCATCCTGATTACCGCGTCTGACACCAAGGCCATCGTGGAATCCGTCAAGCAGGCGCGCGACGCGGGCATCCTGGTCATCGCGCTGGACACGCCGCTTGATCCCATCGACGCGGCGGACGCGACCTTTGCCACCGACAATCGCGAGGCGGGCCGCCTGATCGGCGCCTGGGCCGCGGGCAAGATGGGCGACGGCGCGAAGGAGGCCAAGATCGCCATGTTGGATCTGTCGGCCAGTGCGCCCTCGGTGGACGTGCTGCGCGACCAGGGCTTCCTGGAGGGCTTCGGCGTCGATGTGAAGGACAACAACGTCATCGGCGACGAGGATGACGCGCGCATCGTCGGCCATGACGTGACCTCGGGCAACGAGGAGGGCGGGCGCCAGGCGATGGAGGCGCTGATGCAGAAGGAACCGGCGATCAACCTGGTCTACACGATCAACGAACCGGCCGCTGCTGGCGCCTATGAGGCGCTGAAATCCTTTGGCATGGAAGGCAATGCGACCATCGTGTCCGTCGATGGCGGCTGCCCCGGCGTGGAAAACGTCAAGGCGGGCGTGATCGGCGCGACCTCGCAGCAATATCCGCTGAAGATGGCCTCCATGGGAATCGAGGCGATTGCCGCCTTCGCCAAGGACGGCACCAAGCCGCAGACGACCGAGGGGCTGGATTTTACCGATACCGGCGTGAACCTGGTGACCGACGAGCCGGTCGAGGGCGTGCCGTCGATCAGCGTGGACGAGGGCCTGGCCCAGTGCTGGGGCTGACCTGACCATCCGGGCGGCGGTGTCACGCCGCCGCCCTTCCCGAACCCCGGAGAGCCTGATGTCTGACACCCCCGACCCCGTGGTCGCGCGCAACCCGTCCGAGACGGTCGCCAGCTTCGAGCATCACTCGCGCGGCGCGCTGGACCGGGTGCAGCATTTCCTGCACCGCTACCCCACCATGGTTCCGGTCATCGTGCTGGTGCTGTCGGTGATCGTCTTCGGGCTGATCGCGCCCAACTTCTTTTCCGCCTTCAACCTGTCGCTGATCCTGCAGCAGGTGGCGGTCGTGGGCACACTGGCTGCCGCGCAGTCGCTGGTGATCCTGACGGCGGGCATCGACCTGTCGGTCGGCGCGGTCATGGTGATGGTTTCCGTCATCATGGGCAAGCTGTCGGTCGATTTCGGCATTCCGGTGCCGATCTCGATCCTGATCGGGCTGGCGGTGGGGGCCGCGACCGGGGCGCTGAACGGCGCGCTTGTGACGCGGCTGAAGCTGCCGCCCTTCATCACGACGCTGGGGACATGGAATATCTTCCTGGCGTTGAATTATTATTTGTCTAACCGCGAGACGATCCGCAGCCAGACCCTGGACGCCGAGGCGCCGCTGCTGAAGTTCTTTGGCGAACGCTTCAACCTGGGCGGGGCGGTGCTGACCTATGGCGTGGTGCTGATGGTAATCGTCTTTGCGGTCCTGTGGTATGCGCTCTACCAGACCGCCTGGGGGCGGCGAGTCTATGCCGTGGGCGACGACCCCGAGGCTGCGGCGCTTGCGGGCATCCAGACCAAGCGCGTGCTGATGTCCGTCTATATGGTGTCGGGGGTGATCTGTGCCCTAGCCGCCTGGTCGTCCATCGGGCGTGTCGGATCGGTCAGCCCTACCTCGTTCTTCGAGGCGAACCTGGAATCCATCACCGCCGTGGTGATCGGGGGCATCTCGCTGTTCGGCGGGCGCGGGTCGATCCTGGGACCGCTGATCGGGGCGCTGATCGTGGGCGTCTTCAACTCGGGGCTGCGGTTGGCGGGCGTGGACGTGCTTTGGCAGCTTTTCGCGACCGGCTGGCTGATCATCGTCGCCGTCGCCATCGACCAATGGATCAGGAAGATTTCGTCATGACCGAGCCGCTTCTGTCCGCCCGCAACCTGGTCAAGCGCTATGGCCGCGTGACCGCCATGGACCACGCCGACTTCGACCTGTATCCTGGCGAGATCCTGGCCGTGATCGGCGACAACGGCGCCGGGAAGTCCAGCCTGATCAAGGCCATTTCGGGCGCCGTGCAGCCCGATGAAGGCGAGATCCGGCTGGACGGCAAGCCCGTCAGCTTTGCCAGTCCGCTGGAAGCACGTCAGGCCGGGATCGAGACGGTCTATCAGACCCTGGCCCTGTCGCCCGCGCTGTCGATCTCCGACAACATGTTCATGGGCCGGGAAATCCGGCGGCCTGGCGTTATGGGCAAGTGGTTCGGGATGCTGGACAAGCCTGCGATGGACGCCTTTTCCCGCCAGAAGCTGTCGGAACTGGGGCTGATGACCATCCAGAACATCGGTCAGCCGGTCGAGACGCTGTCGGGCGGCCAGCGGCAGGGGGTGGCGGTGGCGCGTGCGGCGGCCTTCGGCAGCCGGGTCATCATTCTGGACGAGCCGACCGCCGCGCTTGGCGTCAAGGAAAGCCGCCGGGTGCTGGACCTGATCCTGGACGTGCGGTCCCGCGGCATCCCCATCGTGCTGATCAGCCATAACATGCCCCATGTGTTCGAGGTGGCGGACCGGATCCATATCCATCGCCTTGGGCGCCGGCTTTGCGTCATCAATCCCAAGGAGCATACGATGTCGGATGCCGTGGCCTACATGACCGGGGCGCGTGTGCCCGAGGTTCTGGCGGCATGACGGGCGTGGAAGGGGGGCTTTGCCCCCCGTCCTTCGGACTCCCCCCAAGGTATTTCGACAAAGAAGAAGGGCGGGCGCTGCTGGCCCGGATCCGCGCGTTGGAGGGCGCGCGGGTTCTGGTCGCGGTGGCGGGCGCGCCGGGGTCGGGGAAGTCCACGCTGGCCGAAGCTTTGGTCGGTCGTTTGGATAACGCGGTGCTGGTGCCGATGGACGGGTTTCACCTGGATGATCGGGTGCTGGATGCACGCGGCTTGCGCAGCCGGAAGGGTGCGGTTGAGACCTTCGATGTCGAGGGCTTTGCCGCCCTTGTCGAGCGGCTGGCGGTGCCGAGGAGCGAGGTGGTCTTTCCTGTCTTCGACCGTGATCGCGAACTGGCTATTGCCGGGGCTGGGGTCGTCAGCCCCGACGCCCGCGTCGTGGTGATCGAGGGCAATTACCTGCTGCTGGACGCCGCGCCCTGGAACCGGCTGCGGTATGACCTGAAGGTCTGGCTGGACGTGCCGGAGGCGGAACTGGAGCGCCGCCTGACCGCGCGGTGGCAGGGCTATGGCAAGGACGCGCGCCAGATTGCGGCGCACCTGGAAAACGACCTTGCCAATGCGCGCTTCGTGACGCGACAGTCACGCGCAGCGGATGTGTCAGTCCTGCAGCCGGTTCATCAGGAACCAGGCCAAGGCTGAGCATATCAGCGTCGCCATCATCGCCGGGAGAGGGGTGCCATTGTAAAGCAGCCCGACCGGGGCCGCGATCAGGGTCGCCGCGATGGTGGACAGCGCGGCGATGATCGACGCGGCCATGCCCGCGACATGGCCCATGCGTTGCAGCGCGAGCGCGTTCAGGTTGCCGAAGGTCACGCCCGCCATGAAGAACACGCTGACGGCCCAGAAGAAAAAGGCCGGAAAGCGCAAGGACGCGGGCAGGGCATCCGTCAGGGTCAGCGCCAGCATGACGGCCGACACGCCCGTCTGCATGACATAGGCCCATTTCGCGATCCGCCGCATTCCGAAGCGCATTACGAAGGTCGCGTTCAGCAGCGTTCCCGTGCCGGCCAGGATCGCCATCAGCGCGAACCAAGCCGGGAAGTTGTCGCCCTTGCCGTAGGTTTCCCCGAACAACTGCTGGGCCGAGGAGAGCAGCGCGAACATCTGCCCGAAGCCGAGCGTCAGGACCACGGTGCAGAGCATCACCTGACGGTCCGACAAGACTTCCCGGGCGGAAGCGGTCAGGGGGCCAAGGCGCAGGGGCCTGCGTTCCGAAGGCGGCAGGGTTTCGGCCTGGCGCAGGGCAAGCCAAGTCGAACCAATCAGCGCGAACAGGATGAAGGCGACGAAGACGCCGTGCCAGCCCGAAAACCAGATGATGCCCGCACCGATGGATGGGGCAAGCGCCGGGATCATGATGAAGACCATCATCACGAAGCTGGAAATCCGTGCCATTTCCCGGCCCGAATACAGATCGCGGATCAGAGCCAGCCCGACGATGCGCGCCCCGGATGCGCCAAGTCCCTGGATGAAGCGGGCGGCCAGCAGGAACTCGATCGAGTGGGAAAAGATCGCCGCGATGGTGGCGGCGATATAGATCCCCGTGCCCAGGAAGATCGCCGGTTTCCGTCCGATCGCGTCCGAGATCGGGCCTGCGAACAGCGTGCCCAGCCCCATCCCCGCCATGAAGGCTGTCAGGATCAGTTGCGCACGGTTGACGTTGTCGGGCGTTAGCTCTGCCGCGATGTCGGGCAGGGCGGGCAGCATCGCGTCTATGGAAAAGGCAACGGTGGCGAACAGGAACGCCATCAGTGCCACGAATTCGGGCAGAGGCAAGCGGCGCTGCATTGCGCTTGTATCGGGAACGGTCGCGGACATGAGGGGGCCTTTCGGTCAGACCAGTCCTGTAACCAAATTTTGCACAGTGTGCAAGTTTGTTTTCAGGAGCCCGTCAATTCGGCGATGACCTGTTGCCACAGGCTGGCCGGCTGCGCCCCGCTGACGACATGCTGGTTGGCGACGATGAAGGTCGGGACCGAGTTGATGCCGCGCTCGCGGGCGTGCTGTTCGCGGGACGCGACCTCGGCCCGGTCTGCGTCGCTGCCCAGCAGGCGGGCCACCAGATCGCTGTCCATTCCTGCCGCGCCCGCGATCCGGGCCAGCTCAGCCGGATCGCCGATATTGCGCGCTTCCTGCCAATGGGCGCGCAGCAGGCCCGACATGACCCGCGTTTGCGCGCCTTCAAGCCCGGCCCAGTGCATCAGCCGGTGGGCATCGGTCGTGTCGGGCTCGATGGGCGAGGGGTTCAGCGTCAGGCCCAGGGCCGCCGCCCGCTGCGCCACGGCGCGAGAGGCTTCCTCGGCACGGTCGCCCAGCTTGGCATGAAGGTATTCGATCCGGTCCATGCCGCCCCTGGGCATCTGCGGGTTCAGCCGGAACGGGTGCCATGCGATCTGGAACGGATGATGCGGGCGGCTTTCCAAGGCGCGGTCAAGCTCGACCTTGCCGATCAGGCACCAGGGGCAGACGGGGTCCGCGAAGATGTCCAGGGGGATCATGGCTGGTCCTTTCAATCACCGGGGCTGCCGCCCGCAACGCAAAACGGCCCGCGAACGGGCCGTTCCGCAACCTTTGGAAAGCTGGATCAGAGCAGCTTCAGATCGCTGGCCGATGCGCGGCCGTCGCGGCCGGACTGCAGTTCGTATGCGATCTTCTGGTTGTCCTTCAGGCCCGTCAGCCCGGCGCGTTCCACGGCCGAGATGTGGACGAAGATGTCCTTGCCGCCGTCATCGGGGGCGATGAAGCCATAGCCTTTGGTGGCGTTGAACCATTTAACCGTTCCGGTCGCCATAACCGTTCTCTCCTTCAAGTCATCCCGACGCAGGATTGCGCCAGGCCGTGCAGCCCGCTTTCGAACTTCCGGCTGCCCATGAAGGGAGGCGGTAGAAAGGCATTCGCTCACGCAGTTGAGAGGATGTACGAATCGCTAAAAAACGCAAGAAGGAAACGCGCGCAGACGGGGGTCTGCACGCGAGAAAGCTGCGACAATGACGCGGATTCAACGCAAGTCGGGCGGCGTGGCTTCGTCCTTCAGGGCGGAAATGGCCTCGGCTAGCGGTAACAGGCGCGATCCCTGCTGGTCCAGGCGCCGGATCGAGACGGTGCGATCCTCGACCTCCTTCATGCCGATGGCAAGAATCGCGGGCACCTTGGCCACCGAATGTTCGCGGACCTTGTAGTTGATCTTCTCGTTCCGGGTATCCGCCTCGGCCCGGATGCCGGCGGTGCGCAGCGCGTCCACCACCTCGGCCACATAGGCGTCGGCGTCCGACACGATGGATGCGACGACCACCTGCCGCGGCGCCAGCCAGAAGGGCAGCTTGCCCGCGCTGTTCTCGATCAGGATGCCGATGAAACGCTCGAAGCTGCCAAGGACCGCGCGGTGCAGCATGATCGGGCGGTGCTTGGCGCCGTCGGCGCCCACATATTCCGCGTCCAGTCGTTCCGGCAGGTTCGGGTCCACCTGCAAGGTGCCGCATTGCCAGTCGCGTCCGATGGCGTCGCGCAGCACGAATTCCAGCTTGGGACCGTAGAAGGCGCCTTCGCCGGGGAACAGTTCATAATCGTAACCGGCGGCCTTGCAGGCATTGCCAAGCGCGGCTTCCACGCGATCCCAGCTTTCGTCGGACCCGATGCGCTTTTCGGGGCGCGTGGACAGCTTGATCCGCCAGTCGGTGAATCCCAGGTCGGCATAGATCGCGGCCAGGAACTCGATGAACTTCTTCGTTTCCGACTCGATCTGGTCCTCGGTGCAGAAGATATGCGCGTCGTCCTGCGTGAAGCCGCGCACGCGCATGATCCCGTGCAGCGCGCCCGAGGGTTCATAGCGGTTGCAGGATCCGAACTCGGCCATGCGCAGGGGCAGGTCGCGATAGGATTTCAGGCCGTGGTTGAAGATCTGCACATGGCAGGGGCAGTTCATCGGCTTCAGGGCGTTGACGGTCTTCTGGCGGGCATGTTCCTCGTCCACTTCGACGATGAACATGTTTTCCTGATAGTTTTCCCAGTGGCCGGATTCTTCCCACAGCTTGCGGCTGACGACCTGCGGGGTGTTCACCTCGACATAGCCATCGGCCCGCTGGCGGCGGCGCATGTAGTCCTGCAGCGTGGTATAGATGTTCCAGCCGTTCGGATGCCAGAAGACCTGGCCCGGCGCTTCCTCCTGCATGTGGAACAGGTCCATCTCGCGGCCCAGCTTGCGGTGGTCGCGCTTGGCGGCCTCCTCCAGCATGGTCAGGTGGGCCTTGAGTTCATCGCGGTTGCGGAAGGCCACGCCATAGATGCGCTGCAGCATGGGGCGCGAGCTGTCGCCCAGCCAGTAGGCGCCCGCGATATGGGTCAGCTTGAAGGCGTCGGCGGGCAGTTGGCCCACGTTCTGCAGGTGCGGGCCGCGACACAGATCCTGCCAGTCGCCATGCCAGTACATCCGCAGATCCTCGCCTTCGGGGATGCGGTCGATCAGTTCGACTTTGAACGGCTCGCCCCGGTCCTTGTAATAGGCGATGGCGCGGTCGCGGTCCCAGACTTCGGTGCGGACAGGTTCGCGCAGCGCGATGATCTGCTTCATCGTCGCCTCGATCCGGCCCAGATCTTCCGGCGTGAAGGGCTCGGCGCGGTCGAAGTCGTAGAACCAGCCGTAATCGCGCACCGGGCCGATGGTGACCTTCACGTCAGGCCACAACTCCTGCACGGCGCGGGCCATGACATGGGCGAAGTCGTGGCGGATCAGTTCCAGCGCGGGGGCGTCGTCCTTCATCGTGTTGATGCTGATCGCGCCGCTGTCGTTGATCGGCCAAGCCAGGTCGATGTGCCGCCCGTCCAGGCTGGCCGAGATCGCGCGCTTGGCGAGGCTGGGCGCGATGCTTTCGGCGACCTGCGCGGCGGTGATGCCGGCGGGATAGTCGCGCGAATTGCCATCGGGGAAGCTCAGGGAAATCTGGGACATACGTCCTCCTCGTCGGTTTGGCGCCCACGGAACGCCCGGTTGCGGGTTATGCGACCTCCATTGGACCGGGGCGGGAAAACTGTCAAGATAAGCGCACCACCGCAGGAGAGCCGTGAATGAGCGAATATCTGGAAACCCCCGCCGGACGGCGCATCTCCTTTCAGCGCAGCAACGGGCGCGGGCCGGGCGTGGTGTTCCTGGGCGGGTTCAAGTCCGACATGACAGGAACCAAGGCTGCCTGGCTGCATGATTGGGCGCGCCAGCAGAACCGCGCCTTCCTGCGCTTCGACTATTCCGGCCACGGAGACAGCAGCGGCAGCTTCGAGGAAGGCTGCATCGGCGACTGGTTCGGGGACGCCCGCGATGTGATTCAGGCGCTGACCGACGGGCCGCAGGTGCTGGTCGGATCGTCCATGGGCGGCTGGATCAGCTTGCTGGTCGCGCGGGCGATGCCGCAGCGGGTGGCGGGGCTTGTCACCATCGCCGCCGCGCCGGATTTCACCGAGCAGGGGTTTTGGGCCGGGTTCGACGACACCCAGCGGCAGGCGCTGATGACGGCGGGCCGGGTGGCGCTGCCGAGCGATTACAGCGAGCAGCCCTATGTGATCACACGTCGCCTGATCGAGGATGGGCGCGACCATCTGGTGATGAACCAGCCGCTGCCGCTGCCCTTCCCGGTGCGGATGCTGCAGGGCACGGCGGATGCGGATGTGCCGGTCGATTGGGCCATGCGGCTGCTGGATCATGCGACGGGCGACGATATCCGCCTGACGCTGGTCAGGGGTGCCGACCACCGCTTTTCGACGCCGGAATGTCTGGCGCTGATCGCCGGGTCAGTCGACGATGTTCTTGCTTAAGCTGGCGCTTGCGCTGGCCATCGGGCTGGCGCTGCTGTGGGTTTTCGGGCCGCGCGACAGGCTGCGGACTGATCCCCTCGGGCTCGACCCGCCCGGCGATCTCCAGGCCTGGCTGGCGGAGAGAGAGGCCGGCATTCGCCCGGAAGTCGCATCCTATATCCAATGGGCGGGGAAGCCGGGGCAGGCCACGGATCTGGCGATCCTTTATCTGCATGGCTTTTCCGCCAGCCCGGCGGAACTTCGCCCCTTGCCCGAGGAGTTGGCCCGCCGTCTGGGCGCGAACCTGCTGGCGATCCGCCTGACAGGGCATGGGCAGGGCGGGACCGAACTGGCCGCAGCCCGCGCCGGGGACTGGTGGCGCGACCTGGCCGAAGGACTGGCGGCTGCGCGGCAGATGGGCCGAAAGGTCGTGGTCCTGGGCATGTCCACCGGCGCGACCCTGACCGCCCTGGCTGCACGCGATCCGCAGATGGGCAGGGCGATGGACGGGATCGTCCTGATCTCTCCCAACTTCGCGTTGCGGGGGCGGGGGGCCTGGATGCTGGACCTGCCCTTCGCCCGGACGATCCTGCGCATCATGGGCGATCCCGGGCGGTGCTTTGTCACCCGCAACGACATGCACCGCGCGCGCTGGACAAGCTGTTATCCCGCATCGGCGGTGCTGGCGGTCGGGACGTTATTGCGGCGGGCGCGGCACGGGAATTACCGCACCGCAATCACGCCCGCGTTGTTCATCTGGTCCGATGCCGACCGCATCATCGACCACCGCACCAGCGCCAGGGTGGCTGCGGAATGGGGCGGCGGCGCGACGGTGATGAAGGTGGCATCGGGATCGCATGACGATCCCGATGCCCATGTGATCGCGGGCGAGGCGTTGTCGCCCGACCTGACCCGCGACCTGGTGCCTGCGATTGCCGGTTGGATCGGCAGGTTGCCCGATCAGAAGGTCAGCGAATAATGCTCGCCCATGTCGGGCTTCTGGCCGGTGACCTTGGACTTGGCGATCTCGTAGATGAAGGACAGCTTGCCGCCGGTTGCCCAGACCTCGGCATCGGCTAGGTCGAAGCGCATCAATTGCACATCGGGGTCGCGCTTGCCTTCCTCGAACCAGCTTGAGGCGACGGCGTTCCACAATTCGTCCAGCTTGGCCTCGTCATCCGACAGCGATAGGCGGCCGTGGATGCTGGCATACAGCCCTTCGGCCGCGTCGCTGACCACATGCACGGCGGGCTTGCCGCCATCCGCAACCGATTTCGCCAAGTCGGTCCCCTTTGCCGTGATGAACCACAGGATGTTCGACTCGGGCTCGGCGTAATGGGACATCGGTGTCAGCCGGGCATCCTCGGACAGGCCGAGCATACCCGAATTGATGTCCTCAAGGCGTTTCCAGAAGGTCGCGGCGTGCGTGTCGTCGGTCATGGTGTTCCCCTTGCCGCATCATGCGGCTGTCGGGAACAACGGGAAACCGCGTGGCCCGGTTCCTAGACCGCGATCTTGCTGCTGTCGCCGATCGGATCGGTGACGCCGCAATCGGCTGCCACGCCGCCGCGGGTCCGGCGCCTTTTCGGCTTGATCGAATCGGGCACCGCCATGTTGTCGTCGATGAAGTCCAGCACCAGCGGGCGGATGTTCAGACGCCAGGACTTGCCCGCGAAGATGCCGTAATGGCCCGCCCCCGCTTCCAGATGCTGCTTCTTCTTTTCCGCCGGAACGCCCGTGCAGAGATCAAGCGCCGCCACGCATTGGCCGGGGGCCGAGATGTCGTCATTGGCGCCCTCGACCGTCATGATGGCCACGTCGGTGATCTTGCTGATATCGACATGCCGGCCGTTCACCACAAACTGGTTGCGGGCGATTTCCAGGTTCTTGAAGATCCGCTCGACCGTCGAGAGATAGAATTCGGCCGTCATGTCCATGACCGCCAGATATTCGTCATAGAACTTGTTGTGCTTGTCGCCCTCGGATCCGGTGCCGCGCGCCTCGGCCCAGATCTTGTCCATGAAGGCGCGGGCATGGGTTTCGGCGTTCATGGCGATGAAGGATGTCAGCTGCGCCAGCCCCGGATAGACCATCCGCCCGGCGCCGCGATATTTGAAGCCGACCGACTGGATCACCAGATGTTCCAGTTCGCCCATGGTCATGCGATTGCCGAAATCCGTCACCTCGGTCGCGGCGGCGTCGGGATCGACCGGGCCGCCGATCAGCGTCAGGGTGCGCGGCTGGGACGCCGGATCATCCTCGGCCAGGATCGCGGTCGCGGCGAGCGCCAGCGGCGCGGGCTGGCAGACGGCGATGACATTGGTGTCCGGCCCCAGGTGGCGCATGAAATCGACCAGGTACTGGGTGTAATCCTCGATGTCGAACTTGCCTTCGCTGACGGGAATGTCGCGGGCATTGTGCCAGTCGGTCACGTAAACCTCGCAATCGGGCAGCAGCGAGGTGACGGTGGACCGCATCAGGGTCGCGTAATGGCCCGACATCGGCGCGATCAGCAGAACCTTGCGGGGCTGCACCTCGCGCCGGGCGACGCGGAAATGGACCAGATCGCCGAAGGGCCGCTTCATCACGGGTTCCACATAGACGATGTGGTCCTGGCCCTGTTCACCGGGGATGGGCGGGATTTCCCAGTCGGGCTTGATGACCATGCGGGCAAAGCTGCGTTCGGTGACGCGGCCCCATGCGCTCATCAGCTTGAAGATCGGGTGGGGGGTCAGCGCGAAGACCGGATAGGACGCGATGGCGCGGGCCGATGCGCCCATCCATTCGTTCGTGTTCCGAATGGTTTCCATCGCGTCATAGGACACGATGCCCTTGATGCCCTTGATCGTCACCTGCGTTGCCCTTTCGCTTCTGCGGCAAGACAAGAAGCAAGGGTGAGCCGATCCGGTTCCAAAACCCATGTTTGCGCATTGTCCGCCCTGCGCATATCATTGAATCGGTATTAGGGGGGAACCGGAGCCATGGCAAGAAGCGCAGGATATGGCGGAAAGAAAGCTACCGAAAAACCAAGTAAAATTGCAATAAAAGGAAATGCGGCGGAAGCGGGCGCTGAAATTTCCGGCAGCAAGGCCGCAAAACGGCAGCGCCAAGCTGTAAAAGCGACGGAATCGGTTCCCCAGGCGACCCCGCAGGTTGCAGCGCCCGAGGTACGGTTGGACAAGGCGGCAGCGACCGAGCAGGCGGCTGCAGCAAGCCGCGCCCCCGAAGCCCAGGCCGAGGCGATGGCGCGCGGCTCCTCTCCCTCGACCGCCCGGAAGCTGGCCGAGAATATAGAGCGGATCGAGGCCTTGGGCCAGCGGCTGATGTCCGCGCTGTCGGGCCGGTCGATGCCCAATCCGGGGATCGAGGCGCCGGGACCGGAGTTGATGATGACCGCGGCCAATGCCTGGCTGAAGACCCTGTCGGAACAGCCGGCGCTGGTGCTGGAAAACCAGGTCACCTATTGGGGCGAGACGCTGAAGAACTATGCCAACGCCCAGATGGCCCTGGCGCGCGGGCAAGTGACCGCGCCGCAGGACGACAGCCCCGCCGACAAACGCTTTGCCAATCCGCTGTGGCAAAGCCACCCTTACTTCAACTTCGTCAAGCGGCAGTACCTGATCAATGCCAAGGCGTTGAAGGATGCCGCGCAGAACCTGCAACTGCCTGACGATACGGCCCGCCGCCGCATCAACTGGCTGACCAGCCAGATCGTGGACATGATGGCGCCCACGAACTTCCTGGCCACCAACCCCGACGCCTTGGAGCGCGCCATCGAGACCGAGGGCGAAAGCCTGGTCAGGGGGCTGGAAAACCTGGTCCGCGATGTCGAACTGAATGGCGGCGACATCGTCGTGTCGCTGGCCGACCGGGACGCCTTTTCGGTGGGCGAGAATGTCGGCACATCGGAGGGCGTGGTCGTCCACCGCACGCCGCTTTACGAGCTGATCCAGTACAAGCCCGCGACCGACCAGGTGCATCAGATGCCCCTGCTGATCTTCCCGCCCTGGATCAACAAGTTCTATATCCTTGACCTGAAGCCGCAGAACAGCCTGATCAAATGGCTGGTGGAACAAGGCCATACCCTGTTCGTCGTCAGCTGGAAGAACCCCGATGCCAGCTATGCCGATGTCGGGCTCGAGGACTATGTCTCGGCCTATGTGGACGCGATGGACAAGGTGCGCGACCTGACCGACCAGCGAAAGCTGAACGTCGTCGGCTATTGCATCGGCGGGACCACGCTGTCGCTGACCCTGGCGCTGTTGAAGCAGCGCGAGGACGACCGCGTCAATTCGGCGACCCTGTTCACGACGCTGACCGACTTTTCGGACCAGGGCGAATTCGTCAGCTTCCTGCAGGACGATTTCGTCAACGGCATCGCCGACGAGGTGAACCGTTACGGAATGCTGCGCGCCAGGCTGATGTCGCGCACCATGAGCTTCCTGCGTCCCAACGACCTCGTCTGGGGACCGGCCATCCGCAGCTACATGATGGGGGAAACGCCGCCTGCCTTCGACCTGCTGTTCTGGAACGGCGACAGCACAAACCTGCCCGGCAAGATGACGATGCAATATCTGCGCGGGCTGTGCCAGCAGAACGCCTTTGTTGAAGGCGGCTTCGAACTGCTGGGCCACAAGCTGCATATCTCGGACGTGACGGTGCCGTTATGCGCGATCACCTGCGAAACGGACCACATCGCGCCCTGGAAGGACAGCTGGCGCGGCGTGGCGCGGATGGGGTCCACGGACAAGACCTTCATTCTGTCCGAATCAGGCCATATCGCGGGCATCGTCAACCCGCCCTCCAAGAAGAAATACGGCCACTACATGGGCAGCCGCGATTTTAGCAAGGACCATCAGGCCTGGAAGGAATCATCCTCGTTCACCGAGGGAAGCTGGTGGCCCCGCTGGGGCGAATGGCTGGCGGAACGGGCAGGGCCGATGGTGCCCGCCCGCGATCCCGGCCAGGGCCTTGCGCCTGCGCCCGGCACCTATGTCCATGAAAGGGCAGCGTGATTGTTAGAAGCGATAAACGGCATGACAAAAAATGACGTTGAATTACTTTCCTGCCGATTAACTTTTTCTGCGCTGCAGCATAAAAGACTTGCAATGCCGCGGCGCAGCATTCATATTGCCGTCAGAGAATGGCTTAGCTGCGGAAAACCTCTCTCATCGAATCTCTTCCTTCCGCTGCGCTGATAGGAGTGACTGACATGGCAAAGACCCCCGATTTCGCAAAGACCTTCCAGGACATGGTGGCCAATTTCCCGATCGACACCTCGTCGTTCCAGGAGGCCTTCAAATCGCAGGGCGTTCTGGGCGAAAAGCTGGCCCGGGTTGCGCTGACCGCCGCCGAGCGTTCGACCGACATTTCGGCCCGCTGGGCCAAGGACACCATCGCCCGCATGGGTGAACTGGCCGTCGTCAAGCAGGAACCGTCCGACTACGCCAAGTCGCTGAGCGATTTCGCCTCGGCTTCCGCCGAAGTCGCGGCCGAGCACATGGCCGCCTTTGCCGAAGTGGCGAAAAAGGTCCAGATGGACACCGTTGACCTGATGCTGACCGCTGGCAAGGACGTGGCCGCCGAAGCCCGCACCGTTGCGGAAACCGTGGCGCGCGACAACCAGCTGGCCGTGAAGAAGGCCGCGACCACCGTCGCCGCGAAATAATCGCGCCTAACAAGTGATCTGAGGAAAGGGGCGACATCGCCCCTTTTTTCATGTCTGCCGGACAGCCCTTTGGCAGGTGCAGAATTTTCTTTGCCTTTTGCGCATGCAGCACCCATCATGTCGGAAACCGTTTGCCCGAGGGTCCGACATGGCCGGAACGTCCACGCCGCTGCTGATCAAGCGCTATGCCAGCCGGCGGCTTTATAACACCGAAACAAGCGATTACGTGACCCTTGAAGATATCGCCGCCTTCATCCGCGAGGGGCGAGAGGTCAAGATCGTGGATCTGAAGTCCGGCGACGACCTGACGCGCCAGTATCTGCTGCAGATCATTGCCGAACACGAAGGCCGGGGCGAAAACGTCCTTCCCATCGACGTTCTGACCGATCTGGTGCGCAGCTATACCACCAGCGCGCAATCGGTGGTGCCGCAATTCCTGGCCGCCAGTTTCGAGATGCTGCGCGAAAGCCAGTCGAAGCTGATGGAAAACATGGCGGTCATGCCGAACCCGATGGCCCGCGTTCCGGGCTTTGACGCCATGCACCGCCAGCAGCAGGCCTTCCTGAAGGCCATGATGGGCGGCTGGACTGGATCCTCGGGACCGGAGCCCGCCGATCTGGACGCGCCCGACCAGCCAGAGGAGGCCGCGCCCGCCCGCAAGCCCAAGCAGCGGCCCGGTGCCGAGAGCGAAGGCGAGGACATGGCTGAAATTCGTCGCCAGTTGGCCGAACTTCAGCAGCGTATTTCAAAGCTCTGACTTGCGCAGGCCGCCGACACCGGCTAGACCGCGCCCACGGACAGTTGGCCGAGTGGTCGAAGGCGCACGCCTGGAAAGTGTGTAGGCGGGGAACCGTCTCGAGGGTTCGAATCCCTCACTGTCCGCCACTTGCCCCCGCGAAAGCGTTCTCCCGATCCGGCTGCGGCCGGATTTTTCCGTTGTTTTCGAGGGTTATGCGGGAGGGGCTGAGCACCGGGCCAGCCGCCAAAAGGCCCCGGAGGGATCTCTCAGGGCCGATATTCTCCGGACCTAATGACTGCGCGGATTTGGTGAATTTATCATAAGACTATGTAAATATTGATGAAATTCGATCCGTTGAAATTGCTTGGATTGGAGTCGCGTTTACGTCTGCCACGACCAGGTTCGGAAGTTCTCAGGCCATGGCCCGTTCCAGTCTCTGCTTCCGACGCTCCCAATCGGGCATCACCTTGTCGAGGAGCTCGAAGAAGGCAGCCCCATGATGAGGTTCCGCCACGTGGCAGAGCTCGTGGGTGATCACGTAGTCGATGGCGTCGACCGGTGCCTGCACGGGGCGACGGTTCAGCAACAGACGTCCGGCCGGGGACATGGACCCCCACCCTGCCGGGTCTGGCGCACGATTAGACCCTTCGGCCTGAATGCCTCGGGATCCGGGAACAGACCGAGACAGAGTTCGATCCGTTCCGGAAACTTGATGTGGGCCCGGTCGCGGTACCATGCCTCGACCAGTTCGCGTGTCACCTCCGGCCTGGTCGGCCGGTGAGTCTGCACGACGATGGAGCCGCGGATCAGCTTCACGCTTCCTGGACATGCGGGACGACCTTCAGCCGGTACTGGCGCCGAGGTAGAGATGGGTCTCCCCGGCGACGAACCTGCGCTCCGGCGTGCGCGGCAGGAACTGGGAGAAGTACCGCTGCTGCCTTGTCACCCATGCCGCGCGCCTCCGCAGCTTGGCTTCGATGGCGTCTAGTGTCGCGTCTTCCGGGGCCGCGATCACCACCGACGCATCCAGCTCGACGCCGATCTCCAGTGTCTTCCTCGGGCGGCGGACAATCTGGTACTGGATCTCCTGCTCGCCGTACTGCAGGCAGTGCAGTTCCCGCTTCATGCCGTGAACCGGGCCCGGGCGAGGTCTATGATCTTCAGCTCGAGATCGTCGAGCACCTCCACGGGGAGGTTGATGCCCTTTTCGTCGCGAAGGACGTCAAAGAAGTAGTCATCGATGGGGTTGCGC
This sequence comes from Paracoccus sp. SSK6, assembly GCF_039770665.1. Taxonomy (NCBI): domain Bacteria; kingdom Pseudomonadati; phylum Pseudomonadota; class Alphaproteobacteria; order Rhodobacterales; family Paracoccaceae; genus Paracoccus; species Paracoccus sp. SSK6. The sequence continues at coordinate 2,362 of NZ_JBDPNJ010000006.1, read as the reverse complement.
AGATTGTTCTGGGCCACTTCGTTCGACCAGATGTCGACGATCAGGTGCGATTTGATGATATCGATGATCTGTTGTGCGATCGCGGCGGCATCGTCGCTGGCCACCGGCTCATCGCCCTTGGTCTTAAGCTGACCGTCCAGGATCCCGAAGAACGCCTGTGCATCCTCATCGCCCCGGATGCTTCCGGGAACATCCCGGCCCCGATCCTTGCGTGCCACCTTGCTCGCAAGGTCTACGACGCTGTTCAGGTACTCGCGCTCGGAGAGCCGCTTCTCGCGATAGGCGCGAATGGTCTCTTCAAGCAACTCGGAGAACTGTTTGTAGAACGTCGGGTCTTCATCCATCTTCTCGGTGATTGCCCGGCGGGAGGCGCTGGCAATGCGGTCCGCCCTTGAGGCTTTGGAGACGCCCGTCTCCTCGATGACCGCCTTCAGCGCGTCGGGATCGTTGATGTTGACCACCTCAATGATGGTCTCCGCTGGCATCGCCACGACGTGGTCATCAAGCAGCTTCTGGATCTTCGGCTCGAACTCTCGGACATCGACCGTCTCCTGGTAGGTGAATCTCGGCTTTGACATAGGGCTCATCCTTTGAGTGTTTTACTCGCCGGTAAACCCGGGGCGGTTCAGTCCCGAGGAGGTCGTGGCGCGGGCAGCAAGGCGTGGCGTCTGACGCATCGAGTTCGTCATGCCATGGGACTGGCGGAACGGAAGCGCTAGAAAATGAGAAGGCGACAAGGGCTTCCGAATTATCATTCTCGCTACGCTAGCGGCGGCTGATCGTATTATCCGCTGCGCGGTTCACGAAATCGGCTCCGACATAACACCGTAATATGGTGTCGCCCGCGCACCCAAGGCTTCGGCCGGAACTAACCGTAGGTGTCCTCGTCAGCCTCGGCACCGTCGATCTCCTCGACTCCCTCGACAGGGGCTCACTTATCTTTCGGATCGTTCCTCTGATGGTCCTTCTGAAGCGCCAGGCTGCGGTCAACACCAGTTTCGACGGAGTCCTCAATCCCCAGCGCGGCGCGCATTGCATCCAGTTGCTCTTCATCAGCATTGCCTACTGCACCGCTATCGCCTGGAATTCCTGACGCAGCTCGCGCGATGCTGTGGATTTCGGCCGGTCATTTGCTCCGGTCGTAATCTTCTTGTCTGCGGTCATGGCTCACTTTTATCCATTGCGGGATATGGAGAACCAGCAGCCAAGGTGAATGTTCGGCCAGCTTGATCAACGTCTAGTTGTCTGTAGGCGCAAGTAAAGCAACAAGCGGAACTGAGGCGCTTGTCGCGAGGAATTGCCAGACACGGAGATGGTCGTTCCAAAGCGACGGCCGCAGCAATCCTCGACATGGTCGGGGAAGAACGCTGCTGTGCTGGCAGGCGCCGCCCGCATCATCGTGCCAAGGAGGATTGCCGTGGCTTGAAACGGAAGAAAATGTCTGCAGTCCTGTTGCCGGCCGACTCACAAAGACGGACGGTTTCATCAAAGTTCTTCAATGTTGCGTTCATAGGTTGCGCATCTCGTATGGCTGAAGCTAGTTTCAGCCCGATCCGAGGGAGGAACCTGAGAAATGAAGCATTTTATGGCTGCCGCCTTGCTTGGTTCGGTATTTGCCGCGCCTGTTGCTGCGCAGGAGATCAAGATCGGCTATGCCTTGGCCGAGGACAGCCATTATGGCGCAGGGGCCAAGGCGTTCGAGGAATCCCTGAAGGCCAGCCTTGGTGACCAGTTCAGCTTCCGCCACTTCCCGTCCTCCGGCCTTGGAGGCGAGCGCGAGGTTCTGGAAGGGCTGCAACTCGGCACGGTCGAGATGACCATCGCCTCCGATGGTACGCTGTCGAACTTCGTTCCCGAAGTCGGCGTTCTCGGCATTCCCTTCCTTCTGCGCGACAAGGAACATGCTCGCGCCGTCCTGGATGGCGAGATCGGCGACGAGATGCTTGCCAAGTTCGAGAACGCAGGTCTGCACGCCTTGGCATGGGGGGAGCAGGGCTTCCGCCACATCACCAGCAATCGCGGCCCCATCGAGACGCCGGCCGATCTTGAGGGCCTGAAGATCCGCACCATGGAGAACCCGGTTCACATCGAGGCCTTCCGCGCCCTTGGCGCAGCGCCAACGCCCATGGCCTGGCCCGAGGTGATCGGCGCGCTGCAGCAAGGGGCGATCGACGGTCAGGAAAACCCGCTTTCCGTCATTGTCTCGGCCAAGCTGAACGAGGTGCAGAAGAACCTGACGCTGGACGGGCACGTCTATTCCTCGACGATCATCCTCGTCTCGCCGTCGCTCTGGGGTAACCTGGACGATGAACAAAAGGCCGCCTTCGAGAAAGCCGCCGACGATGCCGTTGTCGCCATGCGT